>DUOZ01000142.1 GCA_012838555.1 bacterium | reverse complement strand
TGTGACGAAGCTGGTGTTGATGCGATTAGATATTTCTTTGTCGCTCGTTCACCTTCTTCACATCTAGATTTCGATATTGATTTGGCTACAAAACAAAGTAATGAAAATCCGGTCTATTATGTTCAATATGCTCATGCTAGAATGTGTTCGATTAATAAACTTGCTAGTGATGCAGGAATCTCATTAAGTGATGATATTAAATTGGAATTACTAGATAACCCTGCAGAAATTGAATTATTAAAGCATTTAAATGATTATATTTCTACTATTGTTGAAGCATGTAAGGATCGTGCACCATATAGGATTACTAATTATGCTTATAAGTTGGCTCAACTTTTCCATGCATTCTACAGTGAATGTAGAGTTGTTGATGAAAATAACATTGAATTATCAACCTCTCGTTTAGCTTTAGTTGAATCAACAAGAATTGTCTTAAAAAATGCACTTAATTTAGTTGGTGTTAATGCACCTAATAAGATGTAAGGAGGAATATTTATGAGAAAAGATAAATCATTAACAGAAATCGCATATGAATTAATGTTTAAGAAAAAAGGTGCGATTGAATTTGCTAAGTTATGGGAAGATGTTAGAACTGTTGCAGGTTTAACTGAAGAAGAAGCAACAAAGAGAATATCAGATTTTTATACTCAATTAGTTCTTGATGGTCGATTCGTTACACTTGGTGGCAATACTTGGGATTTAAGATTACGTCACACTTTTGATAAGGTTCATATTGACATGAATGAAATCTATCCTGAAGATGATGATGATATTGAGATTATTGAAGATGAAGATATTATTAAAGAAAAAGATGATGACGAAGACGAAGATGAAGAAGAAGATGAAGAAGACTTAATTGTTAAGGATGAAGCTGATATTTCAGAATTTGTTCTTGACGACGACGATGATTATTAATACTTGATTTGAGTTATAATTTACAATTATGGAGTCCTAGGACTCCTTTTTAGTGTGTAAGAACTCCTTAAAAGCTTAATTGACTCTAAATATTATATGCAATATAATATCACTAGGAGGATACAAGGATGAATATATTTAAAGATGGTTCAATGTTAGAACTTTGTGTTCTTGCTATTTGTAATAATGAAGATATTTATGGATATTTATTAACAAAAAGATTGCAAACAGAAATAAAAGTAAGTATTTCAACTTTATATCCGATTTTAAGACGTTTAACAAGTAAAGGTTTACTTACAAGTTATGAAAAAGAATTTGAAGGTAGAAAAAGAAAATATTATAAAATTACAAATAAAGGTAAATCAAAGTTAGCAAACTACACTAAGTTATGGGAAATTAATAAGCAAAAAATTGATTTATTATTGTATGGGAGGGTTAAGGATGAACAAGCAGGAATACATTAAAAAATTAAATGATGTAATTAAACATATAAGTGAGGAAAAAAGAGAATCAATTAATAAAGAATATGAAAAAAAGATGTCACATCTTAAAGAAGATGAAGATGTAGTTATAGGAAAATATGGTCATCCTTTAGGTTTAAGTTCTTATTATAATGCTGAGTATTATGTTAATAAATTAAACGAAAAAAAGAGAATAAATAAAAATGGATTACTAGCTATTTATTATGGATTACTTTCAGTTTTGGGCTTACCTTTACCATTATATGTTTCAATACCTATTGTTGTTATATTATCATTAATAACCTTATTCTTTATTTTCTTAATTCTAGGAGTCCTAGGACTTTGTGCTTTTTTAGGAATTAGTGGTTTATCTACCTTAATAGTTAGTTTATTCTTATTTATTAGTGATGTTGGTACTGCTTTTCAGTTTTTAGGAATTGCCTTATTATTACTAGGAGGATTTGGTTTAACTTTTAATGTTTTATATTATTTAAGTAAATATGTATTTATAGAAGCTCCGATTTATTTTTACAAGTTAGTTAGTAAATTTAAAGATAAAATGAAAGTAGGATTGGATTATGGAAAAAAGTCTTAAAAGGATAGGTATATTTAGTGCATTTTTACTTTTTGTTGGTTTAGTTTGTGTTATTGTCGGTGTCGTTTTAGGAAGTAGCCAAACTATTTATTTTACTACTGAAGGGATTAAAACTTATAAACTTAAAGAATTAACTAATGAATCATTTACTCCTTCAAAGTTGAATAATATTTATGTTGATTCACCATCTACGAAGGTTAGAATTTTTAGTAGTAATTCAATTAAGGTTGAAACTGATTATTTTAAAGAGATTACTTCAAATAATGTAACGATTGAAGATGATGAGTTAGTCATTAATCAAAAAAATAAATATTTATTCAAATTTGACTTATTCAATCCATCAAATAAAGAAAATATTAATTTGATTTTCCCTAAAGATTATGAAATTGATACTTTAAATCTGGATATAAATGTTAGTAGTATTTATTTAGATGATGTATCAGTTAATCATTTAATCATTAATGGGGATGTTGTTAATGTTAATATTGAAGATGCACAAATTAAAAATTTAGAAATTAATCATGCAGTTGGAAGTATCACTTTAAAAAATAGTGTTGTGAATAATATTGATATTAAAGGTGATGTTACTAATATTAATTGTGAAAATATAACTGAAATCGAAGATTTTTTAGTTAATCTTAAAAATGGAAAAACAAGATTATATAAAGTTGCTGCTAGAAACATTGATATTAAATCGGTAAATGGAGAAATTTCAGTTTCAAATTCTAGTATCGAAAATCTAACAGAAAAAATAAATTTATCCTTAACTAATGGAAAAGTAACATTAAATGCAAAAGCAAAAGATATTAATGTTAATACAACGAATGCATCGATTACCTTAAATAGTGTTAAAAGCGATATTTTAAATGTAAAAACGACTAATGGAGTTATTAAAGGGAGTTCATTTAATGTTTCCGAATCAACTACTATCAAAAATATTAATGGAAGTATTGATGTTAGAGGAAGATTTTCTAAGTTAGTTAATATTAGTACGACTAATGGTAGTGTTTTATTTAGATCTACTGCAGGTACTGCCATTAAGTATAATTTTGATATTACTACACGTAATGGAAAAATTACAGTTAATGAATCAGAAATAAAAAATAAGAGATATACATATCAAAATGATGAATACACAAATGATTTAATTATTAGCACTATTAACGGAAATATTAATGTAACAGCTAGAGGTAATGAATAAAGGTTAGTTTATTAATTACTTCTTGAAAAGTGAATTTGATTTTGATAGTATTTTAAAGGGCACTCTGTATATTCGCTCCCTAGGATTAGGGAGCTTTTTTATTTTAGGAGGTTTTATGTATGAGTAAGTATATATTTGTTACTGGTGGGGTCGTTTCAGGCCTTGGAAAAGGTATTGCAGCGGCTTCTTTAGGTAGATTATTAAAAAATCGTGGACTTAATATTTTCGTTCAAAAGTTTGACCCTTATATTAATGTTGACCCAGGAACGATGTCTCCTTTACAACATGGTGAAGTTTTTGTAACCAAAGACGGAGGAGAAACTGACCTTGATTTAGGTCATTATGAACGTTTTATTGATACAGAATTAACAAAAAACTCTTCGATTACAACAGGAAGAATTTATCTTAATGTTATTAGTAAGGAAAGACGTGGAGATTATTTAGGTACGACTGTTCAAGTCATTCCACATATTACAAATGAAATTAAAAGAAAGATTTTTGAAGCTGCTGAGGAATCAAATGCTGATATTGTAATAACCGAAATTGGTGGAACTGTCGGTGATATTGAGTCTTTACCATATATTGAAGCGATTAGACAATTAAGAAGTGAACTTGGCAAAGAACAAGTATTATTTATTCATACGACATTAGTTCCATTTATATCTGCAAGTGGAGAACTAAAAACAAAACCAACTCAACATAGCGTTAAAGAATTAAGATCTTTTGGTATTCAACCAGATGTTATTGTATGTCGTAGTGAATATGGACTAGATGATTCAATCAAAAGTAAAATTGCCTTATTCTGTGATGTTAAAAAAGAACATGTTATTTTATTACCAGATGTTGATAACCTATATGAAGTTCCAATCATTTTACAAAAACAAAAGTTTGATGAAATTATTTGTAATCAACTAGGTTTTAAAACTAAAGATGCAGATATGGATAATTGGAAAGAATTAATTAGACAAACAAACAATTTATCATATAGATTAAAAGTTGCATTAGTCGGTAAATATACTGCTTTACATGATGCTTATTTATCAGTTATTGAAGCTTTAAAACATGCAGGATTTCCTCTTTATACAAAAGTAGAAGTAAAATGGATTGATTCAGAAAGTTTTGATTTAGAAGACCCATCAAATTTATTAAATGATGTTGATGGTTTAATTGTTCCAGGAGGTTTTGGTGGAAGAGGTATAGATGGAAAAATAAAAGCGATTAATTATGCTCGAACTCACAACCTTCCGTTTTTAGGTATATGTTTAGGAATGCAATTAGCTGTCATTGAGTTTGCTAGAAATGTAGCAAATATTAAAGATGCTAATTCAACTGAATTCGACGAAAATACACCTAATCCAGTAATAGATTTAATGAGAAATCAAATAGATATAGTTGACTTAGGTGGAACAATGAGACTTGGTAATTATGAATGTAAGATTAAACCCGATACATTGGCTTATCAGGCTTATCAAGTAGATACAGTCTTAGAAAGACATCGTCATCGCTATGAATTTAATAATAATTACAAGGATGTTTTAACTAAAGAAGGTTTAATAATAAGTGGAGTTAATGAAGAGCATGATCTAGTTGAAATAATTGAATTAAAAGATCATCCATTCTTTGTAGCCACTCAAGCACATCCTGAATTTAAATCACGACCTTATCGTGCACATCCTTTATTTAGAGAATTTATTAAAGCAGCTTATAAAAAAGCATATAACAAATAGTAAAAAAGATGGATTTCCATCTTTTTTAATAATTACATTATCTAATTGGATATTCGTAATTTATTTCTTCATTGAATTCAACCCATGCTAGATAGACGTTTAGTAATAGATAACGTTTGCCATCTCTTGGATCAGAGATAATGATATGATCTCTTCCTGCTGCTTCAATTACTCCGCGATAAACACGATCACGCCATTCAAGTGAATCTGAGTATGTCATATAGAAGGTACCAAGTTTTCCTCTATTTAAGCGAAGGATGTTTTCAATGTAAGATTGCTCAAACTCTTGAACTGGAGCAGCAGCACTAGGTGGTTGGAAACCGTATGCAGGTGGATAAGGTGGTGTATATGGTGGGGTTACTTGAGGACCTGCAGGAGGTTGTTGTATTCCACCAAATTGTTGTTGGCTACCTAATTGTGGCTCTTGAAGAGGTGAAGGTGGCATTGCTCCTTGAGTAAATGGAATAGCATATGGGTAATTCGGTTGATTAGGATTCATATAAGAACACTCCTTTTAGTTTTTTTGCCCATTTGGCTTCATCCTAATATATGCGATAGGTAGTTAATTGTTGATATATTATTTGAATAAAAAGTAATTTGTTGGTGAAATACTAACGTCGGGAGCTTAAAGTATTAGGCTGAGAGTACTTTTGATACTAAAGTAGACCGAACCTGATCTGGGTAATGCCAGCGTAGGGAACAATAGATTAATTTAATCTTAGGTGTCCTTTATCTGTGTAACTCAGTCAGGGACATTTTTTCATTTAGGAGGTTATTAAAATGAGTGAAACAAGAAAAATGTCCTTTACTGCAATGATGGTTAGTTTATCTATCGTTTTCGAATTGATTTTTAAGTTTGTATTAAATCCTTTTTTATCAGCGATTCCAGTTATTGGTATTGTTTTTAATATGCCATATGGAGGGACAGTATCGTTAACGATGTTACCTTTAATTATAGTTTCTTATCGTTTAGGATTTTCATGGGGATTACTTTCAGGTATCATTTATGGAATTATAAATCAAATTATTGATGGTCAAGTTTATCACTGGGCTAGTTTATTCCTTGACTATGTTCTAGCATTTGGTTTAATTTCATTATCTAGTTTATTTAGAAAAAATGCTTTAAATGGAAATAAAGTAAATTTTATTCTTGGGATGATAGTCGGTGCGTTTATGCGTTATTTAATGCATAGTCTAAGTGGAGTACTTATTTTTGCAGAGTACACTCCTGAAGGTACGAATCCATTTGTATATTCGTTTGTCTTATATAATGGACCATATATGTCCGTATCGTTAATACTTTGCATTGTAGTTGGTTTAGTAATATATCCTCAACTAAAAAAGTTATCTATATCCTTTAGTTAGGAATGATAGGTAACAAGTTAAAGTTTACGTTCCAGTTTAAATAGTTCTTGATGTAAATGAACATTGTCAGGATTTTAATTATTATTTATAACTTTGTAAGATCATAAGGGGTTACCTATAAGTGATTCTTTGTAAAGAATTAAAATGTGAAAACTTCAAGTTAACATCATATTGTTATAACATAGTTTTACCTTACATTTTAAAATATCGTATGAAAACTAAATTACGTAGAGAACTTTTTTTTGTGAAAAAAGCTAAGGACTAGATGTAGATAGTCATATTATTTGATTTCATCATGTTCAAATATTATAAGGTAACCACCATCAACATTATGACTATAAATTATTCAAATTATTTTAGGGAGTGTTAAGTTAAAAGCAATTTATAAAATTACTAATAATTTGTTCATAAAATGAAAAGTTAAATTCCAGTTTTAAAATATTAACTGGAATTTAGTTTTACATAGAATAGGAGTATTTTTGTCGATAAGTGAAAAAGTAAAATCCAGTTTTTCAGAATGAATTCATTTTGTAAGACTAATTTCCATTTTACCTTATAAAATATGACGTTTTCAGAATGATAAATTTAAAGTAGATTATTTAAACGTGTT
>DUOZ01000141.1 GCA_012838555.1 bacterium | reverse complement strand
GTCATTAAACCCGTTAAGTTTTTAATTCCTTCAAAAATAAAATAAAGAATTAAACTAATTTCAAGAGTCAAATACATTAACCCTTTATAAATTTGACCTTTTTTAAAATGATAAAGACCAAAAATAAAGATTGATAATTTAATGTAAATATTACTATTAAAATATTTTTTAATGGATGGTTTAATCTTTTCATTAACCATCTTTTTTAACATTAAACTAACTCTTTTCATATTTTTTCTTCTTTCTTATTTGTAGTCGAACCCCTAACAATTAACTTAGGAGTTATTACAATTGATTCTTTAGATGTTTCTTTTGTTTCTAATTCTTTAATAATAAGCTCTGCAGATAACATTCCTTTTTTAACAACATCTTGGTTAATCGTTGTTAATCCTGGAGAACAATATCTAGCATATCTAATATCATCAAATCCGATAATGGATAAATCATTAGGTATTATATAACCATTATCTTGGAAATATTTCATCACACCTATTGCCATAATATCAGCTACAACAACTAATCCATCTAATTGGATTTTCTTTTCTAATATATATTCAGCCACATCAAGTCCACCTTCAAATGTGACATTAGTTTCAAAAATTAAGTTTTCATCTATTTCAATCTTTTCTTCACGTAAGGCCTTTTTATAACCATTAAAACGCTTAAGGTTAACCTTACTTGATTTAATCGTACCTGAAGCAAAACCTATTCTTTTATGACCTAAATCTAATAAATGTCTAGTCGCTAAATAACTACCATATTCATCATCAACATGAACACAATGAAAATCTTGTGCATATTCTTCATAAACATCGCTTAAAACTGTAGGTATATTTAACTTTTTAATTTCTTCATAGATTGTTTTTGGATAAATTCCAAGCAAAATAATGCCATCAAGCCTTCTTCTAGCAATCCAGTTAGAATAAGTAATATTTGAGTTCATACCACTTAATAACAAATCATAATCATACTGACTTAAAACATAGGAAAGACCACTAATGAACTCACTAAAAAACGGGTTCTTTTCTAATAAATCACTGGTAACATCACCAGTTTCAGTAATAGGTAAAATAACACCCACTAGTTTTGACTTACCACTAGAAAGAGATCTAGCTGCTAAGTTAGGTTCATATTCTAGTTCTTCTATTGCTTTAAAGATTTTTTGTCTTGTTTTTTCTGATATTTTCTTTACTCCATTTAAGGCATAAGAGACGGAAGCCTTAGAGACTCCCGCTCTTTCTGCCACATCTTTAATTGAATACTTCTTGGCCATATTCTCCCTCTTCCTAAATTAAACAGTCCGGAGAGCAGACTGTTTAATGATGTATGTATTATTCAAATGAGGCTAAAGCTGCTTCAATAGAATCAAAGACTCCATTTACAGTAATATATACATAACTAGAATCTGTTAGATAGAAAGCATCAATTTGATTTGCACCATCGTTACTAAAGATAACATTGAAGTTAGTTACTTCAACATCTAAAGGTACTTCTACCGAATACCAACCATCTTCTTCAGCAGTCGCTTCTTTTCCTGGCCAACTACCAAATGGAGTAATTCCTTCTCCATACCAAACGTGAGCATTAACTTTATCCCAACCTAATGAATTATAGAAATAAATAATAGTAGTTACTGCTTCTAAAACAGATTCTTCAGCTGCTTCTTTAGTAGCAAATTTTTCATTATAGACATTAATATAAACATTCACATCATCTTCAATATAAGCTCCACCTGTTTGTCCACCTGAACCATTGAAGATAATGTTAAATGGTGTCGTTTCAATATCTAAATAGACTAAAATTGAATGCCAGCCTTCACCAAGATCTTTTGTTGCTTTGCCTGGCCAACTTCCAAATAGACTTATGTCACCTTCGCCATACCAAACATGAGCTCTAACATTTTCCCAACCGTTTGAATTATAGAAGTAAACTCTCGTCGCTGGTATTAATTCAAGTTCAGCAAGTACTGCTTCTTTAGTATTTTCTCCAATTGAATTAACAGAAGTGTATACATACTCACTGTTAGCAATGTATAAATCAATTTGAACGTTTTCTTCACCAAGTTGACCATTAAAGATAACATTGAATGGTTGAGCATCAGCAATAAGTGGAACATCAACTGTCCACCAATTTTCTCCTGCATCATCGCATTTTCTACCAGACCATCCACCTAATGGTTCAACTACTACTTCATTTTCATCATGATAATAGACATATGCATGTAAATTAGTCCATTCATCATGGTTATAGAAATAAACTCTTGTAAATTCTTCTACAATTAATGAAGCAATTGCATCTTCTTTTGATGTATATTGAACATTACTATGAATAGTTAAATACACTTTAGCTGGATCTGTTAGATAAGATTCAGTACGTACTGTATCATGTTCATCAGTAATAATAATATTAAATGGTCTTGTTGCTACATTATACGGATAAACAATTGACCACCAATTATCACCTTCATCAGTCATAGCAGTTCCTGGCCAGCTACCAAAAATATCAGTGTCATTCATACCAGCAGCCCATCCATAAGCATTAGGATTTGGCCATTCATTGCTATTATAGAAATAGATTTTAGTTGTTTCTACAACTGTTAAATCATCAATAGCTGCTTGTTTTGTATCAAAGACATTACCCTTAACATTAACGTAAACATTAACATCATCTTCAATATAAGCTGCGCCTGTTTGATTTCCTTTACCATTATCATTGAAGATAATATTAAACGCTTGTTCGCTAACATCTACTTTAATACTAGCTTTAAACCAGCCTTCTCCTATATCTTCTGCTAAATCTCCAGGCCATTCTCCAAATAGTGGTTGATCGTCAGCAAAAACATAAGCTGCAACTTCTTCCCATTCTTCAGAGTTATAAAAATAAACATCTGTTGTTACTTCTTCAACAGTAGAAGATTCAATAACTGATGATGATTCTGGTGTATCCACAGAACTATCAGTACTTGAATCTACTATTGGATCACAACCTATAACTGCGAAACTAAGTAGTGCCAATAGGGCTAAAAATTTCTTCATATTACACTCTCCTTTTCTTAATCTATAAAAATATAAATTTTTATATTTTTACCTTTTTATAGCAGCAACTACTTCATCGAGTTTTGTTTTTAAATTACTCGATGTTACTGTTTTATTTACAATTTCTGAACCAAACGCAATCATTGGATCCCAGAAATCAGCTAATTTAGGAATAGAAGGTTGAGGTACAGCTTCCTCAGCCATATTAAGTAATGCTCTAATTTCAATATTTTCTTGAACACGTGGATGATTTAATAACGAAATAACTGTAGGTGCTTCATTATTAACTTCGAATCGAATCATTTGCGAAGTCTCATTTCCTAAATAGTGAGCTACTTCAATCGCAACTTGAGGATGCTTTGTCGCAGAATTAACTCCATAAACTTTATAATCAACAAATGGCCTTAATTGGTAGTCAACATTATCAATTTTAATTTTTGGTAACATAACTGCACCGTAATTGTCACCTAATGCTGATTTAAATCCACCAGCAGACCAAATACCAGAAGTAAAAGCTCCTAGTTTTCCTTCATTCATCAAATTACCTGCTAGTCCTGATTCATTTTCAACGTACTTAGGATGAGCATTTAAATCAATTAAATATTGACCAGCCTTTAATCCCATTTCACTATTAAAATCTACATGCTCAGGATCATTACCGTTTTCACCAAATAGTCTGCAACCTAATGCAAAGAAGAAGGCTGAACTATACCAACTATCATCGATATCAGTCGAGAAATTATAAATTCCTTCACCCAAATCTTTAGCTAACATCGTTTCTAAAGATTTAGCTTCATCCTCAGTATATAGTGATTTGTTATAAAACATGAAGAAAGTATTAGGTGTAACAGGAATTCCATATAGAGCATTATTAAAAGATGCTGATTTGACTGCATTTTCAGAATGTTCTTCTTTAACCTGATTCTCTACATAATTTAATGGCAAAATTAAACCTGCTGCAGTTAACTCAGAAATACCTCCTGAAGGATACATAAAGATATCAGCAGCAACATCTCTATCTTTTTTAATAGAACTAATTGATGCTTCAACACCCATAATTGCATAATCAAAGTGAATATTATATTCTGGATGTTCTTCTTTAAAAGCGTTAGTCATATCAACTAATATTTCTTGCTCCTCAGCTGGAGCCCAAATCTTTAATCTTATTTTATCGTCTTCTTCACTACTGCCACCATTACCACCACAACCTACTAACAACAAAGCTAATAAGGCAGTTAACGAAAATAGTTTTTTCATAAATCTTACCTCCGTCCACAAGTTAAACGGTTAACCATTTAAAGTATATTATGGAAACGCTTACTTTTCAACCAGTTTTTTAAACTTTTTTCTTTGAATACCATTTTAGTATATAAAAAGAGCCCTCATATTAAATATTTAAGGACTCTTCTAATTAGTTATTTCTTTTCTTCTTTATCATAATCATCTAAGAATAAATGTTTTTTATTACCTTTTTTATAGCCAATAACCATATCTAAATTTATATTATAAACACTCTTGAAAATGTTTTTTTCTACTAAAGG
>DUOZ01000140.1 GCA_012838555.1 bacterium | reverse complement strand
TTTAAGATTATTATTAATATAGTCTAGTAACTCATTAAGTTTACTTTCATCAATGTTATCATCCAATTTTATCGAAAATTTATTAAGGAATTTTCTTAGATGCTTATTAATAACATTTTTTGTAATTAGTTTATTTTCTAGATTATAAAAATCATATAGATAATCTTCTAAATCTTTGTAATATAAAACCATAGCTTCGCTGTTTTTAATAGTGGATTCAATCAAATCTAATATCTTTTTTGGATGACTCCAACCTTTATGAGCGCTAGTTCTAGTTAAAAAAACAAGATTCTCATAATATTTATGCAAAACAACCCTAAAATACCTTTCTTCAGTCCTTACACCTTCAAATGCAAAGAAATGCTTAGGTTTAATTTGTTTGGTATTTGATGGTCTATCATAAAAATTACCTTGTGGTTTGATCCTCATCTATACAGGAAATTGGGAAAATAGTTTCAAATATAGGGACTCCGCCATACCGACCATCAAGATATGCTTTGTCAATTTTTTTGTCAAATCTTTCATTGAATTCTTCAAGAGAATATAATGAAGTTGCACCTTCGGTTTTTTGTGTAAACCAAACCTCATCACGACGTAATATTTCGAAATTCAGTAATCTTGATTCATGAGTTGTAACAATTAATTGATTGTTAAAGTTATCATTAGCTGCTTTTGATAAAAATAGTTCGACAAATTTATAAGTTACTTGTGGGTGAAGACAACGATCTAGTTCATCGACAATATAAGTTTTATTATTATCATCAGTTAATATTATTTCGGCTAAATCAAGTAAACGTTTAGTACCATCTGATTCTTCTTTTAATGTTAATGGAGTTTTATTATTTTCAGTATGATAAAAGCAAACCTTTTCTATTGAAAGAGAATTTTCTTTATCTAACTTTAGAATTAAAAAATCATCCAATATTCTAATTAAAAATCCTTTCAATCTATCGTGATCATTCAACAAGTCATTTTTAATATTATCAATTAATTTACTAGGGATTAATCTAAGTTCATCATTTGAAGATTTTTCGATTCTAATATCAGTGATTCCAGTGTCAAAACAACTTAAAAATTTGGCTAACTGCTTTAAGTGTTCTTTTATAATATAGTATCTACCTGAAGTAATGATTGTTTCTGGATTAGCAATGTTTAATTGATTTTCAAACCATAAATAAATATCTCTAAAGATTTGAGTTTCGTTTGTTTTATAAAACCCAGCTTTATTTTGATTTAAGTAAGTAAGGAACAATATATTTTTATCACTTTTTACGTCATCGATATAAACATCTAATTTTTTTGATATTTCTTTAGAGAAATCTTTCCTATCTATACTCGAAGTTAAGACATTTCTTTCAAAAATTGGATATTCTTTATTATTTTTTAATTCTATCAGCCATTCATCAACAATAGCATTATTTAGAAAGTTAATCTGGAAACCATAAGCATAAAATTTATCATTTATTGCAAGTTCTACTTCAAAATATGTATTATCTTTTATTGTGTTTGAATCAAATTTAAAATACTCATCTACAATATATTTTGGTGTACCTTTGAGTACAATTGTTTTCATACGTTGAAATGCTTTAATAATGTTTGATTTCCCTGAAGCATTTGCGCCAAAGATTGCTGAAAATTTTAATAATCCAAAGTTTGTTTTTTGTACAATACGTTCAGACTTGCGTTTAGTTGCTCCTGAAACCATTGATAATGTTTGTAAATCCTTAATAGATAAAAAATTTTTAACTTTAAAATTAATTAACATAATAACACCTCTTGAGATTTTTTCACTTAGAACAGTTCTGTCATAATTATTATAGTTCATAAAATCCCCCTTTTCAAGTGAAATTATCACTAGATTATATTATTATTGTTATCAAAGTATGATAATTTAAACAAGCTAAATTAAAAGTAAGATTGTTCCTGCAACAATTAGAATTAATCCTAGAATAGATTTCTTGCTAATTTTTTCTTTAAGGATAAATACTGTAAACAATATAGTTATAACAATACTTAACTTATCTATAGGTACAACAACACTTGCTTCACCTAGTTGTAAGGCTTTATAGTAAAATAACCAAGATGCACCAGTTGCTAGGCCAGATAATAAGATAAAGAGTAGTTCTATTCTATTTATAGATTTAATTTCTCCTTGTTTTCTAACAACGAAGACCATAATCCAAGACATAAATAAAACTACAATAGTTCTTAATGCTGTTCCTAAGTTAGATTCAACACCACTGATACCAACTTTACCTAAAATAGCAGTTAAACTTGCAAACACAGCTGACAATATAGCAAAAAATAACCAACTACCTTTAATGTTCTTATTATTTCTTATATCTTTTCTTTCAATTAATAATAACGTTCCTACTAGTAAAACTACCATAGAAATACCTTTTAACAATGTAAATTCTTCACCTAAAAAGATAATGGCAAGTATCATAGTTAAAACTGTAGAAGATTTATCAATTGGAACAACTTTATTTACATCACCAAGTTGTAACGCTTTAAAATAACAAAGCCATGATCCTCCAGTAGCTAGGCCAGACAAAGCCAAAAAAAGCAATGATTTAGAACTTATTTCACTTATGGTAGAATATGAACCTACAATTAAAACCATTAACCAAGCAAATAATAAAACGATAATCGTTCTTATCGCAGTTGCTATTGTTGAATCAGTATTTTTAATACCGATTTTAGCAAGTATAGACGTTATACCAGCAAAGAAAGCAGCACCTAGTGCATATAAAAGCCACATAATAACACTCCTTATTACCCTTATTGTATACTTAATAACTAATAAGTTGAATATTTTTACTCTAATTATTTGATTAAACATTATTAGCAAATATAATTTTGTAATAATTTTAACGAAACAAGTATAAGATTTAATAAATCGGTAAAACTATTACAGAGCAGGTGTAAATAAATTACGGAACGACTTGAAAAATATTACGGGAGGTGATAATATACATATGGGTGATAATATGATTAAGTATTTTAAAGTGAAGAACTATAAGAATTTTCAAGATGAAATAACAGTCGATTTTAGTAATCCTAAAGATTATCGCTTCAATCAATCTGTAATTAAAAACGGTTTAATAAATAAAGCTGTAATTGTCGGAGATAATAGTTCAGGTAAATCAAATTTAGGTTTAGCTTTATTTGATATTACAATTCACCTAGTTGAGAGACAACAAATTCACCAACAACATATTAATTACTTGAATGCTAATAGTGATGAGACTTTAGCATATTTTGAATATTGTTTTCTATTTGGAGAAAATGAAGTTTTATACAAATATAGGAAAAAATCATCGAGAGAATTAACTTATGAAGAGTTATACGTTAATAATAAAAAAGTTTTTTCTTATAATTTCGAATTAGGTGAGGGAGACTTAAGTGGATTAGACATTGTAGGATTATCTACATTAAATCTTACATTTAAAGATAGAAAAATTTCAATTGTTCGATTTATTGCAACAGGTGCAGATTTACCTAAAGATTCAGTTTTGAATGAGTTAATGTCGTTTGTTAGTAATATGTTATGGTTTAGATCATTACAACAAAATGATTATATTGGATTTAAGTATGGAACAGATTTTATTGTTCAATCAATTATAAGTAATAATTGGGTTAAAGATTTTGAATCGTTCTTAAATAAGGTTGGAATTAATGATAAGTTGGAAGTTATTCAAGAACCAAATGGAGAATGGCAATTATATATTAAATATGATAAAAGATCATTGAACTTTCTAACAACCGCTTCTAATGGTACATTATCATTGATGTTATATTTCTTTTGGAGTAAAAGTTTTGATAGACTTTCATTCTTGTTTATTGATGAGTTTGATGCTTTTTATCATTTTAGACTGGCTGAGGCTATTATTAAAGATGTAATTGAAAACAAGGAAGTACAAGCTGTTTTCACCACTCATAATACGTATTTATTGGACAATAACATCTTACGCCCGGATTGTTACTTTAATTTGTTAAATGGTAAATTAATCTCTTTTAATGATGCAACTGAAAAAGAATTAAGAGAGGGTCACAATCTAGGTAAATTATATCGTCAGAATGAGTTCCAATCATAAGAAATCGATTTTATTTATAGTTGAGGGTGAAAAGGGAGAAGTAAATGTACTAAAGAAACTAACAACTATTTTATATGCAAATAATGAGTATAAAATATATCCTATTAATGGCTCTATTTATGAGTTGTTCGATGATTTAAAATCTGATGAAGATTTAGATATTCTTCTACATTTAAAATCAAAAGCCAAAACTGATGAAGATAGAGAAATTTTGAGCAAGAGATATAATTCAATATATTTAATTTTTGATTTTGCTCCCCATCATCATAAATATAAATTGGAGAAGTTAAAAGATATGTTGTTGTTTTTTGATGATGCATTAGATAATGGTAAATTATTAATAAATTATCCAATGCTAGAATCCTATAGACATCTTAAGGAATTTCCTGATTATGAATTTAAAGATAGGATGATTGATTTTAGTGATTTAAATAAATATAAAGAAATAGTTGGTAAAGAATCAGCTTATTCTAATCTAAATAAATATGATTACAATTTAGTTATGTGCATGTTAATCCATCATTTATCGAAAGCAAATTATATTTTAACAAAACAATTTAAAACAGGTTCTTTGGATGATTTTAATTCCTTGGATCAATCTAAATACAATGAAATACTTGAAATTCAAAATAAATTAAAAAATGATTTAGGTAAATTCTATGTATTGAATACATCAATCTTTTTTCTGATTGAACTAAAACCTAAATCATTTTTTAGACAAATTAAACGGTTTATTTGTTACTAATACTTTCTCTTCTTTAGTTCGGCCAAATTATTTGTACGATAAATTTTCTGTAATCGTTGATAATTTTCATTTAACGCACGTTCATAGTTTCCATTATGCCACGCTTTAAAGAATTTCCTTTTAGCTATAGGGTTAGGCAAATATTGAATATGTTCCCATAAATCCGGCCGATCATAAGGATATGAATCTTCTTCACTTAGATTTACAGGTGTTAATCTTAAATATGGAGGTACATCAAAAGAATGTTCTCTAACAAGGTTTATTGCTTCACCTAGAGCATTACAGCATGATTTAGATTTAGGTGATAAGGCTAAATCAACAACTGCAACTGATAATGGTAAATAAGCTTCTGGAAAACCTAGTTTTCTAGCAGCATCCAAGGCTTGTACTGTTCTAGCGCATGCATTAGGGTTGGCTAGTCCAATATCTTCATAAGCGGTTGCTAAAAGCCTTCTTTCAATTGATTCTAAATCTCCGGCTTCAATTAAACGTGCTAAGTAATATAAACTAGCATTAACATCACTACCACGTATTGATTTTTGCAGAGCGCTTACTGCATCATAATGTCCATCTTCATCCTTGTCGATAACATATTTAGGAATTTTTAAATTGTTTTCTAAGACATCTAAAGTGATGTTTTTATTTTCACTACATAAAGCAGCGATTTCTAAGTTGTTTAAAGCAAATCTAACATCTCCACTTGACATTTTAGCGATATAATATAGAACTTCCTCATCACAAGTATATTCATTATTTAGTCCTTTTTCATGTACAAGGGCTTTTTTTAATGCTTCTACGATATCATCATTAGAAAGAGGTTTAACTTCAACAAGATGACAACGTGACCTTATCGCTGGATTAATGTAATGATATGGATTAGCAGTTGTGGCGCCTATTAAAGTAATTAATCCACTTTCTACATGTGGTAAGAAGAATTCTTGCTTATCTTTATTGATACGATGTATTTCATCAATAATTACAACTAAATGATCAAAAAAGCGAGCTTCTTCAATCGCTGTTTCCATGTCTTTTTTATTCATAGTAGTAGCATTTAACATCTTATATCTAATATTTAACTCATTAGCTAAACAAATTGCTATCGTTGTTTTACCTACTCCAGGAGGACCATATAAAATCATCGAATAAAGGGTTTGTTTTTCTTTACACTTTCTTATAAATCCATTTGGTCCTAAGATATGTTTTTGACCGATAATATCATCTAATTTTTCAGGTCTTAATCTAAATGCAAGAGGTTGTTGCATTTTATCACCTCACTAAAGTAATTATACACTATTAAAGTAGGCAATTTAATTGGTAGTTAGGGAATAATAAAAATGTAAACGCTTTTATAATGTAATTGTTTTTATTTAGTGGTATTATACAAACATGTATATTCTTAAAAAGTTTAAACTTAGCGAGATATAAGAAATACTATATAAGTATCAACAAAAATAACCAGAAGTTAGTTATATCTTATATAGGGTGGGAAGATTATGAAGAAGAATCTCAAGATTTGCTTAGTCGCTTCATCTGGTGGTCACTTAGAAGAATTAAAAAGATTAAGTAATCTTTGTGATTACTTTGATTGTTTTTACATGACGGAAAAAACAAATAATTTAAAAAAGGATATAAATTATTACTTTGTTAGTCAAATTAATCGTAAAGAATTTTTCTTTATCTTTAAATTTATAATTTTGATTATTAAATCTATTTTTATCTTTTTAAAAGAAAAGCCAGATTATGTGATATCAACAGGGGCACTAGCTACTTATCCTATATGTCGGATTGCTAAGTTTTTTAAAAAGAAAGTAATTTACATTCAGTAACAAGCCTAATTAGATGGAATGCGTCAACTAGATAAGTAGCTCTATGGAAGAAAAACCTTGCAATTTTATAATAATTTTCAAACATATCAGATACAATATATTTAACATTATCCAACTCTTTTTGTGGAATAACTTTAAAGTAATCGTATAATTCAATATAAGTCCTATG
>DUOZ01000139.1 GCA_012838555.1 bacterium | reverse complement strand
ATTATTGGCATGGTATAAATTAAGTTACTAGTTATCTTGAACATAATAGAAGATACAATGGTAATAAATAGTAAAAATAAATTCATTATAGTGTTATTAAATCTTTGATTTTATTAAAAACAGTTTGACCAATACCGCTTATTTCCATTAATTGTTCAAGATACAAAAATTCTCCATTTATTGAGCGATATTCAACAATTCTAGAAGCATAGGTTTGACCTATTCCAGGTAAGGAATCAAAATCTTCAACACTGGCTTCATTTATTGAAATTTTGGTTACTAGTAAATTTAGTGGAGGTACATAAATACTAGTACTTTTATAAATTAATAAATTTAAATTAATACATCTAATGTCGGCAGTTGGCTTTAATCCCCCACATTGTTGGATTACTTCTTGTAAGGTAGTTCCTTCTTTAATCGTAACTTTTTTAGGTTGAACTACTTCTCCAGAAATAGATACATATAATTCATCATTTTCTTCTTTATTAGAGTTAATAGTATAACTTTGATAATTACTATTATATTTAATCTGATCTAGTGACATATATTGTTCAAATTTAGACATTCCAACAATATAAGCAATTGTCATAAAAAAGACAATTATAATAATTTTCAAATTTTCACCTCCTAAATATAAATACGTTAGAAGTGTGAAATTTCCAACAAAAAAAGATCAGGAAGACCTGATCTTTAAATTTTTAAATCTTATGCAGTTGGTTGAGGTAATTCTTTAGCATAAGCAGCTGCTTCAGTAAAGACTCCGAAGTAACCACTAACAGTGATAGTAACTTTGCTTGCTAATTCATGACCTGAACCGAATTTAGCATCAGCGAAATCTAATGCGTCAACACCTTGTCCAATTAGCCAATTTTCGATTTCTTCAACTTGTTCGAACCATTCAGCACTAGCATTTGGACTTAGAGTGAATTCACCATTAGTTCCTATATAATACATTCCATAGCGGTGACCTAATTCTTTCTTAGATTCAATAACTTTAGGTCCAGCATTTTTAACTTGAGTAGCACTTGCTTTTAATTTGATATTTCCTTCAACAACTTCAAATGGAATTTGAAGAGTATCGACATATGCACCATAGATAACATCATCATCACTTACAGTGATAGAAGCAACATATGCATCAACTTGAGCTTTAGCAGCATTCCATGAGAATGTCATACCGATACCTGTATTTAATGTAGCATCTTCTGGAACAGCAACTGCAGCGTTTCTTGTTTCATAAGCTTCCATTAAAGCTGCAACATAGTCTTGAACAGTGATAGTAACTTTACCTTTTAAAGCACCATCTTCTTGATCAGGAACATATGTATGGTTAGCATCTCTTTCAAAGTAACCATGATTGATTACTTCAGCGACTGTTTTTCCTTCAACGTAAGCAGCAAATTCTCTCATTTGCTCATATACTTCTTTTTCAATACCAGAAATAGCTTTCATGCCATAACGCTCAAGTAATTCTTGCTTAGTTTCAATTACTTTGTCACCAGCATCTTTTACTTGTTTTGCTGTTGCGTTAAGAACAACTTTTGTTTCGTCTTCTGCATCTAATACGACTGGAATTTGAACTACGTCAAATTCAACAGAGATAACTTTTCCGTCTTCATCAAAGCTAGCTGCTGCAGTAGTCACGTTAACTTGTTTAACACTTTCTCCGTCATAGTCAACACCAACTACTGAACCTAAACCTGTAGAAACTGCTTTTGAAGCTGGTTTGCCACCATTACAACTAGTTAAAGCAGTACCAACTAAGGCTAAAGCTAAGACAGAAAGAAATAATTTTTTTGATTTCATATCTAATTCCTCCCTTTTACCTACCTTATTATACTCTTGATTTTGGTTCATTTCAATGAATAATGTAAGAATATGTCACAAACTTTAATAAAAATTTCACAAACTTTTTTCACAAATTCGCTTTATAGTTTAAAGTGTAAAAAAGATAATAATTTAAAGGAATATCAACTCCTTAGCAAAATAACTATTAGCAGTCCTTTAATGAAAGTGCTTTCACAAAGTTTGTTGCTACCACCTTTATATTGTTACCTTGTCTAATCTTTTTAAAACACTAGCACTTATTCTTGCTGTAATGACTCCACTTATAGAACTAGAAAGTAGTAAGACAGGCATGTAATTAATCATACCTATAGCTTCATAAATAGCCATTACTGTTAAAATTTGGCCTAATGAGTGAAAAATCGCACTAACAAGTGATAAACCATAAATAGATGGCTTAACACTATAAAACATTATTAAGACTAGAAGCGTTGATAATCCCCATCCACTTAAAGAAAGTAAAAAAGCTGTTCCAAACCCTGAATATAGTAAGGCTACAATTAAAACTCTTAAAAAGCCTATAAATACAAATTCTTTAGGATTATAGAAATATAACACGAGTAAACCTGAAATATTGGCAAGACCTAATTTAACACCTGGAACTGCAAATGAATAAGGAATTTGAGATTCTAGGTAATGTAAAAGAACACCAATTGCTAAAAATAATGATAATCGCACCATTTTTTTAGTTTTCATGTTACTACCTCCAATCTCAAATTATTCTAAGGGAATCGGTTCATCTATCGATGTACTTTCAATTACAACATAGACTTGATTAGGTAAACAAACTAAAGGAACACCTGGTGTATTAATCCAAGGTTGTTGCGAACAAATGTTACGCGGTGAAGTTTCTTTAGTTATTTTGATACCTTTATTTTTATTAACTTTTATTTCCATATCATCAAGTAAAACTTGATGTTTTTCTTTTTTTAAGATAATAGTTTTTTCTTCATTTTCTTTTAAATCATCTAAATAGATAGAATATTCGTCATATAGTTTTCGATTAATATAAACATTAACTACCTTTGAACCTGATTGATAATTATGCATAAAAATATTAGAAGAAATAATTAAAGCCACAATTAAGATTATTGCTATACAACTTATCGTCACATCTTTTGATGAGAAAGTTAAAGAATAATTACGTGACATATTTTAAGGTCACTCCTTCCTTAACTTTTAAAGAATTATTGAAATTAGATGTTGATGTAATAGTCAATTTAGAAGGATATGTTGGACACCAGGTTTCATCATTACATGTGATCTCCTTATCAATTCCTTCTTGATTAATCCATACAACTTCAAAATCTAAACCTTTTTCTTTCATTCTATTTCTAAATTCTAAACCTTCATCAATAGGTAAGTTAACCAAAGTTGTTGATAAAGCATCAAGTATCGCTGCATCAATAGTTTCACTAAAAATAGTTACAGAGCGATGATAGTTTGAAGGAAGTCCGGTATTAGAATCTAAGATATGATGACGATATACAATTTCTTGATTTTCATAATCTATAAATGAATAACTCTTACCAGTTGTATAATTTCCTGAAGTAGACATATCAAATTTATTTTTAATCCTAAGACTAAAAGCTGGTATTTGTTCACCAAAGCCCTTATCTCTAGGATCAGCTACTGTAATTTGTTGACCATTTTTTAAAAATGACTCACCTAGAGTTGATATTGAACTACCACCACTTAAGACTTGACCATTACTATAACCTAGAGATATTAGTTTTTCGACAATCATTTTAGTAGCGTATCCTTTTCCAATACCACCTAAAGTAATTGATGGTTTATATTTAGAATTACTTGAACAAATATTATTATCTTCTTCATCTAAGACTTCTTTTAAATTAAATTTGACTGTTTTATTTTCTTCATCAATGACTAAGATATCTTCAATTTCTTCATAAGTTGGGATACAAGCAGTATATTTTTCAATTTCATTTTTAATTTCATCATTAAATCTTGGGTCAATTTCTTCTATAAAAGAAAAATTATAGTAATCATCAAAGATTTGTGTCCATACATCACTTATTGTACCTACAAAAATATTAAATTTACCATCACTTAATTTAGCGTATTCTATTCCTAATTTTAAAACATTAATTAAGTCATCATCTATTTCTAATTCTTCATCTGTTCCATAAATCTTATTAATTTGATAAACATTGTTAATGTAAGTTTTATTTTCTTTGTCTAGATAATAAGAATAATGTCGGTCAAAGAGTTGATGTAGACGATAGACTTCTTCACTAAAAGCTTCTTGAATGATGTCGTGACTAGTTTCATCATCATCTTCGATAAAATATCTTACATACATAACCGTATTAAAAGGGTCAACTGGTTGTGGTATATTAGCTGGAATAATGTCAATATTAGGGAAGATATTTATCCATTTTCCTTTTACTTCTTCACTAGGAGGTTCACAAGCAACTAATAATAAACATAAAATTAATAAAATCTTTTTCATTTTTATTTACCTCCTTCTAAACTAGCTTTAATAAGTGAATAATTTCCCTTAACTTCAATTTTATCAAAAATTCCATCACTAGCAATAATCGATGTATCTCTTATCCAAGCAACTTCAAGTTCAGGATAATCTTTTTTATATTCTAAATACAACTTATAACTTTCTTCAAAGTCAAGATTAAATAGTGTCGTTGTTAAAATATCTGCTACTAATGGATCATCTAAATAAGCACTGATTGAATGATAATAATTTTCACTATATCCAGTTAAAGGATTTAAGATATGGTGTCTCCTAATTGTCTTACCATTTTCTTTAACATAATAACCTTGCTCATAATCTCCAGAAGTTGAACTACCTAAACTTTTTATCCCTTTAAAACTAAATGCTATCCCACTACTAGGAGCTTTAGGATCTACAATATTGTTAACGACATTCTCTAAACCCTTTTGATAACGATTAAAGTAACTTGAACTTTGAGCATTAAATAATGTTAAATAGCCTTTATCATTAAAATAATCACCGATTTGTTTAAAAGCATAACCCTTAGCGATTCCTCCTAGAGTTAAAGACACTTTTTCACAATCTTTATATTGATCAAATTTAACATAATATTTCTCATCTTTTTTAGTAATAATTAGTATTTCTTTTAATTCACGTATTGATGGTGTACAAGTAACTAGTTCTTCAATAACTTCTTTTGAAGGTTGACAAGATTCATCAACACAGACAATTGATGTGGCTTGTTCAATATAAGTTGACCACAAAGAAGAAAGTTCGCCAACTGCAATATTAAAATAGCCATCACTTTTTTCTCCATGTTCTAATGCAATCAATAAAATATTGGCTAAATCTTCATCAACTTGTATTGTTTTATTTGTACCATAAATATCATTAATTGATTTTAAATTATATAAGATACCTTTAGATTCGTCATCATCTATATAATAATCTTCTTCATTATGTCGATCAAAAAGTCGATGATAATAAACTAAAAGCTCATTAGCCTCTTTAGTTAATTCTTTTCTTTTACTATTTGGTGAATATAATCGATACGAGACAACGGTATTAAAAACAGGTCCTAGGTGATATGAATTTGACCAAGTTTCTTTAACATTATCTTCATAATAAAAATAAATACCCGTGATGGATAACATTAAAATTACAATAATACTTGTTAGAAAAATTTTGACTTGGTCTTCAACTTTTAATTTAATCTTCACTTTAATCACCTTGTTAATTATACTAAATCAAAAAAACAATGTCACTAATAATTATACCTGCATTTGTTAAGTAAAAAACAAATTTAAAGCGCGGATTTACCGCGCTTATATTTATTCTGCTTTGACGTTAATTGTATTTCCGTTAGCATCTGGAGTTGAAGATAAGTATTCAGCGATCTTTACTCGTGCATCACTTTTAGATGGACGACATTGAGCAACGCTACTTACTTCACCATTTACTAAACCAGCTGCAAAGCCACTGCAACCAGGATAACCACAACTACCACAGTTGTATCCAGGTAACATTTCTGTAACTTGATCGATTCTTTCATCGCCTTTTACAGTTAAGTACTTATCAGCAACTGCTAGTAGTAACCCTAAGATACCACCGAGAATAATTAATGAAACAGTTGCAATTAAAATATTAATTAATGAATCAGTATTCATACGTTTACCTCCTTGTTATCTTTCCTTACTACGCATGAGGTTATCTGACATCCTTCACAACCAGGATTTGGCTCACAACCTTCAGGAACTGGTGTGTTTTTGTTTAATAGATAAGTTGTTATGAAGATTCCTACTAAAGCTAATCCTATAACAATCGCCCAAAAAATACTATCCACTAGGCGATACCTGCAAATCCAGTGAAGGCTAAAGCCATTAATGCAGCCATAATTAAGGCAATTGAATTACCTTTAAATGGCGTAGGAATGTCAGATAATTCTAATCTTTCTCTAATTGTAGAGAATAGATAGATGGCTATTAAATAACCAATTGGTACGCTTAAGGAATAGACAAGGGTTTGAGTAAAATTAAAACCTTGATCGATATTAGCTAAAGCAACACCTAAAACAGCACAGTTTGTTGTAATTAAAGGAAGATAAATACCTAGAGCAGAATATAAACTTGGTATGAATCTCTTTAAAACCATTTCAACAAATTGAACGAGCGAAGCAATAACTAGAATAAACGTTAGTAATCTCATGTATGGGATTTCTAATGGTATTAAAACTAAATGATAGATACCATAAGTAACAATACCTGACATAAAGATAACAAAAATAACAGCTAAACCCATACCTAAAGCATTTTTAGAGTCTTTAGATACCCCTAGGAAAGGGCAAATTCCTAAGAATTGAGTTAAAACTATATTTTTAACTAAGATAAAGCTAATTGCAAAACCAAACAATTCCATTTTACTTCGCCTCTACTTTCTTATTAGCTTGATGTTTTTTAACAGCTGAAGTAATTGCATTAACAATAGCAACTAAGAAGCCAAGAGTTAAGAAGGCTCCAGTAGGCTGAGTAAAGATATCAATGACGAAATCCTTTGGTATTATATTAAATTGAAAAAATACTACAGAAGAATCAAACATATTGTGTAAGTTAAGTACACCTGTACCGAGTAATTGTCTTACAAATGACATTAAGAAGATACCGAGTGTAAAGCCTAAACCCATACCTAGAGCATCAATCATTGAATTTAATATATTATTCTTAGAAGCAAATGCTTCTGCACGTCCTAGGATGATACAGTTAACAACAATTAAAGGAATAAAAATTCCTAAAGATGTACTTAACTGTGGCGTATAAGCTTGCATTAACATTTCAATAATACTAACAACAGCTGCTATGATGATAATATAAACTGGGATTCTAATTTCATTAGGAACAGTATTTCTAATTAACGAAATAATTGAATTCGTTAAAAGTAAAACTATAATGACTGCAAGTCCCATTCCAATGCCATTATCAATAGAGGTGGTAATAGCTAGAGCAGGACACATCCCTAAAAACATCATTAAGACTGGATTTTCTTTAGTTATACCAGCAATAAATACTTTCTTTTTATCCACGCTTATTACCTCCTTATTGTTTTATGTGTGCACTAAAGTGCTGTGTAGCAGCTTTAATTGCATCAACTACTGGTTGGGTAGTAATAGTAGCACCGTCTAGTTTAACAATCTCACTAACAGATGTAATCTCTTTATCTAAGAATTGTTCATAGAAATCAGCATCAGCTACTTTAGTACCAATTCCACTAGTTTGATCTTGCATTGTGACTACCTTATATCCGTTATAAACGCCATCAGGTGAAATTGAAATTAGGAATGTAATAACTCCACCTTTATAGCCGACGACACTTGATTTATAGACATAACCTAAGATTGTATCATCTTGAGAAACAATGAATAAAGAAACTAAACCACTCTTTTCTTCATTTTTATCAAATTTATGTTCTGGTTCTTCATCAAGTACAACACTAATAGCACCTTCAAATAATTCTTGTAGTGCGGCTTCTTCCGCCTTAATTATATTTTCAGCAATTATCGGAGCTGTAAATTGATGAACAGTAGCTAGTGCTGCTGTAGTAAGAGCACCGACAATAGCCAAATAGAGCGGGAGTTTTATGAACTTATTCATTCTATTTACCTCCTCTAATTGCATAATCAGCAGCAGCTCTAATACCAATTACAACTGAAAGTGCGGTAACTGTAGCACCAGATTGTAATTCACTAATTGGAGCTTTGTTTTCTTCCAATGCTGTTTGGAAGACAGCAATTTTGTTTAATTCAGACACTTTAAGTGGTTCACTTATGTTAATGTATGTATCATAGAAACCTTTGTCTCCACCAAAACTACCATTAAGTAAATCATAACCATTATTATAACCTAAATCATCAACTTCATGGTTTTCAATAATTTTTACATTAGTAATTGTTTCATCAACAATATTAACAGTAACATTCATAACAATACCTGTTTTATCATATTGCATCATATGTGAGTATGTATTTAATAAACTTACTTCTACAATTTTTTCTGTATCAGTTTCAGAAACAAGTTTAAATTCATGACCTGCGATATCTTTTGCTTTATAACCTAATTCACTAGGTTCATTCATTGCTTTTTTGATAGCAAGAATGACAGCTTTACCAGTTTTTGGTGAAACTTTTACTAAAGCGTCAAATTCTTCGTTAACAGGTTCATCTTCTTTAGTGTTTTCAAATGTAAGTTCTTCTAATTCAGCATATGTTAATGGATTTTCAAAGTAAATGTATTTATCAGCGAATGCATTACCTTCTTCAAGTAAAACTTCACCATCACCTTCATTAGAAGAAATAACATTGACATAAGTAATTAATTTATTCTTAAAATCAACAGCTACTTCTAATGTTAGATCTTCACCGACACCACCATCACTTGTTACAGTAAATAACATATCTGAATAGTAAGCACCGCTTAAATTAATAACATGATTTGGCATATCAGCAGGTAAGACTTTAACAACTCTAGTTAAAGTTGCTTCATTACCAGCTTTGTCTTTTGCTGAATAAGTAATTGTATATTCACCTTCAACATTAGGATCATATCCGCCATCGTCTTTAATTGTAACTACTACATCACCATCGACTTCATCAGTTGCAGTTACACCTTCTAATAAATCAAATTCTGTTCCTAAACGAATATTAATAACAGTTTCATCAATTTCAATAGTAGGAGCTGTTCTATCTATAGGGAAACCAATTGCTAAAGAGATTAATAAACTAGCAGCAACAAATCCGCCAATAATTCCCCATCTTTTACCTTGTCGAGCAATTGTTTGACCTTTAATAGATTGATCAATTAATGGAGTTAAAATATTAACTAAAGCAATTGAGAAGATAACTCCTTCTGGATATCCACCTTGAACTCTAATTAAGAAGGTTAAGAAACCAGCGATAATTGAAGCAATAACTATTCCAAATTTAGTTGTAGGAGTTGTAACTGGGTCAGTTAACATAAAGACTGCCCCAAATGCTAAACCTCCAGTTGCTAAATGGATAAGCATGTATTCAACAACATTAACACCATTAGCTAAACCAACAACTAATGCACATAGTAAGACTGTTCCAAGATAGAAAACAGGGAAGCGCCAGTCGATTACTTTTCTAATTGCTAAAATAACACCTAAAGCTAAAATTAATAAAGTGAAAGTTTCACCTATGGCACCACCATGAGTACCAATTAATAATTCACCGAGATTAGCAACAGGTAATTGTTCAAATGCCGTAGTTAAATGTTTACCCATTCCAGCGCCAGCAAACCAATTAAAAGAATTTTTAATTACAGTTGTTACTGTCGCACCTTTTGTAGTTATACCTTTTATTGTTGTTTCGCCAATATAAGGTAATAAAGCTCCACCAAATGAAAGGGCAACTAAGATTCTTCCACCAGCTGCTGGGTTAACAATATTACTACCAAATCCACCAAAGACATGTTTAACAACACCAGTAGAGAAGATAGCACCAATTATTACAACATAATATGGAGTACCAATTGGAACTATTAGAGCAAAAATAAGTGCTGTAACATAACTATAACCGTGGACAACATAATATAATAAATATCTTAAATAAGCTACAAGTGTATTACCAAAGGTTGGTTCTTTAGGCAATTCCACTTTACCTTTACTTCTAAGTAAGGCTACAAGTATATCAATTAATAAAGTAGAAACAAGTGAAACAACAACGATTAATATTGCTTTAACACCATAGTCACTACTAATTGTAAAGTTGTACCAAATAGCGGCAGCCCAAACAACTAATAATGCTAGAGTAAGTTCAAGCATTATTCGTAATGTTGAAATTTTGCTCCTCAAATACGGAGCCGGATTCATACCAAACTTCATTGCACATCCTCCTCCTTATTTCTTAATGTTTTTCTTCATAGCAGCGATCTTAAGTTGAAGTTTACCTTTCTTGACAAAGTCAGTAACTTCAATTTTGGATGGACATACAAATGAACAAAGACCGCATTCGATACAACGATTAGTTTCAAGTTCTTCTAAACGTTTATTATCTTTTGCTTTAACTGCATTCATAATATTAACTGGTTGAATAGATGCAGGACAATGTTTAATACAACTACCACATCTTAAGCATGGTTCAGTTTTGTAATATCTTCTTTCCATGACTGTAATTCCGCCAGTACAGTAAGTGATTGCAAAAGTATCATTCATTAGACCTTTTGATGTCATAGGTCCACCAGCTAGAACATTAACATCTTCTTTTGTATAACCACCTAGTTCTTTAATAATTAAACCTGCAACGGTACCAACAGGAACAATTACATTAGCTGGTCTAGCAATTGCATCACCACTAACAGTGATACAACGATGTGTAATAGGATTACCATTAATTAAAGCATCAGCTACACTAATAGCTGTTTGTGCGTTATTAACAATTACTCCAATTTCAGCAGGTAAACGATCATAGTCTTTTTTAAAGACTTCATGAATTAAAGTTCTTTCCCAGCCCATTGGATAAACATCACTAACTTCTCTTAAAGAAACGTTAGGATATTTTGCTAAGACTTCTTCAATTTTTTCTTTTAATTCTTTTTTACCTTTTTTAATTGCAATAACTGCTGTTTGAGCGTTCGCAGCTTTAATTAAGTATTGAATACCTAAAAGCATTAATTCGCATTTATCTTTCATAATGCGATAATCTGTTGTTAAGTAAGGTTCACATTCAATTCCATTTATTAAAATTGTTTCGATACCTTCAACACCGTTATATTTTACATAGGTAGGGAAACCAGCTCCACCTAAACCAACAATTCCAGCTTCTTTAATAGCATCAATGATTTCTTGCCTTGATGCTTCTAAAGGAACTATCATTGAAGGATTTTTCGTTTTTTCATCTTTAAAATCATTTTCAATTACTAAATGTTGGACTGGTCTTCCAATCGAACAATGATAACGATTTTCCTTTCCAATAACTTTACCAGAAACAGGAGAATACTCAGGGATACCAAAATCTTTTCTAATTGCTAATTTTGTACCTACTTTGACTTGATCTCCGTCGTTAACTAAGACTTCCATATCAGCTCCGTTAGGTCCGACAATTGGTATATAAATTTTACCAATAACATCCTTATTAGTAATGTTTATAATTTCATTACTTGCAGTTAGATGTTTTTGCCCGTCTATATGTTTTCTCCCTCTTGAGCTTATTACACCCATTAATTTCACTCCTTTTCACTCCATAGAGTAGTATATCATTTTTACAAAAAAAATAAAGGTATTTTAGTAAGCGAGTATTGACTTTGTTTGTTATAAATTTCACAACCGATAAATAGTTTTTAATATTTATATACCTTATGAAAATGTAATTATAATTACAGTTTCTCACAGTTATTTTAAGTAATATAATTAAAAACATTCAATTACATCAAGAAATTAAACATAAAAAAAACAAGAAACAAACACTCACTTCTTGTTAAAATAAAAAATGGTCCCCAAGGTCGGACTCGAACCGACACGGCTGTTACACCGATGGATTTTGAGTCCATTGCGTCTACCAATTCCACCACTTGGGGACAAGCACTATGATTTTATCATTTTATTTTTATCATTTCAATCATTTTCTAATATGTGTAAATTCTAACAATTCGTAAAAGATAAGGTATAATAATTAAAGGTGATTTAATGAAGATTAAAATTTTATTTGTTGATGTTGATGGAACCTTATTTGACCACAAATCAAAGACAATACCGAAGTCTGCTATTGATGCTTTAGAGAAAGTAAGAGAACATGGGATTAAAGTCTTTTTTGCTACAGGAAGAAATTATTCGATGCTTAATGACATTGGAGTTACTAAATTAGTTAAAACTGATGGTGGAGTTATTATT
>DUOZ01000138.1 GCA_012838555.1 bacterium | reverse complement strand
TCTACAACACTAACTAATAATTTATATCCATCTTTTTCTAAAGCATTCGCTAATAATGAATCTACCATTAAACTAGCATTTTTTGACTTTAATTGTTCAATTTCTTTTCTTAAACTATGAGATTGACTAATTAAACTTTGTAAGCGATCATTAACTTCATAAATAGATAAAGCTTGTAATTGATGTGATGCTTGTTCCAATAATTCTTCTTTTCTCTTTAATAGTTTATATGCACTAATACCAGTACAACCAACAATTCTTCTAATACCTGAAGAAATACTTTCTTCTGATTCAATCGCAAAACATCCAATATCAGAAGTCTTATCAACATGGGTACCACCACATAATTCTTTAGAGTAATCACCCATACTTACAACCCTAACATCATTTTCATACTTTTCATCAAATAAAGCAATCGCACCACTATTTTTAGCTTCTTCTAAAGACATTACTTCTGTTTCAACTTTTAACCCTAAATCAATGATTTCATTAACTCTAGCTTCAATTTTCTTTAATTCTTCACTACTTACTTTTTCAAAATGAGTAAAGTCAAATCTTACTTTTGTATCATCAACATAAGAACCAGCTTGACTAATATGGTCGCCCAAAACCTCAATTAAAGCCTTTTGTAATAAGTGAGCACTTGAGTGATGTCTTCTTATTCTATTTCTTCTAATTACATCAATTTCTAAAGTAGCCTTATCTTTAACTTCTAACTGATAACCTTGAGGGATTTTAACGGTATGTAAATGTTGAAAATGAGGAGCCTTCTTGACATCAATAACTTCAATTTTAACTCCATCAACTTCAATATAACCTATATCACTTACTTGTCCTCCACTTTCAGCATAGAAGACTGTTTTATCAAAGACTACTTCACCTTCATCAACTAAAGTATCTACACGTTCTCCATCTTTAAATAAAGCAATAATTTTAGCATCAACTTTCGTTTCTTTATATAAGAAAGTAGATTCATCTATAAATTCAATCAAATCTGCAGATTGATTTTTCATCGATTGAGCATCACCGCGAGCACTTCTAGCTCTTTCTTTTTGTAATGCCATTTCTTTTTTAAATCCTTCTTCATCAACACTAAATCCATGTTCTTTAGCAATCTCAACTGTTAATTCATATGGAAAACCATAAGTATCATAAAGTTTAAACGCTACTTCACCACTTAAAACTTTACTATCACTAAACTTTTCTAATTGATTAAGAAGTAAATGTTCTCCATCTGTTAAAGTCTTAATAAATCTTTCTTCTTCATTTAAAACTAATTTAGCAATATGGTCTTTCTTCTCATTAATATAACCATAATAATCATTCATAATCGCACCGACTACTTCGACTAAACGATATAAGAATGGTTCATTAATACCAATTTTTCTACCATATCTAACTGCTCTTCTTAAGATTCTTCTTAAGACATATCCTCGACCTTCATTTGAAAATAAAGCGCCATCTGCTAGAGCAAAAGTACATGTTCTAATATGGTCTGCAATAACGCGATACGCTACTAAATTCCCTTCATAAGGAACTGATGCTAATTTTTGAACTTGATTAATAATAGGCATGAATAAATCAGTTTCAAAATTAGTTTCAGCATTTTGCATAATACAAGTAATACGTTCTAAACCTGCTCCAGTATCAATGTTTTTTGAAGGTAGTTCAGGATATTCTTCTCTTTTTAAACCACTTTTAGCATTATATTGAGAAAAAACAATGTTCCAGATTTCAATATATCTATCATTTTCGATATCTTCTTCTATTAGTTTAACTCCTACATTATTAGGATCATACTTTTCACCACGATCAAAGAAAACCTCTGTATTTGGACCACAAGGACCTTCTCCTATCTCCCAAAAATTTCCTTCAACAAAGATAATATGGTCTTTATTTACTCCTAGTTTTTGCCATAACTCATATGTTTCTTTATCTGATGGGTGTACAGTAAAATATAACTTTTCTAAATCAAAACCAAACCATTTAGGAGAAGTTAATAACTCCATCGCCCAAGTTAGGGCTTCTTTTCTAAAATAATCGCCAATTGAAAAATTACCTAACATTTCAAAGAATGTATGGTGTCTAGCTGTATATCCAACATGTTCAATATCATTAGTTCTTAAAGACTTTTGAGCATTAACAATTCGTTTATTCTTAGGAGTAACACTTCCATCAAAGTACTTTTTTAGAGCTGCTACGCCTGAATTTATCCATAACAATGTTGGATCCTTATATGGGATTAAAGATGCTCCAGGTTCAATCATATGCCCTTTAGAAGCAAAGAAATCTAACCACATTTGTCTAATTTCTGATGAAGTCATTCTTTTCATATTAATCAATTCCTTTCTAAATAAAAAAACCGCTCCAAATATAGGAACGATTAATAAACCGCGGTACCATCCTAGTTCATATTAGTAAAACTAATATGCCCTTATTTAACTTTAACGCAGTTAACGGTGATGATTAGTCACAGCTCGGAAGTGGCCTACTGTATTCAAACCGATTTTTTCACCAACCAAATCGTCTCTATAAGATTGAATTACAGCTTAGCTTCGTCAACGCTTTTTTTTATCAAAATAATTATAGCATCTAAACTTATTATGTCAATTGAGTTTATGTTTATTCAATAAACAATATGTTTCACAAACTAAGTTAACGTTGCTTTTCTTTGACTTTCCTGTTTGATTCTTCAAAATATTTTCGGACAATATCATAATTTTCTATTTGTTTAGTCAAACCTAAAATATAACTGACACAAACGTAAACAACTGTAGTAAAATATCTAAACTCCAATTCAGAATCTGAACGAATATTCTC
>DUOZ01000137.1 GCA_012838555.1 bacterium | reverse complement strand
TTGCTTGATATGTGCCTATTGGTAAATTAAGTCGTAATAAATTAACTGGTGATTCAACGTTATTTAAAAATGCTATTGGAGTGTCTCCAGATTCATCATAAATTATAACATAGTAATTTAAACCAACACTTGCAGTCCACGATATATATTCACCATCGTATTCAACAGTATCTAATTGTGTTACATCTTCCTCATTAACATTACTTTCTGAAATAGTAAATGAATATGAAGTTGATAGTTTAGATGGTATTGAATTTTCACTATAAGTTATATCTTGAACACTAATATAATAATCGTTATTGCTGCTATTATTACTATCATAAGGTAAATTTAAATCGTTATAGTTAATTATGTACATATTTCTTTGACTATCTACTTCAATTTCATCAAACTCAGTATAAGTAATAATTTTGTTAGGATTATTTTTTGGATAAATATAAGCAACATATTGATTACTCTTATTACCTGTCCAATAGACACTTGTAGAAGTTAATACTAGTTTTAAAGTTGGATCTGGATAAGTTGGTACAACACCAAAAATTTCAAATTCAGCACTAGCTAATTCTTTAATTGAATCTCTAAAATTAGAATCGGACTTAGCTATAGCTTGAATTTCAATCTTATATTTACCTGGCAGTAACCCTAACTCAGTTAAATCTAATCCACTAGTAACCTTTCTTGGATATCCACTTAGCAATTTAGATGACTCTAAGGTTCCAAACTCATTAAACTCTTGTAAGTAAACATATGCATAGTAGTAATTAGCACCTTCAACATCGTCCCATTCTAAAACTGTTCCACCTTCAACATTCAACCATGTATTATCAGAAAGCACTAAATCATATAATTTAGTTTGATGATTATATCTATTTTGATGAAGTGGTAACATTATTTCTACCATTCCATCTCTCCATTCATTGTCTTGAATAATAATATTAACTTCAGAGTGTGGGACTAAAGGTGTTAGATTAGATATGTAGACATTAACAGGAAGAATAGCCCCATGTTCTCTACCTGCAGAATTAGCCAACACATACATACCATGTTTAAATTTAAATTGTTCTTGGTTATCTTCATCTATATATTTTTCATTTTTGAACCTATCGCTCAAAAGATCATATGGTAAGTAGAAAATATAATTTTGTAAATCCTTTTCTCTTCTCATTGAAAAGTTAGGATGATATATACCATTTTCAACATTTGAGTTAATTTTTCTTACAACACCACTAAATGGAGATTGTGTTGCATCATTTTGCTTAGTTGTATACATTCTCGATGTATCAACATTTGGTAAATCAGTTACGCCTAAATCTTCTAATAATGGAACACGTCCAACTAAATTGACTTTTGAATCAGTATTTAAAATAAATTCATATGCAGTGTAATCATCTTGGTAGTTTCCTGGTGGCCAAATAGCACCAATAAAACCACCTAAGGCTCGAGGAATTGATAAAAGAAATCCTGTATCTCTTTGACTATATACACTATCTCCATCAAAAATTATAGCATAACTAAAATATTTATTAATCTTTTCTTCTAAAGGATCAGATGAATTAAATTGACTATAACTAACACTGTTAATACTTTTAATATATCCATAATTAACCATAGAACTTATAACTACACCTGAATTGTTAATTCCTTGAATGTTTTCAACAACTGCAATTGCCCCGCCTGCTGCATCATTTGATGCTACGATACCATGATTAATAACATTTGTAATAGTACTATTACCTGAAGCAATAACTCCACCACTTCTAGCTGCAGGAGCAGGTCGATAATTTAAAAACGATGGTAAATTCCGTCCCGATGTTGCAAATGCATAGATATCACCATAATTTATACAATAACGGATTGATATTTGATTAGTTTTTGTTGATGCAACAATTCCAGCTGCCATGGCTAAATATATTGTTTCAGCATATATGTTGCCACTATTTATAGCATCAAAAATTCTACCTCCAATATTGTTTGTGTCTCCACCAATGGCAGCAATACCACCAATATACACTTTACCTGTAGTATTATTTTCATGTGCAGCAGTATAGATACCGCCTTCAGTTTGATTAGTGTTAACATTTCGACATCTTAAATCAGCCAAGTTAGCAGCATCTTGAATTAATCCATAGTTATAAGTAGCAATTCCACCTATTAAAGTTGATCCTGTTGTATTAGTTCTAACAAAGATGTTTCCATGATTTATAACATTAATTACCCCTGTTGTTGATTTGCCAGATAACCTGATTTGATTACGTAAGCTTGTATCATTATCAACAACTTCTACACCTTCAGAGATTAATGATAGATTTTGATATACTATTCCAGATATAGCAAGATGATAATTGCCATTAAAAGGATAAACATTGATATTTCCACCATTATATGAATTAGTTAAAAAATGATGATCATTTAATGTTTTTGATATACCAGATATTGTTAGTGTCGAACCTGAATAAGTTATATTAGTTGATTCAATATCACCTAAAGTAATATTTCCATAATTGTGGACAACATCATAGTTAGTGTAATTGGCTAAGGAGATACCTGCAATATCAATATTAGTAAAATTACCTTCTTTAATTGTGATGAAGCCATAATTAATAACATTACTAAGTTTTTGACTGACGTTTAACTTAGAATAGTAAATCGGACTCACTAAAACTTCGCTTAAATTAGTAATAATATTTTGAGCAGCGAAATTGTATACTCTACTTAATTCAATTGCGCCTCCAATATTATAAATACCCAAGTTATAAACAAAACTGTCAAAATCATTATTATTTTCAACTACTATTGGATTATCATCAAAACTATCCATAATTAGTAATTGATATAATGATTTCTCTTGAATATTAGATACTCCAATCCCCGCAACTTGGATATCAGTATACGGAGTAACATTTCTAATTGTTAATTTTCCTTTATTATAAATATTATGTCGAAGATTACTTGATCCATCAAAACCAATAATTTCAGCAAAAACGCCTCCAATTCTTACTTGATAGATACTAGCTATTTCACTTGTTGAATAAATTTCTCCATGATTTGATACACGTTCAAAACCTCTTATCTTACCATGTCCTAATATGCCACCGATTCGGACAGGTTGATAAGTAGAGTTAACACCATTAATATTATCAAATCCAATACCAATTATCTTTGCATGATTAATAACCTTATATAGACTTATGTATTTATTTTGTGATTCTAAACAACTAAAATCTCCTGGAGCACAAACGCTTTCATGAACACCGATAGTTTCACCTATAATACCACCTGCAACATAGGTTATATCAGGTCGATTAACATTTTCTCTATCAAAATTGTGCACTCCTAAATCAATATCTCCATAAATACTGACTTTACTAATGTCACCAGTGCCATAACCTACAATTGAACCAACAGCAAAAGATCCGATATAATTAGAACCTAAATCAATAATTTTATCTCTATTTCCTTCAAAATGATTGCCATTAACATTAACTAAACCAACACCATCAATAGTAATTGTATCAATTTCAGCTAAATTCATTTTAGCACTTATAATACCTAAATTTAGTTTAGAACCATAATATTCGTTTGTATTATTTAATTTTACAAGAGGTTTATATAGGTTAACATTTTTTACTAAAGAACCCGGATTCAAATTAGAAAACATACCTACTAAATATTGACCACTCATTAAAATACCAGTTGTAAGTGAAAGATGTTTTATTATTTTATAATTACCATTAAATTCACCACTAAAGCCTGTGGTTGATGGAATATATGCATCTTTAGATACTGAGCGCATATCAATATTTTCAATTACTTTAAAATATGCAGTTTGATATTTAGTAGGATTGGCACTTAATAACCTTGGAAAGTTAACCAAATCAACAGCATTTCTTATTTGATAAGGGTCATATGATGATGTTCCTAATCCAAAATAGTCACCTTGAAGAGTTGGTAAATTAGTTCCCTTTAAGCGTGAAATATTGTTAGTATACCAACCACTAGTTTGTAAAACACCATTCCTATTAATTAAATCATCATGACTAACTTTTTTTACAATATCATCGCTAATACTTGGTTCATCAAAAATATAGTCATCATTTTGACTTAACTCTTGTCCATATATATCATCATAATAAACATTTTCAATTGTCCCAGTAGCAATATCAAAAACTGCTGGCTCAAAATCTGCACTATTAAGTGTATAAACGTGTACAACAGTAGTAGCACTTATATATGAATTTCTAAAAGTTCCTTCATTAACTGCTATAATGCCACCGACTTTAAAACCACCTGCTACATATAAACCAGCTAAATAAGCATCTCTAGTATCTCTTACATAAACATTTTCAACAATACCACCACTTAAATTCTTACCTACCAACGTTGAAGCATAACTAACATTATCAGGACGATAATCAAGATTAGCTTCAATATCAACAATACCCAAATTTCTTATTGTTCCTTGATTATATGAAAACATTGTATAATAGATCCATTTAGTAAAGTAATGTTCTTGATTGCCTTCAGGAAATAAATCATCATACATTGCTAGATTTAATCCTTTAATTTCAAATCCTTGACCATCAAAAATACCTGTAAATGGATAAATTACTTCTTCATCACCAATTTCATCAAAATCTGCATATCCAATTGGAGTAAATGCCTTATATCTATCAGGATAACCTTTAGCATAGTCAATATCATCACCAAGAACATAATGAGCACTTAAATATGCTTGAATAGAAGTTTGAGTATTAGAAGTTACAAGTGGAGATGTATATAATGAAAGCAAATATAAGTCATAACCATCATCAATTCTAATAATTAATTCAATATCTATATTTTTGTTAACTTCTTCTTGTAGAATACTTTGATTTAAACTAACTAAATCATTGATATCTGACATTTTGACATACTTCAAGTATTTACCACCTTGATAAACATAGTCAACTTCATGTTGATCTACTATTAACTGACTATCCCAATCAAAGTTACCATTCCATAAGTTAGTTGGGTAGGTGTTGGCAAAAGTTTCAATAATGCCATTATTAAAAATTGATACAATAATTGTACATATAACAATTAATGTAGCAATAATTGAAATAACTACTTTTCGATTCTTCTTTTTCACAATAATCACCTACTTTTAAACTATAATTGAGGGATTTCATCAATTTTCCAAATTTCTTTATATCGATTATATTGGACAGCTTGAACTTCTAAAGTAAAATAGAGTTCATAAATAACGGTCCCAGTAGTGACTTTCGGATATCTTAAAACTCCATTACTATTTGTTGTCGTTATATCAACATAATCAATTAATGGTATCGTTAAAGAATAATACTCTTCATTTTCATTTTTATTTCTTACATCAATTAATTCTGGATAATAAATATAATTATCTTTGTGGCGATAATCAATCCAATTTTCAGAAAAGACATAAGGTTGAAGTTCATCTCTTAAAATTGAACCGTTTCTACCTACTTCTTGATTTCCATCATAAATAATTTTATATTTTACTAACTGATCAAATATTCTTACACGCACATATGAAGAAACAAAAGCTTGAATATTAATTTCAATATAGAGATTTTTAATGTAGTTAATCGCATTTTCATCCATAACATTAACTATGTAATACTTACTATCAGTTTTATAATCATTATTATTAGTCACATCAATTTCTTCATTATTATATTTAAAATAAACTTTAAATGAATAATCAAAATTTCCTATCCCTTTTGTAATTGATGAATCATAAACATCATTTAACCAGGCAAAAGTAGTACTAGGAGTTAAAGAAAGCAAACTTAAAAAGATTATTGCTAAACTAATAATGGTATCTAATAATTTCGTTTCCTTAAGTTTTAACATCATCATCACTCCGTATACGCATATTGAAGACCTTCTACTTTAATAGTGACAGTATCGTTTAAATAAACTAAGTCATCATCAAGTGTGGGGATAGTATCTCCTACATAAAATTCACACCACATCATAAGAAGGAATTCTGCAATTAGATTTTCTTGATTAGATTCAAATTCTTTGTCTGAAAAAGAATTATCTTCCTCAACTTTCGTTAAAGAATTTATTGTGTTAGTAGAAACATCATTTAACACTTTTTGTAACTCAATTTGATCTTTGCATCTTTCTAAAACATCACCTATATCTTCATCTATAACTTCTTCAATTTTAGATGTAAGATAATTTTTGTAGGTGAAACCTTCATCTAAGTTTGAAATATCAACAATAGGAAGAATAACATAACTAATACCACTTTGATTATCGCTTATCTCATGGTCAATCAATAATTTAATCGATACATTAGAATAGTTTTCAACTTTAAACTTATAAATTTGAATTACATCATCAAAAGTTGTATCTTCAACATCTGCAAAAACAACCGGAGCATCAAAATTTCCATCAAACCTAATTTCACTTGGGTCTGTTACTTCTTGCTCCTTATCCAAATAACTAACGAAAACAGCAATATCAACTTCACCGATAATAAACGAATTAAAAGAGGAAGAATTTATTGATCTTAACCAAGCATAACTGATTCCTATCAGGATAATGAAAACTAAACTTACAACAAGGGTAATCTTAATATTTATTTTCATAACCTTCACTTCCTACTAGTTCGCGTCATTTCCTTATACTTTGAGTAAATGTAAAACAAAATGATTACAATTACCATTATAAATAAGATAATCGGAGATTTAAATAGAGCTAGTAAGTATCCAATAAATGGTACCGTAAAAATTACTTTACCTATAACCATTGAGGAATTTATAGGTTCATCATTAACAACATTAGCGATACCTCTAGTCACAATTTCATCTTTTTCTTTATCTAATTTAATAACACGATGTGTTAATACAGTATTAGGATTTATCCTGATTGATATATCATCATTTACTTTAATTTCATCATAAACCTTGTCTTTATCAATGTGTTTAATTAAGATAATCGAACCAACTTTAATTTCAGGTTCCATACTCCCACTTACAACAACAAAAGTCTCATAATTGAAAAAAGGAGCGACTGCCATTAAAACAATCATTGCAACGATTGTAAAAAATATTAGTGACCCTAAAATTGAAAAAAACTTTTTCATCTTATAACCCTACCTTAATCGAATAAGTTCCAAGTTCTGACCAAGTAACATAATTAGCTTGTTTTGCTTCAAAAACAATATTAATAGTGACAGTTTGATTACTCCAAGTATTATCAACAATTTCACCATCATATTTTAATGATTCAATAAATGAGATTGGATTGGTTTGACTACTACTAATAATATATTTATATTCTTCAGATGCATCTGAACCTACTTTGTCTTTTGTTACATTTTGGGCATTGCCAACATAATACCAAATTTCATCATCGCTATCATAAAACCAACCTGTACTAATTGTCCCTAAAAGTTCAGGGTTATTAACCTTACTTTCATCTTTTTCTTTACCAAAAATCCATGTTTTAACTGTAGGCTCTTCATTTACAATCTCTACATAATCAAATGTAATAAACGCTCTTAATTCGCAATCGACTGTTGATTCATTTTTTAAGGCAAGTGTTTGATTAATTAGTTCTTCGCCAGGAACAATGATATTTTTACTTATCACACTTCCTTGTAAGATGAATTTAACATCACCAACAACAAAAGAACCTTCACCTAGTGAATCTATATAAATTAACCAAGCATATGTAAAAGATAATGATAAAATAGCAACTAGTAATATAGTATTTGTAAATAAATATACTTTGCTTTTTTTCATCATCAACACCTCTTTTAAAAAAAGCCAGCCGCGAAGATTGCAACTGGCTACCTTTTTCTAGGCCCTATAGTTTTGCGTCACTACCTTTCGATAGTTTTGCCCTTAAATTTATATGTTTTTTACAAAAATATTTTTACATATATAGGTTTATTTGTCAAACTTTTTAATCTTGAGAATTTATTTTTTTTAAGTATAAAAAATTTATCTTAAAAATCATTTCTTGACTAGATTTAAAATCATGTTAACATTGAAGAAGGAGGTTTGTTTTATGATTGATAAACGCATCATAACCCTAATAACTCTAGCTAAAACAAAAAGTTTTACTAAAACCGCAGAGTTACTTAATTTAACTCAACCAGCGATAAGTACGCAAATAAAAACTTTAGAAGAACAATATCATATTAAAATTTTCAATCGAGAAAAAAATGATTTAAAGCTAACGAAAGAAGGAGAAATCCTTCTTAAGTATGCAAATAAATTTAATGAAATTGAAAAACAGATTATTCCTGAACTTTTATTATTAAACGAAAATAAGGTTATTTATAATATTGGTATTTGTGAAAGTTTAAAAGAACACATCATCCCTTTAATGTTAGCAAATTATAGTATCATTCATCAAAATGTTTCTTTTAAATTATCAATTCATTCTATCAATGAATTATATTCTAAACTTCGTAGTTATGAACTAGACTTAGCAATTATTGATGTATCCAACCATGAATTAAGATATAAAACACATCAGTTAAACGCAGATAATTTAGTTTTTGGTATAAATAAAAATAACCCCTTATCCCAAAAAGATACGATAAGATTAACTGATGTAAGAAATCAAAACATTATCTTACCATCAATTAATAGTAAAACTTATCAGTTGTTTTCATCTTATGTTAAGGATAAAGGGTTGAAGTTAGATAATTTTAATATCATAATGATAAATGATGATATTGATCAATGCAAAACTTTAGTTAAACATAACCTAGGTATTGCTTTATTTATGGAATCATTTATTTTACTTGACGAAGATATTAAAAGCGTTTATCTCCATGAGTTAACTTATTCAAGAAACATCAGTTTCATTTTTGATAGAGAGTATCACCATGAACAATTAGTTACAGAGTTAAGTAAACTTTATTTTAAAATTATTGCTAAAAAAGAAGTTACTCTTCTTTAAATTCTTCATTAACATTTTTTAACAAAACATCGGAATCAATAAAATGAATAATTGGTAAAACATCTTTCAATCCGTGCTTTCGGTAGATTTTAATCGCTATTTTGGTTAATAATTCTTCTTCAATAAAAGGTGCTAGAGGGGCTATATCATGCCCTTTTTCATCTTTATAGTTACTTAACACTAAATTACCAATCGCTTTTTGATCAACAAAAGGTGCAATTCTAATTAATGATTGAATATCATTAACTTCAAGTCTATTTTCTGCGATTCTAGATAAGCACTCACTAGAAGCAAAAGGACATAAAGCAACAATTAAATCAAAATTAACTTCTTCACTTTTATATAGCATTTCATCAACAACATCTTTACTAACAAAAGGTGCTAAAGCAATAATGATTTCATTAGATAATTTATCCAAATTAGATTTAACTAAATCATCAATCTTATCTTGAGTAAGAAAAGGAGCAAGAGAAATTAAAGATTTAGGATCATCAACAACAACACTAGACGCTTTTTGATTAAGTGCTTCTTTAGAAGCAAATGGGATAATCGCACTTAATTCGTCTGCATTAATCTTAATTGTTTCATCTAATAAGATTTGATCCACAACATTTTCACTTAAAAATGGAGCTAGTGTAATGACATCAATAGCAGTTAATTTACTATTTTTGAGATTCAAAATCGCCTTATTAACTTGACTTGGTTTTAATATTGGTGCAATCTCTTTTATTTCTTCAAGCGTTGCATCATTAAGATTTTCTTCATTTTCAATAATATCTTCGACTAATTTACTACTAGAACTTACTCCTAGTAATTCATCAATACTGATATCTAAAATTTTAGCAATATCACCTAGTTTAGCGATATCAGGCATGGTTAATCCTTTCTCCCAACTACTAACTGCTTGATGGGTTACTTTTAACTTATCTGCTACTTCCATCTGTGTTAGGTTTAGCTCTTTTCTTCGATTGGCTAATTTTTTACCTACTTGTATTAAATCAAACATATTTATTACCTCCCATGCCCTAATTTTATTATTCATACAAGACAAAAAGAAAGCAAGCATTACTTGAATTAACCTTTTTCAAGTATTACTTGCAATAATTTAATATTTCTTTCCATCTTTCAATTAGTTTTTCAAAATTGTAAGATACATTTCTAGGACTAGAAGATGGTAATACACTTACTATCCCTAAATAATGAGGAAAATACTTTTTAAAAATCTTAAAACAACTTTGACCATTTAAGAAAATGTGCTTAATCTTAGTATTTTTTAATAAATTATCTAAATCAATTGGTACTATATTAGTAATTTTATTATCATCAGAGCCATCAATATCACAAGAATAAACAACATCATATAAGGCGACATTATTAGCTAATAAGTATTTTTGTTTTTCTTTTATCGAAGCATTAACAAAATCAACGTTAAATAAATAAGACATTATTCTCCAAAAACGATTTTGAGGATGTCCATAATAAAAACCATTTTCAATTGATTTTAATGATGGAACAGTTCCTAATATCAACACTTTTGATTCTTGATGTATAACTGGTGAATAAGGATGAACAACATGTCTTTTCATATTACTCCTCTTTAACTAATAAATTTTCATGATACTTATTCATAATTAAGAAACCACGTTCATTCATAACATTTTCCTTATTAAAAGTAAATTCTTCACCATTTGGTTTTAAAAAGACACCACCTGCTTCTTTAACTATAATATGACTAGCTGCCACATCCCATTCTTTTGAACCTGGGCCGATTTTAAGTTGTAAGTCTCCTTTACCTTCAGCGATTAAACAAGCTTTAAGTGAACTTCCAACATTTATAATTTTTTTAATAACATCTTGATGTTTTTGATAATACTCGGTTTCAATATTTTTAACATGGAAATGGCTAGTTAAGACAATTAAATCTTTTTCTTTATCAGAAACATGAATTTGTTTAACTTCATTTGTATTTAAATCTAAAACATATGCACCTTGATGTTTTATCGCATAATAGATTTTATTTCCTAGTGGATATAAAATAACGCCAACAACAGGTTCTCCTTTTTTAGCATAAGCAATATTAATGGTGAAGTCACCTGTACGATTAACAAAATCTTTCGTTCCATCTAAAGGATCGACAATCCAAATTGATTCTTCATTAAGTCTAGTTAAATCATCTTCGCTTTCTTCACTTAAAATCATATCATTAGGAAAAGAAGCAAGGATAATTTCACTAATCTTTTTATCCGCTAATAAATCAGCTTTGGTAACAGGTGATTCATCTTCTTTAATCATGACATCAAAACTACTATCATAAATGTCTAGAATAATCTTTTTTGCTTCTATGGCAGCTTTTTTTGCTGCTTCTAATTGAGCTTTATACACTACATGTCACCTCTTTTACATAATTCATCTAAATCTCTTAAGACGTGGTCAACTTCTTCCCAATTGTTTAAAACTGCTCCACTAGCTAAGGCATGACCGCCTCCGCCATATTTTGAAGCTATTAAATTAACAGGTATTCTTTTTGATCTAAACTCGGTTCTAATTCTGCCATCATAATCTTCAGCAAAATGAACATGAATTTCACAATCATCGATATTAGATAAGACATTAACAATACCTGCTGCATGACTAGGGGTTATATGAAACTCATCAATTTTATCTTTACCTATTTTCATATAAGCTACACCATGAGGTGTTATATTAAAGTTAAGTTGGCAATAACCTCGAAATCTAACTTCATTTTCTTTTTGTGTATAAAGTGTAGAGTAAATCTTATTTAAATCAACTTCATAATTTAATAAAAAGGTAACCATTTCAAAGGTTTTTATACTCACATTAGAAAACAAAAATCTTCCTGAATCAGTAACTATACCTAAATAAAGAGCTTCTGCTGCTCGTTTATTTAATTTTAATTCTAAATAATAAGCTAATTCAGTCACTAATTGTGAAGTAGCAATTGATGTAGTATCAATCCATTCAATATTAGCAAATTCATCAACTTTAATATGATGATCGATTTTAATACTTTCTTTGGCTAGTTTATATCTATTATCATCCACTCTAGATTCATTCGGTGTGTCTAAAACAATCGCAAGTGAAGAAGCAATAAATTCATCACTTACTTCAGTGTCCATTGGATCTAATAGTTTCTCAAAAATATTAGAGCCTTCCCCTAAACACTTAATCTTTTTATCAGGAAAGTTTTCTAAGATGATATGCTTTAAGCCAATTTGCGAACCATAAGCATCACCATCTGGACGTACATGTCTAAAAATCGTAATGTTTTGATATTCTTCTATTTTATCTAATATTTGTTTTAAAATCATACTGTCACCACTTTCACCTTTAATTATAAATAAAAAACTTTAATAACCCAAATCTTTTACTTTAAACTTGATGACTTTAATCAAATTCTTTAACACATTTAAATGACAACTACCGACTTCTTTTAATAAGCGGTTAACCAAACTCTTATCTTCATTAAATAAAGCAACAATAATCTTGTATACTCGTAATTGGTCAATATTGAAATCAAGTTCATTTAAGCTATCTTTGTATTCTTTGAACTTTTCTTTATCAATTAAGTAATATATATATAAACGAATTAATTTTAACTCGTTAACTTCTGTTTTATCTCGATTTAAGATATTGATAAGTTCTTTTTCCTTATTTAATAAAAGATAAAGACTACTATGTAATACTTTTGCTTCAAGAGGTATTAAATGACTTTCATGTAAAATTAAGAAAGAACCCAGACTATTTAAAATATTTAATGCTTCATCATAATTTCTGATATTAAAGAAAACTTCAGCAAAATGAAGACGATTAATAATCAAACCATAATAATTATCCGTTTCTATTAATAAATCTTTAGCTTTTAAAGCATAAAATAATGCGTTGGTCCAATCCTCTAATATGATATAATTATGGGTAATTTGACGGAAGGTAAATGCTTTTAAATTAGTAAACTCATCTAAATATGATAAAACTTTTACATGTGTTTTTGCTGTATTTTCATAATCTAAAAGTAATGAATAATAAGTTGATAAAAATAAGT
>DUOZ01000136.1 GCA_012838555.1 bacterium | reverse complement strand
TGGCGATTTAGCTGCCATTTTATCGTCTTTAGATGCAGGTGACATTTTATTTATTGATGAAATTCATCGTCTTCCACGAGTCGTTGAAGAACTTTTATATTCTGCTATGGAAGATTATTCAATTAGTATTGTCATAGGTAAAGATTCATCTGCAAGGGCGATTACTTTAGATTTACCACCTTTTACCTTAGTTGGAGCGACTACAAGACAAGGTAGTTTATCTTCTCCTTTAAGAGATCGATTTGGGATTGTTTCTAGATTAGAGTATTATTTAATTGAAGAATTAAAACAAATAATTAGACGTACAAGTAAAGTCTTTGAAACTGTTATTGAAGAAGAAGCAGTTGGTGAAATAGCAAAAAGATCGAGGGGAACACCTCGAGTTGCCAATCGTTTATTTAAAAGAATTAGAGACTTTGCAACAGTAAATAATAATGGAATTATTTCTTATGAAGTAGCTATTGATGCTTTAATTGCTTTACAAGTTGATTCACTAGGTTTAGATTTAATCGACCTTAAATATCTTAGAGGAATTATTGAACGCTTTAATGGGGGTCCTGTAGGCTTAGAAGCAATTGCTGCTGCAATAGGTGAAGAAGTTATGAATATAGAAGACGTTTGTGAACCTTATTTATTGCAAATTGGTTTAATAAATCGAACACCTAGAGGTAGACAAGCAACAGAAAAAGCGTATCAACATTTAAATATTACTTTTCAAGATCGATTGTTTTAGTGATTAGCTAAATTTACTCCGATTAAACAAGCAACAATAAAGACAACATTATTAATGATTAAATCAATGACTTTATTTACATCTAATTGTTTTTCCAGACCAAAAAAGATAAATAATAGTACTACAGTTGTATAAATGAGGGAGAAAATAAATCCGTTTAGAAGCCCCCTTTTTTTAACTTTAAAACCTAAAAAGAAGCCGCCAATAAAGAAGATAATTGCCGATACAACTGTTAAGGAAATGGAATAAACTTGGTTATCAATTTGATTTGAGATTCTTAGACCGGTTAAAACAAGTGAAGCGATAACGCTAATTATAATTATTAGAGAAAAGTCAATAATATAAGCAGATAAGGTTTTTTTCATTAGAATTCCTCCTTATTTAAATATATGTTTTATTAATTTCGTTATAACTAAAGGGGTATCAAAAATGAATGAGTATTTAATAATTATGTCTAAGACAGCGTTATTCTTCTTTATCTTAATCTTTACAATGAGGTTTATGGGAAAAAGAGAAGTAGGTGAATTATCCGTTTTTGATTTAGTTGTCTTTTTTGTTATATCAGAATTATTATCGATTTCTATTGCTACTCCTGAAGAAAATCCACTTCAAACTATTTCAGCAATTGCAGTTTTAGTTTTTTTACAAAAAATACTTGCAATTATTGTTTTAAAAAGTAAAAAGATGAGAAATTTAATTGATGGACAAGAAGTATACATCATTAAAGATGGGGTAATTGATCAAGAAGCGATGAGAAAAAACCGTTATAATATTGATGATTTAATGATGCAGTTAAGACAAAAGGATATTGATACGCCATCTAAAGTTAAATATGCTGTTTTAGAAACTGATGGTTCTTTAAGTGTTATTGAAAAAGAAAAAAACGCAGTTCCTTTTCCTTCTCCTGTGATTCGAGATGGTGAAATTGATGAAGAGGTTCTTAATAGTTTAAATATAACAAAAGAATGGTTAATTAATGAATTAAGTAAATACGGTCATAAAGATTATCAAAAAATCTTTTTATGTTTAGTTGAAGATAATGGTTTATTTATTGTTCCAAAAAAGATGTCTTAAAACATCACTTAAACCAAATGAGACAATAACAACTACAGAAATTGAAGTACTAATACCTACTCCAAGTACTCCCATAGATGGGATAAATAGAAGTAAACAAACAACTCTAACAATTGATCCAGCTACAGAATTAATAAAGGCTTTCTTATCTAAAGATAAGGCATATAAGGCATTGTTTATAGGTGCTTCGATATAAAATAAGATGAAAGGGAAGGCTAGGTATTTAACATAATCTGCACCATTATCATTTCCGAAGAATAAATTTAATAATTCACTTGGGAAAGTATAAAAGATAAGAGCAAAGAAAGTACCTACAACTAGTGAAGCAAGAGTTAGATAAATAAAGAATTTTCTGGCTCTTTTATAATGGTTTAATGAAAGTGCATGTGCCATATTAGGGAGTAATACAGTGGCAAAAGCATTAGCGAAAAAACCAGGTAAGAATAATAATGGCATGGCATAAGCACTTAACCTACCATAATTAAGTGCGATTTCATCAGGTGTCATATTTTGAACTAGTAAGATATTAGTTAAGATAATAGGTTCAACAAAATAGGCGATTGATGAAATTAATCTACTTAAAGTTAAAGGAATAGAAATAGAGAGGATTGAAGCAAGTTGATAATCCTTGACATTTAAACCAATTTTTATTAATGGTTTAATATTGTTTTTTATAAATTTGCCATTAGCTACTAATAAATATAAACTTTGGAAGATTTCACCCACACAAATACCAAGCATGGCTAGTAATGCTCCGTATTCGCTTCCTTTAACTATGAAAAAGCTTCCTGCAGCGACAATAAAAAGAATTCTAAAGACTTCTTCAGAAATTTGGCTCATTGCCGTAATTTCTACCTTTTTTAAGCCTACACAATATCCCTTTAAAATGCCACTGATGAAGACTAAAGGACAAAATAAAGCTAATCCATATAATGGTAATAAGGTTTTTTCGTTTTTAATAATATTGGTAGCAATAAATGGTGCCGTATAAATTAATGCAACCATAATCACAATATTTAAAATTAAACCAAAGACAAAGGCCGCGATAAAGTATCTTTTACGATTTTTTAAATCAGAAGCTACAAGTTTTGCAATTGCTGTAGGTAGTCCAAGTTGTGATATGGTAATTAAAAAGATCATAAATGGAGAAATAAGTGAAAAAATACCCATTCCTTCTTCTTGAATCAGTCTATTTGTGATAATACGTGCGACCATTGATAAGATTTTAGCAAAAAAACCATAAACAATTAATTGAAGTGTTGATTTAACAATTTTGTTTTTCATTTACTAAGTCCCCCTATTAACATTAATATGGTTATTTAAATTTATGCTATGTGAATAGTTAATAGAATTAAGAGGATTAAGATAAATATGGTTATTTAATAAATAAAATTAATTGTTTATTTACTTATTTCTAGTTGAAAAGCAGTGTGAAAAATGATAAAGTAATAAAGCAGTGTTTGAAATTCATTGCTGATTTTTATTTTAATTTATTAATTTTTATTAATGGACATCGTTTGACGCAATATGGTTCATCAATGTCATCTTGAGGAGGAGTTTTATGCGTAGAATTATATCATTTGTGATTTTTGCTATCACAATTATAACCCTTGCCATTATCAATGTCCCATACATCGTCGAAAATGCCAATTTGGGTGTTGAATTCGAGGGTGGATATGAAATTGTCTATGAAGTTGCTTCGAAAGAAGACGGTAAAGAATTAACTACTGAAGAAAAAGACGAATTAACAGAAGCAGCAGCAGATGTTATCGTTTCTAGATTAGATATTTTTGGTGTTAAAAATCCTTTCGTTGAAGTTGAAGAAGGCTATAATACCAATAAACAAATTAGAGTAACCGTCGGAGCCGTTTCATACGATGAATTTAAAGAAATTAAAGATTTAATTGTTTCTGACATTGAACTTTCTTTCCGCGATAAAAACGATGTGGATTTAGTTCAAGAAATAGTTAGTAAAGATCCATCTCTAGGTGATGGTAGTGATTTATTAAATGGTGCTCAAGTAGCTTACTCATATGATGGTAGACCTGGTATTATTTTAAATATTAATAATACAGATTTATTTGAAGAAATGACTGCTTATTTAGCTACAAGAAAAGAAGCACAACTTAATACACTAGTTATTTGGATGAATTATGATGAAGAAACTGATTCATTCAATGAAGAAATGAATAAACCTGATAGTAAAATTATTGTTACCATTGATATTGATAGTGCTATTACAATTCCAAATCCTTTCATTCAAGGAAGTTTCACTATCGATTATGCTAAAGTAATTTCAAATAAATTAAAAGCTGGTTCAATTGATTATAAATTAGTACCAAGTGGATATGAAACTAAGATAAATGCTGCCTATGGTAGTGATGCTATTAATAAAACAATTATTGCTAGTGCTGCTGCATTAGTATTAATTACTCTAATCTTAGTTGTTGTTTATGGCATTCCAGGTTTAGCTTCATCAATCTTAATGATTGGTTATGTTGGAGCTTGTTTTGCTACATTAACATTCCTAAAGGTAGAATTAGGACCAGATGCTTTCTCAGCAATTGTTATTGGTGCTGGTTTAGCATTAAATACATCAATTATCTTATTTGAAAGAATTAAAGATGAATTATTAAAAGGTAGAAACTTAGCTAAATCATTTGAAGAAGGTAGTAAGAAGACTATCTCAAGTGTTGTTGATTCTAACTTAGCAGCCTTAGTTGTTTCATTAGTTCTATTCTTTATTGGAACAAGAACAGTTAAGACTTTTGCAACAATGTTATTCTTATGTGTTGTCTTCTCTGCATTCTTAATGGTGTTCTTATTAAGAGTTATCTTATCATTCTTATTTAAATCCCATTTATTATCAACTAGAAAGAATCTATTTGGTGTTAAATTAGACTATATTCCTGATGTTAAAGCAAATGAACCTCAAAAATACTTTGGTAAATTTGCAAATACTAACTTCAAAAAATTAATTAAAAACTCATACTTTGTTACACTAGGTGTTATTGTTCTAGGAGCAGTAGGGTTACTGATCTTTGGTCTAATCTCTCAACCATTAAACTTAGGATCACATTTTGCTCCTGGTAGTCGTATAACAATAACTTCAAACCTTGAAACATATGATGATGTTGATGAAATTAAAAAGTTATTCAATGAAAACGGTATTGAAAATTTTGATATCAATGTCGGTAGTTCTTATGTTGAAGAAGAAAAAACATATTTAGACGTATTTACATTAAGATTTAATGAAAAACAAATAACAAGCGAACAAATTGATGCTATTGATACAGTCTTAAATGATATTCAAGAAGGTATCGAAGATGAAACATTAGTCTTCAAGTATGAAATTAGTAATGTTAGTTCAAAGGTTCCAGTTAGAATCTTAACTAATGCTTCAATTGTTCTAGGTCTTGCAGCTCTTGCAGCTTTAATTTATACCTTTGTAAGATTCGGTATCCCTGCTGCATTAGCAAATGTTGTTAATATTGTTATTACAGTAGCAAGTGTATTATCAGTATTTATTATTACTAGATTAGAAATTAATACTGAATTTGTTACTGCTATATTAGGTGTTATGACCTTTGCTATCTTTGACTTCATGTTCGTTTATGACCGTTTAAGAGAAAATGTTCTTGAAGCTAATCCTAATTTAGATAATGAAGCTAGAGTAGGTCTAATTAATAAAACAATTCAACAAACATTTACTAGAACATTAATTTCCTTAGCAGGTGTTTCATTAATTCCACTATCATTAGTAATTCTAGGTTCAACTTCAACTATCTATTTAGCTTTAACATTATTACTAGGTGTTATCTTTGCTAGCTTCTATTCAAGTTTTGTTTCAACAAGAGTCTGGTTATTCTTTGAAAACAAACTTAATAAACCGCGTAAGGCTAAAAAGTTTAAACCTAAGAAAACTAGTGACGAACCAGAAGAAGTTACCTTTATTGGAGTTAACGATTATCGCTAAATCAGATACCGCCTAGACGCGGTATCTTTTCCTTTAATGCTTAAACTTTATGAAAAAAAGTCGTATAATATTATATATTCATTTTAGAAAGGACTGTAATTTATGGATTTAAAGAAATATATAGCAACTATCCCTGATTTTCCAGAAGAAGGTATCTTATTTAGGGATATTACACCACTAATGGAAGATGGAGAGGCATTACACTACACTGTAAAACAATTATCAAATTATGCAAAAAAGGTTGGTGCTGATGTTATAGTAGGACCTGAAGCTAGAGGTTTTATTTTCGGTACTCCTATAGCTTTTGATTTAAATATTGGTTTTGTTCCAATTAGAAAGCCAAATAAATTACCTCGAGAAACAATCGAACAATCTTATGATTTAGAATACGGAAAAAACACTTTATGCATTCATAAAGATGCAATTAAAAAAGGTCAGAAGGTTTTAATAGTAGATGACTTACTTGCAACAGGTGGAACGGTTGAAGCTACATGTAAGTTAGTTGAAAGCCTTGGTGGAGAAGTCGTGGGTACGGCTTTTGTCATTGAACTAGTTGATTTAAAAGGAAGAGATCGTCTAGGCAAATATGATGTATTCACTTTGTTAAAATATTAATATAATATAAATAAAAGGGTTAGGAGGTGGCGTTTCATGAACTCAACAAAAACATTTGATGACGTATTTAAACTTGTTTGTGAATACGTCACCAATGAAGAACGCCTTGATTTTATTAAAAGAGCTTATAAATTTGCAGAATTTCAACATTCGGGTCAATACCGTAAATCAGGTGAACCTTATATTAATCATATTATTGAAGTAGCTTATACTTTAGCAGAACTTCAAACTAGTCCGACAACCATTGCCTCAGGTATTTTACATGATGTAATTGAAGATTGTGGAGTTTCTTTTGAAACTTTAGAAAAAGAGTTTTCTAAAGAAATTGCTACTTTAGTTGAAGCTGTTACTAAAATTGGTAGACTTTCTCATATATCAGAAGAAGAATTCCAAGCAGAAAACCATCGTAAGATCTTTATTGCGATGGCTAAAGATATAAGAGTCATTTTAATTAAATTAGCGGATAGACTTCATAATATGCGAACTTTAGATGCTCAGCCTATTGAAAAACAAAAAAGAATATCTAAAGAAACTTTAGATGTTTATGCTCCGATTGCCCACCGTTTAGGGATTAATACGATAAAAAGTGAATTAGAAGATTTATCTCTATATTACTTAGATCGACCAAAATATGAATTAATTAGTATTTTACTTTCCAGAAATGAAACAGAGCGTAACGCAACAATTAATATGATGGTTAAAAAGATTGAAAAACTATTAAGTCAATATGAGATACCTTTTTCTATTTCTGGACGTGCAAAAAGTATTTATTCTATTTATAAGAAGATCTATGTTAAAAATAGGCATTTTGAAGAAATTTATGATTTACAAGCAATTAGAATCATAACTAAGACAGAAGTTCAATGTTATGAAATTCTAGGCCATATTCATAATGCTTTTAGACCAATCCCTGGAAGGTTTAAAGATTATATTGCCATGCCTAAACCTAATATGTATCAATCACTCCATACGACTATTATTGCTGATGAAGGTAATGTTTTTGAAATACAAATTCGTACTGATCAAATGGATGAAATCGCTGAAAGAGGTATTGCAGCGCATTGGCGTTATAAAGAGAAAAAAGAATATAATCCTGCTTATGAACAAAAAGAAATTGAAGAAAAACTTCATTGGTTTAGAGATTTAATTTCTATTACTAAATCTAATTCTGAAGATGCAAAAGAATATATGGAAGCTTTAACAAAAGATATTTTTGAAGCTAATGTCTATGTCTTTACCCCTAAGGGCAGGGTAATTGATTTACCAAATGGCTCAACACCTATTGATTTTGCTTATAAGATTCATACTCAAGTCGGTAATTCTGCGATTGGTGCGACCGTCAATGGTGTTTTAGTACCTTTAAATACCGTTTTAAAAACGGGTGATGTCGTAAATATTAAAACAAGCAAAAATAATGTCTGGCCTAGTGAGGGTTGGTTAGAATTTGTTAAAACAACATCAGCTAAAAACCATATCCGTAAAGCTTTAATTAGGAAGAATACGGAAGTTAAAAAAGATGAATTAATTGCAAGTGGTAGAAATACACTTGTTGAGGCTTTAAGTGAAAGTAAAATAGAAATTAAAGAATTTATTAAAAAGGTAAATGATCAAAAAATCTTAGAGTTTTATAGTTTTGATAGTATTGATGATTTGTATCTTGCTATTGCTAATAGAAAGATTTCCTTACAAGCTTTAATTGATAAGGTTATTAGTGTTAAAAAGAGTAGTATTTATGCTCAAATTGATGATTTTAATACGACTAAGACAGTTAGTGGAATACAAGTTAACTCTAAAAATGGAATTGTAGTAAAAGGTATCGATAATATCTCGATAACGATTGCTCAATGTTGTCAACCGATTCCTGGAGATGATATTATTGGTTATATTTCTAAAGGTTTAGGAGTTAAAATCCATCGCAAAGACTGTCCGAATGTAAAAAATGAGACAAAACGTTATATAGAAGTTGAATGGGATACTAATCCTCCACTTTTACATCAACATCAAATTGAGATTTTAATTAAATCATCTGATCGACCAAATTTGTTGGTTGATATTATGAATACACTAGCACAAAATAAGATTACTGTAAAAACTGTTACAGCTAAAACAAATCAAACTAACTTAACTGCATATATTACTTTGAATATTTTAGTTTCTGATACTAAACACTTAAGTGATATTATTAATGTTATTGATAATGTAACTGGTGTTTATGAAGTCACTCGGACCACTAAAAACTAAACTTGATTTTAACAATTTCTTACATTATAATATCTTTAAATCCGATGAAGAAAAAGAAAGTATAGACTTCTACTTAGCGAGAATGGTTTGGTGAAAGCATTCTAGAAGATATATTTTTCCGACATTTTGGAGGAGACTTAGTGAAAGTTAGTAGCTAAGTACGTTAGCAGCGTTAATGCGTCAAGTGCATATTTTGTTTAAAATATGAACTAAGGTGGCACCGCGTTTATTACGTCCTTAGAGACGTATTTTTTTATCTTAAGGAGGTTTTTATATGGATAAGTATACTTTACCACGAGGAACACAAGATTTTTTACCTGAAGACACAAGAAAATTAAACTATATTGAATCTATTTTAGTTGATGCAGCTCATTTATTTGGATTTGAAGAAATAAGAACACCAATTTTTGAACATACGCCACTTTTTACGCGCTCTGTCGGGGAATCTAGTGATATAGTGAATAAAGAGATGTATACATTCTTAGACCGCTCTAATCGCTCAATTACGCTTCGCCCTGAAGGCACCGCTGGTGTTATTAGAGCCTTTGTTGAAAATAAATTATATGCTAAAAGTGACTATCCATTAAGACTTTATTATAATGGACCAGTCTTTAGATATGAAAGACCACAAGCTGGTCGATATCGTCAAATTCAACAATTTGGATATGAAACAATCGGAATAAAATCTCCATATATGGATGCTGATATTATTTTACTAGCGGTCTCATCTTTATATATGTTAGGGATTAAAAACTATAAAATTGTTATTAATAGTATTGGAGACAAAGAATCAAGAAATAAATATAAAGAAGCATTAAAAGAACATTTTGCAACTCATCTAGATACTTTATGTGAAGATTGTAAGCGTAGATATGAACAAAATCCGTTAAGAATCCTTGATTGTAAAATTGATTCAGATAAAGATATTGTTAAAAATGCTCCAAAAATTAAAGATTATTTAACTGAAGAATCAAAAGAATATCTAAATACAGTTATCTCACTATTAAAAATGTTTGAAGTAAATTTTGAAGTTGATGATAACTTAGTTAGAGGACTAGATTATTATAGTGATGTCGTCTTTGAAATTCTTTCTTATACCAAAGATGGTAAAGATTATGGTGCGATTGGTGCAGGTGGAAGATATGACTACCTTGTTGAAGAAATCGGAGGACCATCTCTACCATGTGTAGGCTTTGCCTTTGGTGTAGATCGCTTAAGATTAATTATGGAAGATTATAACGTCTTTGATAAATTACAAGGTGAATTTGATTGTTATGTTATGCCAATTGGAGAAGAAAGTTTAACTTATGCTTATCAAGTAACTCAATATTTAAGAGGTAACGGATTAAGATGTGATTTAGACTTCCAACTTAGGTCGTTTAGAGCTCAGTTCAAATCTGCTCAAAAGAAAAATGCAACATTTGCTATCATTATTGGTAGTGATGAAGTTAAAAATCAAACAGTTACACTTAAAAATATTCAAACAAAGGAACAATTTACAGTCAGTGTCAATGAATTAATTGAAAAAATAGATCAATATTTTCAAGAGTTAGTGATGAGACAATATCAAGAAAATGAACACGGATGCGATTGTGAAAATTGTGACTGTGATCATGAAAGTGATGGCGACCATGAATGTAATTGCCATCATCACCACCATTAATAGAAAAGGAGTTTATTTATGGAAAGAACACATAATAACGGAGAACTTAGATTAAGTGATGTAAATAAGGAAGTAACTCTTCTAGGTTGGGTTGCTAAAAGAAGAAACTTGGGTTCACTTGTCTTTATTGATTTAAGAGATAGATATGGAATTACTCAAGTTATTTGTGATGAATCATTGGATGAAATTACATCTAAAATTAGAAATGAATATGTTTTACAAGTAAAAGGGAAGGTTGTTCAAAGACAAAATCCTAATCCTTCTTTAAAAACAGGAGAAATTGAAGTTGAAGCTAGTGAAATTACTATTATTAATACAGCAGAAACAACTCCTTTAATTATTGCAAATGAAACTGATGCTTTAGAAGACACTAGAATGAAGTATCGTTATTTAGACTTAAGACGTCCGATTATGCAAGAAAAATTAGTTATTAGACATAAAATAACTCAAACAATTAGAGAATTCTTAAATAATAGGGATTTTATTGAAGTAGAAACACCGATTTTAACTTCTACAACACCTGAAGGTGCTAGAGACTATTTGGTTCCTTCTCGTGTTAATCCAGGCAAATTTTATGCCTTACCTCAATCACCACAATTATTTAAGCAATTATTAATGATTAGTGGTTTAGAAAGATATTATCAAATCGCTCGTTGCTTTAGAGATGAAGACTTAAGAAGTGATCGTCAACCTGACTTTACTCAAGTTGATATTGAAATGTCTTTTATGGAAGAACATGAAATCATGGATTTAGTTGAAAAAATGTTTGCTAAAGTATTAAAAGATGTTAAAGATTTTGAAATAAAGCTTCCTTTACGTCAAATTAAATACAAAGATGCCCTTGGAAAATATGGTTCAGATAAACCTGACACACGATTTGGTTTTGAACTAGTCGCATTAAATGATGTGTTTGTTAATACAGAATACCGAATTTTTAAAGATATTTTAGGTCAAAATGGTTATATTAAAGGGATTAATGCTAAAGGTTTAAGTGATAATATTTCTAGAAAAGATATTGATAAATATACTGAATTAGTTAAGAAGTATCATGCTAAAGGATTATCCTGGGCTAGGGTAAAAGAAGATACTTTAGAAGGTCCTTTAGCTAAGAATTTAACTAAAGAAGAAATTAATGGTCTAATTAAACGTTTTGAATCTAATAATGGAGATATTTTATTTATCGTAAGTGACATTAATTTTGAAATTACTTGTTTATCCTTAGGTGCTTTAAGAAGTGAACTAGGAAAAAGATTTACTCCACCAAAGAAGGATACCTTTGATTTATTATGGATTGTCGACTTCCCATTATTTGAATTTGATGAAGATACTCAAACCATTATGGCTGCCCATCATCCGTTTACCCGCCCATTTAAAGAAGATGAACACTTACTAGATACTGAGCCATTAAAAGTACGTTCACACCATTATGACTTAGTCTTAAATGGTTATGAACTTGGTAGTGGTTCTTTACGTATATATGACCAAGAAATGCAAAGAAAAGTCTTCAAAATAATTGGGTTAAGCGATGAAGATATTGAAAAGAGATTTGGATTCTTCGTTAATGCCTTTAAATACGGAACTCCACCTCATGGAGGTCTAGCACTAGGATTAGATAGAATCGCAATGATTTTAACTAATTCTGACTCAATTAGGGATGTCATTGCTTTCCCTAAAAATGCATCTGCGATTGATCCGATGAGTGAAGCTCCTAGTGAAGTTAGTTTAAAACAACTTGAAGAACTTCATCTAAAAATTGTAAAAGATTAGGTTACATAAAAAAGCATCATCTAATTAGTTTTGATGCTTTTTTTACTATAGATTACAGTATTTTACAATTGCAAAAAATAGTTTACACATTTGCTAAATATGATATAATAGATTTGCCAAAAGGTCACATGCATTTCCGACACTTATAGCTTTGGATGATCGTATGTCATCAATATGTGTTGAAGGCCATTGGATATAACTTTATGTTATGTCATCAAACTTTGGAATCCTAATTATTGATGCAGATTTTCCACCTCAATGTATTGGGGAATAGCTACTTGCCTTTTGGTTTTTTTATTGCTTAAATTCGACATTTTTTTCATTTATTATTTGTCATAATACCCTTTAGAAAGGGTGAAATTATGAAAGAAATATTATTTTATCAAATCAATGATCGCTTCAGAAACGTCTTTGTTAAAGACTCACTCAAAGTTTTTCTTGAATTATATAAACGAATCAATGAATCAGATAATGTAAAAAGACAGTTTGAACTATTTATTGAAGAAGTTTCATTTGAAGGCCTACAAACCCTTATTGAAAGAAGATATTCTGACCGTGATGGTTTTATCAAAGTTGATGATTATACATATAAAATTAGAAATATAATAACAGGAGATGAAGAAATTATTACAATTAATCTTACCTATATTAAACTCCAGTTTAGTGGAAAGAGCAGCCTCTTTTTAGATTTGATTTCCTTATATTTTCCAAGCATGGTCGCCATTAACCTTGAAGCTAATGAGATAATATCTTTAGAAAATATAACTGGTTTAAATTTAATCTAACTTAACTATAATGATTGAAAAGGCATATTTAATATGTTAAAATAACAAAAGTTGAGGAGGTTATGATTTATG
>DUOZ01000135.1 GCA_012838555.1 bacterium | reverse complement strand
TTCTTTATCATTTAATTTTTTAGGTAATTTATTAATTATTGTTAATAGTTTCTTTGATACCTTAATTTTATTTTTAAGTAAATATGGTTTCTTACGGATTCCATAATAAACTAAATATTTATTTTCTAACTTCCATCTATTTTGCAAACACAACATTTCGTTTCTCCTTCTATTAAACTAATAAAAATCAGACTAAAAACATAATATACTAAAATTTTGTCAATATCAATAAACATCTATTAAGTACCTAAATAGTTTAGTCGATTTAAATACAAAAAATCTCCCTAGTGCCTAAATAGGGAGATTTTAATTATATATATGATAAAACGTTAATTTTTGTTTTTACCGTAATTAATTAATCTAGCAGCATTAATAATTACTAATAAAACAGATGCTTCGTGTACTAACATGCCTAAGGATAAGTTAACTAATTCCACTAAGACACCAAGTAATAACATACCAGCAACAACCAAGGCAAAGATAATATTTTGCTTCATATTAGTGACAGTTTTAGAACTTAAGCCAATGGCATAGGATAACTTTTTAAGTTCGGCTGACATTAAGACTACGTCCGCAGTTTCCATAGCAACATCAGATCCAACCCCACCCATGGCGATTCCTAAGTCACTAGTAGCAAGTGCTGGAGCATCATTAACACCATCTCCAACCATACCTACAGATCCATACTTTGCTTTTAACTCATTTAACTTAGTAACCTTATCTTCTGGTAATAAGTCAGCATAATATTCATCAATACCTAGCTGGCTTGCAATATATCTTGCAACTCTTTCATTATCACCTGTTAGCATTACTAATTTTTTACCCTTAGTTTTTAAGTCTTTAATCAATTGACGAGAATCATCTCTAATGACATCAGCGATTGATATAACACCTATAACTTTACTATCTGTACCAACAATGACTGATGTTCTACCTAAATCTTCTTCGTTTCTAAGATATTCTTCTTGTTCATCATCAATTTGATTATTAATAAATAACTTACGATTTCCAATATAGTAAGTAACTCCTTGATAAGAAAACTTTAATCCCTTACCAGTGATAATTTCATAATCAGTACCTTGTTCACTAATTTGACCAATTACTTCATTACCTTTATTAATAATCGCTTTTCCTAATGGATGCTCTGAATAAGATTCACCAATAACAGCAAGTCTTAATAATTCTTCATCACTAATACCATAAGTTTTTAAAGTTTCAACTGTTGGTTTACCTTTTGTTAAAGTTCCTGTTTTATCAAAGGCAATTACTTTAATTTTATTTAAATTTTCAATAATTTCTCCACCTTTAAATAAAACACCTTTCTTAGCTCCATTACCAATACCAGCGACAATAGATACCGGTGCAGAAATAACTAGTGCTCCAGGGCAAGCAATAACTAGAAGGGTTAAAGCCATTCTAATATCCCAAGTTATTAAAAAGAAGACAATAGCTAGTAAGATAATAAACGGCGTGTAATACTTAGCGAATCGTTCAAGGAATTTTTGCGTTTTTGCTTTTTTATCTTGAGCTTCATAAACCATTTCTAAGATTCTAGCAAAGGTTGTATCTTCTCCGACCTTTAAAGCTTTAATAACTAGATAACCAGATTCAATAATTGTTCCTGAATAAACACTATCATCAATATCTTTATAAACACTAATTGATTCACCTGTGATTGATGCTTGATTGACATAAGCATTACCTTGAATAACAATTCCATCAACCGCAATCTTTTCACCAGGTTTAACAATAACCGATTCATTCACATTTACTTCACTTGGATCGACTTCAACTTCAACCCCATCTCTAACTACTCTAGCTAAATCCGGAGCTAGTTTTAAAAGCGATTGAATTGATGATCTAGTTTTTTGAATGGTTCTAGCTTCTAAATAGTCACCAAACATAAATAAGAATGTAACAGCCGCAGCTTCCCAATATTCGCCAATAATCAGCGCACCAATTACTGCAATACTAACTAAAGCATCAATACCTAAGATTTTAAACCTTAACGCACCAATGGCTTTTTTAAAAATAGGGGCTCCTGCAATAATGGTGACAGCTAACATCAAGATAATGGTTATTAATTCATAACCTATCGTTTCCTTTAAAACAAGCGAAATAACCGCTAAAATTCCTGATATTAGAACAATTTTACCTTTACTTAATTTAAACATAAGAACCCCTCCCTTTTAAATACAAAGTTAAGCAATAACTTTGTAACCTAAAGCATTAATTTTATTTTTAATCTCATCAGCATTAATTACATTATCATCAAAGTCAACCTTTACTCTTGATGAATTAAATAATACCTCCGCTTTATTAACCCCATTAGTCTTTTTTAGCATATTTTCAATTTTTGCTATACAGCTAGGGCATGTAACTGTTTCTAATTGAAATGTTTTTAACATATATATTCCTCCTTTTCGTCCTTATTATATGTTGAGTCAACTTTTATTTCTTTGACCTAAATCAAATTTTGCACATTTTTTAATAATTTATGTAAAAATAATTAATTTTTGTTTAAAAAAACAGTTCCATCAAGCGATGGAACTGTCTTATTTAATCAAAGAAATCGTTAAAATCAATTGGATCTTCAATTAAAGTACCAAAAATATAACGATGTCGATGACCATCATCAAAACTAGTACGTCCTCTTACAAAATGGATATGTCTTCCATTACCAACAGGAATGGCTTCTCCTGATACATCTCGGATGAAGTGGAAATGTCCATCAGTACTATCAGTTCTTGTAAATATTTCATGAACATGGGAACGACCCCATGGTATTGCTCTTCCGCTTACTCCTGCAAAGCGATGATTGTGTGGACGGTTATCATTAATACTTGTACTTCCTAAAAACTCATGAACGTGATTTCTTTGTCTTCTTCGACGACGGAAATCACAGTCTTTATCAAAATCTCTATGGAAGTGATCATCACGCCATTGGCTATCAAAACACAAGTTTAAAACCTCCTTTCATCCTTTTCATCATATGTAACTAACGAAAAGATGAAAAGGTAAAACAAATAGTTTAATTTAAATTGAATAAATGGCTTATATACTTAAGCCTTAATTACCAAACTTTAGCACTTTTCGTTTCTTTGCATATAATAATATGAAACAATTTTGGAGGTGGATTTGTGTACGTTACTGAAGAAAATTATGTTCATAATCCTAATTTGAATGACTTAAGAGTTTTCCAAGGCGGATTCGGTCGCCCTTATGGTAGAAGAGTATTCTTTAGACCTAGACCTAGACCTTTCTTCCCTGGCTTTTATCCTATCTTCCCATGGTGGTTTACTCCTAGACCAAGATACTATTATCCATGGTGGTTTTAATTGAAAGGGCATTATAGCCCTTTTTCAATAGAATAAGCAAAATCCAAATTTTATGACATATAATAATAGTATTAGACACGATTAATTCGTTGTGTTATAATTCTTTTGTACTTTTGGAAATCTCCTTATCTAGTTGTTCACTTATATGGTCATTCTCCAAAACTACAAGACACATGATAAGGAGGAAATTTTGATGGAAGATAAAAAAATCGTGTGCAAAGACTGTGGAAAAACATTTTTCTTTACTGTAAGAGACCAAGAATTTTACAAAGAAAAAGGATTCACTAACGAACCTGTAAGATGTAAAGATTGCAGAATCGCACGCAAAGAAAAAAGAGCAAGCAGACCTGCTCAATATTAAAAACTAAAGCCAACTTCAAGTTTGGCTTTTTTTTATGCCTAATTAAACTAATTTTCTTTTATGTTCATAATAAACCTTATTAGCATCGACATCAATAATTTCTAATTCAGGATATCTTAACATTGTTAGTTTATTACCAAAAACACAACCAGTATCGATATTAATTGTATTATTATAACTTCTTATTTCTAAATAAGGTGTATGTCCATAAACAACTAGAGCTTTCCCTTTATAATTTAAAGCCCAGTCACGTCTAATCGGAAAACCCTCTTCATCAGTTTCACCTGTTATATCTCCATATAAAGCAAACTTACGAATTCTTTTTGATTCCTTACCATGATAATCTTCTTTTAAACCTGCATGGGCGACAACTAATCTTCCCTCATCAAAAACATATTGAACAGGTAACTCACTTAAAAAATCAATTACACTATCAATAAACTCTTTTGATTCATTACTTAATTGTTCAACACTACTTTCTAAACCATGAATAATTTTAACATTATTACCTTTTAAATATCGAAGTAACTTATCATCATGATTCCCCATAATACAGTATGCAACCTTTTTATTAACTAACTTCATAACTAGTTCTAATACTTCTTTTATTTTATTACCTCTATCAACTAAATCACCTAGAAAAATAAGTTTACGATCATTTAAAGGCTCAAGTTCACCATCTTTAAATGTATAACCAGCTTTAATTAATAAGTCAATTAATTCATCATAGCAACCATGAATATCTCCGATAATATCAAAATTACCCTTAACATCTTTTAAATCACATGATAACTTAATTTTATTTATTTTAACTTTCTCATCGATAGTAAAAACATCATCAAAACCAGCTTTTAATAATTTCTTTTTTAATGAGACATCATTGTTAATAAAAGCTATTAATTTATAATCATGTTTTTTAACTACTTTATTAATCTTTTCTACATCTTTATCTTCTAATGTTGATATTTGAAGTACACAAAACTCACTCTTACCTAATCTAGTATTAATATCTTTAATTACATCATTACTTAATGTGTTTGTATAAATAATAGAACTCAACTCCACATCATTTATAAAAAATGATGTATCAACATAACTAACAACAAAAGATAATTCATAAAGGTTTAAGTACATAATAATTTCCCCTTTTATTTAATTATACCCTAGTCTTTAAATGAGTTACTATTTTAATAAATTAACTTTAAATATAAAAAATGCGATTTTTTCATAATCGCACCTTTTAATTAATTATTTTTTTACTTCAATAATAACAGGTTTATTTGTTAACTTAAACAACCCATCTTTAACAACTACTTTTTCACCATCAATTAAATTAACAAATTCACCATCTACAGCCTTAATTTCTAAATCCCCTTCTTTTAAACCTACATTAAAGATACCATATAATTTCTTTTCTTTATTTTCATATTTAAGTAAGAATACTTCATTAATGTTTGGTTTTAAAACATCATAACTTCCATAAGCAAAGATTGGATCTTGTTTAATTTCTTTCATTCGTTTAATTAAAGGAGTTAAATCATAACCACTAAAGTTTGCTTCATCCTTTTCAAAAAGATTAGGTTTATTCATATCAGAAAATTCCTGACCTGCATAAATCATAGTCGCACCTTTTTCAAAAAAGATTTCAGCATGCCAAATAATACTTTTTTCAATATTTCCATCTATATAACTTAAGAATCTTCCAAAGTCATGGTTTTCTAAATTTCTTAACTTAACATAGTTCGTAGGATAAATATATTCTTGGATTCTCTTCATTTGAAGGAATAAATTAAAACAATTATCACCTTGAAGATATCCAACAAAAAATGGTTGAGTATCATAATCATAAGCGATATCAAAAGCTTGATATATTTCACATTCGCTAGCAACATCATATCCTAAGTCACGGAAATGTTTTAAAAAGTCTCCATGAACCGATTCAGATAAAAAGATAATATTAGGATTAATTTCATGGACTTTCTTTCTAAGTTTCAACCAAAATTTAAGAGGGATTAAGGATGCTACATCACATCTAAATCCATCGACTCCCATCTTAACATAGTGTAAAACAATCGAGATTAACTCATCATAAAGACCATTATCCTTGGTTGTATCTAAATCAGTAATATCATCCCAATCCCCAACACGATTGGCAAATTCACCTTTTTCATTTTTATAAAACCACTCAGGTCTTTCCTTTAATAATCTAGAATCTTTGGAAGTATGATTAAAAACAATATCCATCATTACTTTTAATCCCGTTTCATGCGCCTTATTAATTAATGATTTAAAATCATCAACAGTTCCTAAATCCTCATTAATTTCCCAGTAATCTTTAATTGAATAAGGACTACCTATACTTCCTTTCCTTGATTTTTCTCCAATCGGATGAATAGGTAGTAAATAGATATAATCAGCACCTAAATCCTTAATCCTAGCTAAATCTTTTTCTAAAGCTTTAAAAGTACCTTCTTTTGTGTGATTACGTACAAAGACTTGATAAATTAATAATTGTCTTAACTCTTTTTTTGTATCAATAGCCATACTATAACTCCGTTTCTTTTAACTTTCTCTTATAATTAATTAAAACACCTAGCTGAATAAAAGCTAATAATGCAGATATTGCAGTAATAACATACATTATGATTGTAATAATTTCATCATTTGGATTTTTATAAACATATTCTATTTCAAGTGTTGTTTCTTCAAATCGATTTTCAATTTCAATTGGTTTTTCATCATCTGGTTCTTCTGGGATTGGTTTAACTTCATCAATAGTCGCCTCAGCTTCCTCTTTAGACATAAAGGTTTCATTATTAATCGTTACATAGACACCTTTAGTAACAAAGACTTCAGCCTTATTTTCATCACTTCCATCGTTAAAGATTATATGAACCGGTAAGGCTGTATGTACATCATAGTAATACCAATGAGTTTTACCATCTCTTTTAGCCAAAGTTCCTGGATAAACCCCAGTAGGTTCACTATCGAATGTTCCCGCATAGGCATAAATATATACTTTTGCCCACCCTACAGAATTATAAAACCAAATTTTAGTTCGTGTATTAGGATCTATCGGCACTAATTCACTAACAGCTTTTTCTACTTCTTCTTTAGAATCATACTCTATTAATAGTGCTGTTTCTTGATCGTAAACGATACCTACATAAGTAGTATCTTTCTTTGATATTTCTAAATCCTTAGCCTGAGGTCTTTGGTTATTACTGTTAAAGATAACATGGGTACCAATTTCTAAATCTACATCAATGTACCACCAATCACTATCTTCTTCTTTATTAGCTAGGGCTCCAGGCCAAGGTGAACCAATTTCCTTATCTCCTTGAGGAGTCTTAACCCAAGTATAATAATAAACAGTGTTCCACTTTTCACTATTATAGAAATAAATCCTATAAGTTTCATTTTCTTCTGCGCTTATGCTTTTATTATTAATAAGTGAAGTGAAAATAAGAGTCAAACAAAGAAATGATATTATCTTTTTAAACATTATTGACTCCTCCTTTTTTGGTCTTTCTTTACATAAAGATAACTTAATACTGTTATATTCATTAATACAATATTAATTAAGATAAAGGTAACAAGTTTAGTTAGATCCCATTCATTTTTAAATTTGTTTTTAGCTTTAATATATTCAACACTAATATCAGCGATAAAGTTATTCGACTCACTTTTATAGTTATCTAACATAGATCGATTTATTAAATTATTTGTTGCTACTAAAGTTCCATTTACAGAAGGAGCAATTTCTAGTCCCCAAGTTCCACTATTTAGTACTAGATTATTCTTCATTTCAACCTTATTAACTCTTCCCCCTCCACCAAAGGAAATACCTTGATATGAGGAATTAAGAATCAAGTTATCTTCAATTATGTTATTAGCTTTATTATCATATCCAAGAATAGTGTTAAACCAAATACCCCCGACTGTAACATTTTGATTTTCGCTTCCACAACGGATAATACTATTTCTTAAAACTTTAACTGAACCGGTAAATGAAGTAGGTTGGAAATTAGTTGAAATATTAACTCCTGCACCTGCATAGACCGTATCTTTAATGATATTATCCATAACTGTAATATTGGTTCCACCATATATACCAACACCATTAGCTAACCAAGGATTACGTATTGTATTATGTTTAATCACAATATTTAAATTGCTTGTTCCTTGGCTCCATAAACCAATCGTGTCATCTCCAGTTGACATAAAATCATTTTGTTCAACGAAACCATTAACAACTCCAGCATGTAAGTTAAGACCATCAGCAAAGGTATATCTTACTTTATTTCCTACTATTTGGATATTATCCATGTGAGATAACCAGAATCCACATTTATAATGAACAATCCATAAATTTTGAATTAATAGACCTGATGCATTTGACTTTTTAACTTCAAAGGCCGCTTTATCTATATTATCTCTTCTTGTAATTGCTTCTCCCATCAAAGAAAAATCATAGAAAGAAGTATTACTAGCATTAATCATAAATGAGACTCCACCTTGAATGATGGTATAAAAGTTACCCGCTCCTCTAATAACAGTATTATCATTATCAATTGAAACAAGGCCTTCAAAGTTAAAGACACCTTCAGGAATCCATACTTCTTTATTTGATACATTAGCCACACTTAATGCTGTAATTAAAGCATTTAAATCACTTTCACCATCGTTACTAATCGCACCAAAGTCTGTTATTGATACAGCGTTTTCTGGTTTAGTTAAAGGTTCATCAATTAAATAACCTTCAACTAGATCTATAACATAATACTCGGCATAAGATGAGACATCTTTTTGTAACTTTATTTCGGTTCCTTTTTTATAAGTCTTATCAAGAAGTACTCTTACTTCATCATAATAGACATGCTCATTACCCTCTTTTGGATCATTACTCCAAGGATAGGCACCATATAAATGTGAATACTTACTTGTCATTGTAATAGGACTTTGTTTTTGATTATTAATATATAAACTTAAATCCGCTTCTTGTCCAAGTCCATCTTTTGTATCAGGTATCGAATATCTAATAACTAAAGCATTAGTATCTTCACTTAATTTAAAACGAACATAATGTGTTGTTCTTTCAAGTTTAACTGCACTTCTTCCTGAAGACTCACTTTGAATTGTTCGATATAATGTATCTTCCATTAAGACTTCAGCATTTGTTTCCATATCTTCAGCTTCATAAGTTTGATAAATCACACTTGCACCTCTATAAGCATTAGAAACATTATTTAATACAGTTAAAGAGGTGACCTTACTTGCATCAGAAACCTTAATTGTATTAATACCTTTATTTAAATAAACTTTGTTATTAGATTCACTGTATTCTCCCTTATTAATACCATTTACATAATAAGTAGGTGTAACATCATCTTCTTTATCTAGCTTTATTTGATATTCTTGGGATTTTAAAGTAAAGACTGTGAATGTAACATGTTTATCATATTTATAACTATTTAGCGTTAGATAAGTTGGATTTGAATTTTCTAATATAACTTGAAGTTGAAGTTCATTATTTACTAAATATGTTTTACCTAATTTTTCTGTTAGAATAAATAAAATTCTAGAATCAAAAGGATTATTTATTTTAGCAAATTCAACTTTTCCATTATTGTGATATAAATATAAATCTGTATCTTTTTTATTAATCTTGACATAATTACCTTGATATTCTAAAACGTATTTACCATCTAAATAATTACTATTATGAATCAATAAACTTGTATTAGGATCTTTAAAGATAGTTAAGTTAACATTACCTAATTGACTTTCTTGATTTTCATCGCTCGTATCTTTTGCGTCTTCAAAAATCCACTTAGTAGTTTTAGCATCAATTGGGACTAAAGTACTTCTAGCTAAACCTGTTAATGTCGAGATATTAATATAAGGTATTAAATAATCTTTTAATCCTTCATAATAATTCCCAATTAGATAGATACTATTAGTTTCATCTGTATATAAGATGAATTCACCTCCACTAGAGATATCTTCAACTTTTTCAAAGGCTCTTAAGACACCATTACCCATATTAGCAAAGTAATTCTCAAAACGACGATTCATTAAATAATATCCATTTTCACTCTTAACAAATTTCCAATGTGACCTAGCATCAGTTGTTGGAACTTCACCATAAGCTAAACCACCTGCAGCAGTTTCATATAAATATTGATTTTTTCCATAAACACTTTTGATTCTAATAAACTTATCATCAATCTCAGTTAAGTTAAATGTATTATCAGGAGTTGAGCCATCATATGAAATTGGTATCCAATGTGGTGTTCCCCATGTTGGTTGAACGGCATTAGAATTTTCAGCAAAGCCATTCATTGCCTCCATATGTAAATAATAAGTTAGGTTTTGTGAATCTTGGAAAACAACCGCATCCGGATATAAATCATTCTTGTTTCTAAGTAAATTCCAATAATATGAAACAGTTGAATCGACTATTAAACCATTTTCACCTTCACCTGGATGTAAATAATGACCACTCCCAACATTAATTAATGCTGTTTTACGTGTTTCTGGGTCATATTTAATTCTCCATTGAGCGTATGGATCACTTGGTGAAGCATTACCATATGTTGCTTGACCATTATCTTCAATTAGATACATCAAAAACCAAGCATTCTTTAAATTATAAATTTTATCCTCTAATACCAAATCACCAACTGCATTTTCTACACTTGCAGCAGGTACAATACTAAATTTTAAATCATCACTTACACTTGTATATTTCTTAACTTTTAACTCAATAGCTTCTTTATTACCACTAAAAGCATGGTTTTGATATTCATTTGATGCTGATTTAATCTTTGTTTCTAAAGAGATTGAAAATGACCATAAATCTAATTCATTATTTATATTATTAACAACATTTAAAGTACCTTTAATTTCATCAAAGTTAGTCATAGATAAATAAGTACCATATTTCTTGTTTTTAATAGATTTATAATCATTATTAACTTCAATAACCCAAATAAAAGCATCATCTGGTGATGTTGGTTTACCAAATTTAATCCTACCAGATTCATCTAGATAGATATAATCACCACTAAGATTATTTAAAATACAGAAGCCATCTCTAATAATCGCATCAAAATTTATCTCAGTTTCTTTATATAAAAGCCACTTAACATTACCCCATCCAAGGTTTTCACCTGAGACTTTTTCTGCAGTGACTTGACCGTTAGAAATTCCTTCTAGATGTAAAACATATCCTAAATAATCTTCACTAGCAGAAGAAATATTTTGACTAATCCCGCTTTCAATCTCGATATCTAGATTCCAATAGAAGCGATCATCTTCTTCATCAAGTGGAAGAATTTTAACAGGATCAATGTTATTACCACCGAAGTCTTTTAAGGTAATATAATTATTAGACTTAACATTTTTAATTAAAACACCTTGTTCACTTGTGATTAATTCCCATTTAAATGATTGTTCATTTTTAAGTGGAATCCCATATCTAAGAACACCTTCATCATCTTCATAAAGATAAGCACCGACAGTATAGCTATTTTTAATGTAGAAAGTGTTATCAACATTTGCAAAAGCATCCTTTATTAATAAGGTACTTATAAAGATTAAAACTGAAAATAATAAGGTCAAAACTTTAACTATTTTTCTTTTGAACATTATAATCACTAACCTTTCACTGAACCAGAAAGACCCTCAACATAGAATCTTCTAAGTTTAATAAATAAAACAGCTATTGGTAAGGCAACAATAATTGCACCGGCTGCAAAGCGAGTGTACCATGTATCAATATAGTTATTTTCTAACATAGTAAATAACCCAATTGCAACTGTGTAACTATCATAATTATCACCTAGAATGACACTAGCAAAGATATAATCACACCAAGGTGAAATAAAGGATGTTAAAATTGTATAAATAATAATTGGTTTAGATAAAGGAATAATGATTCTACTAAAGAGCTGGGCTTTAGTACCTCCATCAATCATCACTGCTTCATCAATATCTCTTGGAATCGTATCAAAGAATCCTTTAACAACATAATATCCAAGTCCGCTTCCTGCTGAATATACAACAATTAAGGCTAAAAGTGATTGACTAAGTCCTAGAGCTTTAATAATAAAGTAGACAGCAATCATTGACATAAAGCCAGGAAACATTCCTAAAATTAAGAAGACATTCATCATGAATTTCTTTTGTTTAAATTTAATTCTTGATAAAACAAATGATATCGATAAAACACATATTGTAGATAAAATACAACTTGCTACTGCAACAAACAATGTATTTAAGAACCATTTACCAAAATAGAAAACTTTTGTATCAGTAAATAGTCTTATATAATTATCAAAAGTAAATGATTTAGGAATAAAATTCGGTGAATAGAACCCTTGTTCTCCTCTAAATGAGGTTAATACAATACTAACAATTGGGAACAACCAAATAATACTTAATAAAACAAGAGTGATATATCCTCGATTTATTTTATTTGCCTTCATTACTTTAACTAACATAATTAATGAAACAACTAAACTTAAATAATAACCATAACTTACATATTTAATTAAAAATGGAACTTCAATTATTTTCATAAAATCAATTGACTTTTTAACTAAGAAAATAAAGAATACTGATGATGTAAAATTAATTATCGAACTAACTAAAACATATCTTTTTGCAATTTTATGATTAAAATAAGCAAAGAAGATTGAAACAAATGATCCTAATAAGGTAAATAAAGATAAAGCAACATATAAGAATAAACTAAAGTCAAAACCTTGGTTAAATAAATAAGATACAGATTTAAATAATAAGGAATAACCACTTTCTTTAAACTCATTAACATTAATCCAATTTAGAAAGAAGGTTAATAAAAAGATAATTACTAAGAAGAAAATACTTTTTTCTTTAATAAAATCAATTACTTTTTTCATCCTTTCACCCACTTTCTAAAAGTTTCCTTGTTCTTTGTTCGCACTTGAGCGACGATAAATTAATAAGGAAATTGTTGCAGAAATAATAAAGATAATGATACCAATCGCACTTGCATAATTATAATCAAATGAATCTGTCGCTAATTTATATAACCAAGTAACTAATAAATCGGTTTTTCCAGCTTTATAATATTCAAGGGTACTAGGTCCACCTTTAGTTAAGAAATAAATTGCATTAAAGTTATTAATATTTGCAATAAAGTTAGTAATTAAATAAGGTGTAGTTACAAATAACATATAAGGTAAGGTAATATGTCTAAAGATTTGGAACTTATTCGCTCCATCTAATTTCGCACTTTCATAAAGTTCTCTAGAAATATTTAATAAGATACCTGAAGTTATTAGCATGGAATAAGGTATCCCAATCCACATATTAACAACGATGACCGTACCCCTTGCCCAAGTTACATCAGTTAAAAATGGTAAACTAGTTGTAATAAAACCAAATTCTTTTAGTAAATTATTAATCACACCTTGTGAACCAAGTAATGTTCTCATAACAAGTAAAGAGATAAATCCAGGAACAGCAATAGTAATAACAAAAATTGTTCGCCAAAAACCTTTACCTTTAATTCCTTTTGAATTAATTAATAAAGCAAGTAACATTCCACCAAAATAACAAGTAAAGGTTGAGAAAATCGCCCAGATAAAAGTCCATCCAAAAATAGACCAGAATGTTTTACCTAAAGATGATAACGAACTAAATATTTCTGAAAAATTTCCTAAGCCAATCCATGTAAACAAATTTCCAGGTGGCTGATGGAATTGATCATAATTAGTAAAGGCAATTAAAATCATATAAACTAAAGGTACAACCGTGAACAAAATAATACCAATTAATGGAAGAGGTAAAAATAATCTAGCAATATTATCATCAAACAATAATTTAATTTCTTCTTTTAAAGTAATCGGTTTTAACCCTTTGTTAGTACTTTCTTCTAAAGCATAAGCAGATTTTAAATTTGACTTCATTAAAATAACAAAACCTACTAGCATGAATATAGCGACAACACCATAAAGTAACATCTTCATTGAATTGTCACCTTCAATTACAATAGGGATACCATTGGGGTCTATGTGCATATCTTGTTGCTTAGTCCCTAATGTCATTAAAC
>DUOZ01000134.1 GCA_012838555.1 bacterium | reverse complement strand
TTTTTCATACATCATCACCTTTTATATCATATGTAAAAGAGTTTATAAAATCAATGTACTAACGGTCTTATTTTGATAATTACTTATTTCAATGTTAAATAACTTGAAAGTTAAACTAAACACAACTATATGAAATTTTTTTTATATTTATAAATAGATGAATTTACTGTAAAATAGAAATGGTGAGTTAAATGGAAAAAATAAGTGAAGTATTAATATATTATGCATTTACACTATTTTCTAATAAAGAAGTTATTCGTGCATACACTAAATCATGGGCTGTATCAATTTTTGCTTTTATCATATCAATTTTTATTTTACTAACTCCAATTGTCTATCATTACCTATTAAGTTCAGATTCAAAGGTTGTTAATAAACTTAATAATATTGATTTAGTCTTTAATGAAATTTATAGTCAACAAATAAATTGTAAGATAGATAAAGGTTCTTTAATTTGTGTTGATGATAAATCGTATGAATTTACATCTAATGGGTATTTAGTTTTAATAAATAAAGATTTTGATTACAGCAAAGAAGGTATCGAACAAACACCTAAATCAACTGATAATATTGTAGTATTTAATAGGAATAACTTTTTTGCTAGATATGTTCAAAGAGAAAGTGGTGATTCTCTTAATAAACCAAGTCAAATATTAAGTGGTAATTATTCTAGTGTTATCAACTTTGATTTCAAAGAAATATATAATAACGGTTTAGAATCATCTAATGAGATTAAGGATAGTTATTATTTAGCTAGTACAATTTATTTTTTAAGTCGAGTTCAACGAAGTAATTTTATTCCAACTTTAATTCTATGGTTTTTCCAATTTACACTTTCTTTCATTTTATTATTAATACCTTCATCATTATTATTAAACTATGGTAATAAAAGAGGACAAAGAGCCGATGAATATAAATTAACAGGTTCCTTTAAGATTTGTATGGTCATGTTTATTGCAGTTAGTTTTATTTGTGCTTTAATTGGTGTACTGTCATTTGAATTAGCACCAATTTTACTTACAATTTTCTACACAATTCGATTACTCCTTATCTATTTACATCAATTTACTAGAAGAGGACAAAAATATAATATTATAAAGTATAAGAGTATTTAGAAACACCAATAATATGAATGTGTCAAAATTTTAAAATGATGTAAGTACAAAAAAGAAACCGCTTACAATATTAATTGACATAAAATTGAAAACTGTTATAATCTAATTAGGGATAAGGAGGAAAAAAATAAATGAAGAAAAGACTATTTGTGCTTTTACCAGCATTAGCATTGCTAGCTGGATCATTAATAAGCTGTGAAGATGACAAAATTAGAATCGAAATTGGCTTAGATGATGCAGCATGGATTACAGCAGTACAAGAATACTTTGATGAAAATCCTGTTAGAGAAGACATCAAAGTAGTAGTTGTTGAACAAGGTGCATCAGGTGCCGCAGATAAAATCACAACTGATAAAGATGCAATGCCTGATATTCAATTAGTAATTGATGGTGAAGTATCAAGAAACTATGACAGTCTTGCAACTCCAAATTCAGCTACTATTGATAGGGCAAAGGCTAACACAGTTGAATCATATCTAAAAGGCGGAAACGTTGGTGACCAAGTTAAATATGTACCAATCACTTATGATGGTATGGCATTCTCTTGGAATAAAACAATGTTAGAAGCTATTGGAATCTCAACTGAAGACGCAAATGGTGATAATTTACCAGATGCTATTGATACTTGGGAAGAAATATTTGCAATAACTAAAGGATGGTATGAAAATCCTGAAACTCGTCCATCTTATAATGGAAATAAAGTTTTATCATTCTTCCCTATGAGTTTAGGTGAAGTTTGGTCTGCATATTCTTCATTAACAGCTGGCGGATGGCAGATTTTTGAATCCGGAAATCCAGTAGAACCAGGATTTGATGATCCTAGATTTGCAGAAGGTTTGGAATTCATTGCTAATGCAGCTTTAAACTACTTAGATGTAGTTGAAGGTGAAGATGAAATACTTCTAAAAGGTGGCGCCGACATGGGTTGGAGATGGGACGACTATCTAGTTAGTGAAAAATCACCTACTGGTTTAGTTGGTACATGGCAAAATGTTGCTGAGGCAGAAGAAAACACTGAATCAGACTTTAAATTCTCAAAAATGCCAACTTGGAAAGGAAACCAATTAACACCATTTCTTAAAACAAAAGGATTTGTTATTAATGGTTACTCCAAAAACCTAGAGGAAGCTAAATTAGTTTTCGATAGAGTTTACAGTCAAGAGTTCATGACAGTAATGGTGAATAGTTCATCTAACATACCTGTATTAAAAGATGATTCTGAAATTAAGGTTACATTACCAACATCAAATGCTGTTGAAATGGAAGCTGCTTTCTCAGGTAATCATCCTGAACCTCAATTTATGTTACCTGAAAATCCAAGCGTTAAAGCTATGGATGCTGTGTACTATTATGATGATAGCAAATTACAAGAAGTCCTTAAGAGAGCTTGGGATGAAGCACATGAAGCACATGCTAAGATAGGAGAAGACACTGAACCGTGGGATGCATGGTTAGAAGAACTAGTAGCTCAACATATAGCAGTTGCAGAAAAAGGCTTAGCTGAAATGAATAAAGCTCCTGGCTCATTAAAAAGTTAGATTGTCAAAAGCTTTGCCTCATTGGCAAAGCTTTTTTCAAATATTGAAAGGATGACTAATTTTGACTAAGGAAAAGTTAACTGATCAAGAAAAGGAAATAAGGAAAAAAGCTGGTTTATTCTCATTATCTAGTTTAATTCCTGGTCTAGGTCAGGTTTTAAATAAGCAATGGTATAAAGCGGTTATTCTTTGGCTATTTCTTTTGTTGCTTATAATCATCGAAATTTCAACTTCTAGATATGGTGCAGTGGGAAAAGAATTAGCTAATGCCACATATGGATCAAGCGCATATCAAGTAACTTATTCTTTTGTTACACCTGATAATAGTCCTGATTTAATTTATTTTTGGCGGGATTATGGTGGTTTTATCACTAGAGGTTTCTGGGGATTATTTTCATTAGGTAGTGTGGGTCCTAGTGCAACATATCGAGGATTTAAAATTACTGTTGAAATACAACAAGGACTACCTTGGACAAGATTTGATGATTCAGCTTATTTACTTGGCTTTGGTTTAATTGCTTTTGTTCTTGTAGGTGTTTTATTATTCTTTTGGATTTCAACAATTGTTGATGCTTATAAGACTAGAAAGAAAATTTTAAGCGGTGAACCATTACCATCTTTTAAAGAATATATAAAAGACACATATGAAAATATGTTTGCTTATATTATCTTAATTCCAGCAATTACTCTAATTCTTGTTTTCACTGTCATACCACTTTTATTTAGTGGTCTAGTAGCGTTTAGTGATTTTGAAAGAGGAACTAGATTGTATAACTGGGGATTTTCTACCTTTAAACATCTTATAGAAAATACTTCATTACTAAAATACTTTTTAGCTACTTTATGGTGGACAATTATTTGGGCATTTATGTCATCGTTTACCGTTTATACTGTAGGTTTTATTCATGCCTTAGTGATTGAGTCTAAATATGTTAAAGGAATTAAAATAAAAATTGGTAAAAATAAGACTATTTCCTTATTTGGAAAGAAATTTTGGCGTACTATCTTTATTTTACCTTGGGCAATTCCAAGTATGATAACATTAATGATGTTTAAGAATGTTTTTAATGTTGATGGATTAGCTAATGAGATACTTAGAAACTTAAAAATGGGAAAAAACTTTGCAAATTTTCTTCATTTTATTGGTCTTGCAGGAGACAACATCTTCCCAATTTCATGGGTTACTAAACCTATTAGTGGTAACCTAGCAAGAGCAGTAGTCATATTAACTAACTTATGGCTTGGATGGCCATATCATATGATGTTAATAACTGGTGTTTTAGCAACAATACCACTAGAACTATATGAAGCAGCTGATATTGATGGTGCTAATAGTGTTCAAAAGTTTAGATATATTACTTTAACACAAGTATTGATCTCAACAATGCCATCAATTATTATGACATTTAGTTTCAATTTCAATAATTTTGGTGCAATTTATTTCTTAACGGGTGGAGCTCCTGCGTATCCAGATTCTGAAATAGGCGCACCAGGACAAACAGATATTTTAATTTCTTGGATTTATAAATTAACATTTAATGATAACACTGGATATTATGCTAGAGGTGCTATCTATTCAATACTTATCTTCTTATTAGTAGGAGTTTTCTCAGTTTGGAATATGTCTAGAACCAAACTAATGCAGGAGGAGGAATAGTATGAATAAAAGAAAGATACCATTTAAAAAGATTTTAGCAGGTACAGCTGTACATTTGTACATGATTTTCATCGTATTAATTATTCTTATACCTGTTTTTTGGATGGTTACATCAACGTTTTATAATACTCGTGCCTTATCTGCTATTCCATTAATTCCTGATTTTTCCAAGTTTACTTTGAAGAAATACGAATGGTTGTTTACATTTAAGCAAAATGCATCATCAAAATTACCTGATTTTGTTCAAGCATTT
>DUOZ01000133.1 GCA_012838555.1 bacterium | reverse complement strand
CATATGGTTAACCTCCTTATTTAGGCTAACATAACAACTAAATTATAACGGAATTTAGTTCTGCAAAAAAGAACAACCACAGTTAGTCCTAGATGATACAACGGAAATTACTATTTCAATTAACAAATTACAAAAAAATTAGCTAAAAACTTAATTACTTAAATAATTAGGTGTATAATTATATAAGGTGATAACAGTGGGAATAAAACTTATTTATACTAACGACTCCCCTTTTAGAATAAAGTCTTACAAAAAGACTTTTCAATCTATTTCTGTTTTTGTTTTTAATTATTTAAATTTAAATTATAATTATGAACTTTCAGTTACAATTACTAGTGATGAAACGATTAAGGAATATAATCATGCTTATCGTAATATAGATAATTCGACTGATGTTTTAAGTTTTGCTTTTTTAGAAAAAGGTATTAATGAAAAAGAAATTTTATATGATGAAAATGTCTCTATTTTACTAGGTGATATTGTCATATCAAGTGAGACTGCTAGAAGACAAGCTAAAGAGTATGGTCATAGTTTTGATCGTGAGATGGCTTTTTTATTCACTCATGGATTATTACATTTACTTGGTTATGACCATATGAATAAAGAAGATGAAGAAAAAATGTTTAATTTGCAAGATTATGTTTTAGATAAATTAAATATAAAAAGGGAGGCTTAATCATGAGTAAAGAAAAATTAACTGAAAACGCTATAAAAGCTTTGGAAAATTCTTATTCTCCGTATTCTAAGTTTAAGGTTGGTGCAGCAATTTTAATGAATGATGGAACGATTATAAGAGGTGCTAATATTGAAAACGCCTCTTATGGTTTAACTAATTGTGCAGAAAGATCAGCACTTTTTAGTGCTTATTCTCAAGGATATAAAAAAGACGATATTATAGCTATGGCAATTGCCTCTACTTCTACACCTCCTGCTTCTCCTTGTGGAGCTTGTAGGCAGGTTATCAGTGAATTAATGAATGAAGATGCTGATATTATTGTACTAAATGATAAAAATGATAAATATGAAACAAAAGTAAAAGAGTTATTACCTTTTGCTTTTAGTAAGGAAAATTTATAATTATGAGTTTCAAATCAGGTTTTGTGGCAATTATCGGTCGCCCGAATGTTGGAAAATCAACATTGATGAATGCCTTAATTAAACAAAAAGTTGCAATTGTTTCAGATAAGGTTCAAACAACTAGAAATAAGATTCAAGGAATTTATACTGATGAACATAATCAAATTATCTTTATTGATACACCCGGTATTCATAAAGCTTTTCATGAACTAGGAAAGATAATGAATAAAGAGGCTTTCTCAAGTTTAAATGATTGTGAAGCTGTAATTCTTTTAGTTGATGCTACTAAAAAGTTTGGTAAAGGTGATGAATTCGTGTTATCTATACTTGAAAAAGTCGAAGCACCTGTCTTTTTAGTAATAAATAAGGTAGATATTTCTACAAAAGAAGATATTAATGAATTAACTAATAAATATAAAGACTTATATAATTTTAAAGACATTATCATTATATCCGCTAAAGATGGATATAATTTAGACACTTTATTAAACAATATTAAAGAAGTACTACCTAATGGTCCTAAATATTATCCTGATGGTTATTATAGTGATCATCCTGAATCATTTATTATGGCTGAAATTATTAGAGAAAAAGTTTTATTATTAACTGAAGAAGAAGTTCCTCATTCAGTAGCAACCTATATCGAAAGAATGGAAAACATTGATGAGGAATCAATTGAAATAAGTGCCGTTATTGTAGTTGAAAGAAATTCGCAAAAAGGAATCATTATTGGTAAAGATGGAGCTATGATTAAAAAAATAAGGCAATTAGCCCAAAGAGAGATTAAAAAAATTTTTGACAGTAAAGTTAGACTCGAGATTTTTGTCAGAGTCGAAAAAAACTGGCGTAATAAACATATATATTTAAAAGAATTAGGGTATAAGTAATGAAAATAAAAGAAGTAGGATTTGTAATTTCTCTTGTTCAATATAAAGATTATGATGCTATGGTAAATGTTTTAACTAAAAATGGGAAGATTGCCTTTAAAGCACGGGGTATTTTAAAGCCTACCTCAAAAAACGCACCTTCTTGTCAATTATTTTGTTTAAGTGAATTTATTATTAATCAAAATCAAAATCGTAACACTTTAATAAATGCGGCTTCTATTAAAAAGGTTAAAAACTTAATCGAAAATCCTAAATTGGCAACTTACTTAAGTTTTTTAAGTGAAATTATTAATAAAAGTGAAGAAAAATTTTCTCCTTATTATTTTGAATATTTTAATCAATTAATTGATTTATTTAATGAAGGTTACAATGACTTATTAACTCTTACATTAATAACTTTAACTAGAGTAATGGAAAATGAAGGTATTGGATTAAATGTTGATGAATGTAGTATATGTGGTAATAAAGAAGAAATAACGACTGTTTCATATGAAAACGGTGGTTTTTTATGTTATAAATGCTCAAATAATATAGACGATGAAGTTGACTATTTAAAGTATTTTCGATATACAGTCTTAGCTAACATTGATAATGTTAGTAAGTTTAGTGTTCCTATAGAAGTTGGAAAGAAACTACTTAGAGAGTACTTTGATTATATTGAAAATAGCATTGGTGTATTTTATCGACATCGAAAAGTGTTAGAAATGATATTTTAGTGATAAACTACACTTATAGTGGGTTGACAAAAATACTGTTATCTTACATAATCTTAAATGTTGCATACTTAGGAGGTTAATTATGAGCAAGTTTTCTTTTGATTATATTACGAGTTATATTCGTAAAACTGGTTTTGTTTATCAAGGTTCAGAAATTTATGGTGGTTTAGCAAATACATGGGATTATGGACCTCTTGGTTCACAATTAAAAGATAATTTAAAACAAGCATGGAAGAAGAAATTTATTCAAGAAAATCGTTTAGTTGTTGGACTTGATTCTGCGATATTAATGAATCCAAAAGTCTGGGAGGCTTCTGGGCATTTAACAACATTTAATGATCCATTAATGGACTGTCGTAAGTGTCGTTCTCGTTTCCGTGCAGATAATTTAATTGAAGATTTTGATAAAGAGATTAATCCATCTGGCTGGAGTAACAAAAAGATGGAGGAATTTATAAAAGAACATGAGATTAAGTGTCCAAATTGTGGCTCTCATGATTTTACTGATATTAGACAATTCCAATTAATGTTTAAAACCTTTCAAGGGGTTGTCGAAGATGCTAGTTCAGTCGTTTATTTACGTCCTGAAACAGCTCAAGGTATATTTGTTAATTTTAAAAATATTCAAAGAAGCACTAGAAAGAAATTACCTTTTGGTGTTGCTCAAATAGGTAAATCATTTAGAAATGAGATTACTCCTGGTAATTTTATTTTTAGAACAAGAGAATTCGAACAAATGGAGTTAGAGTTTTTCTGTCAGCCTGGTGAAGATTTAAAATGGTACGAATATTGGAAAGATTATTGTATAAATTTCTTATATTTACTAGGAATTAAAAAGGAAAACTTAAGATTAAGAGAACATTCACAAGAAGAATTAGCATTCTATTCCAAAGGAACATGTGATATTGAATACTTGTATCCATTTGGTTGGGGCGAACTATGGGGTATTGCCGATCGTACTGATTATGACTTAAAACAACATATGGAACATTCAAAAGAAAGTTTTGAATATCTTGACCCTTATACAAATGAAAGATATATCCCATATTGTGTCGAACCTTCGTTAGGTGTTGATCGTTTAACTTTAGCAATTATGTGTGAAGCATATGACGAAGAGACTTTAGAAAATGGTGATACAAGAATCGTTATGAGGTTACATCCATATGTTGCACCTTATAAAGTCGCTGTTTTACCTTTATCTAAACAGCTTAATGAAAAAGCTATTGAGGTTTTAGAAACTCTAAATAAAGACTTAATGTGTGACTATGATGAAACAGGTAGTATTGGTAAGAGATATCGTCGTCAAGATGGTATTGGTACTCCTTATTGTGTCACAGTTGACTTTGATACTCTTGAAGATGAATCTGTTACGATTAGAGAAAGAGATTCAATGGAACAAATTAGAGTTAAGATTAGTAACGTAAAAGATTATTTATTGGAAAGAATTAAGTTTTAATAAAAGCGGAGGTGAGTTTTTTGACTGGTAAATTTGACTATAGTCAATTAGAAAAAATTCAAAGCCAGTGCAATATCGTGAGTGTTATTTCTAATTACCTCACCTTAACAAAAAAAGGGAAAAACTACTGGGGCATTTGTCCATTCCATGATGATAAAAATCCATCAATGTCTGTAAGTGAAGATAAACAAATTTATCGTTGTTTTTCCTGTAATCACGCTGGTAATGCATTTACATTTATTCGTGACTTTGAAAAAATTCCTTTTCTTCAAGCGGTTAAAAAAGCAGCACAGATTTGTAATGTTTCTGTTCCTGAATTAGATAACATCTATGAAGAAAAGAAAATAAGTAAAGAAGATGCCGTAGCTTATTCCTTATTAAGTGATTTACTTAATTATTACACTTACAACTTAAGGACAAGCGAAGGTAAAAAGGCTTTAGATTATTTATATAATCGTAAATTAAGTGATGATGTAATTAATCATTTCAAAATAGGTTATGCTCCTATAGATGGAAAAAAGACAATTGACTTTTTAAGGGCTAAAGGACATAACGTTGAAGATATGATAAAATTTGGGATTGCTATTAGATCTAGTGATGGAATTGTTGACCCTTTAAGAGGTAGATTAATTTTCCCAATCACTAATAAAGATAATAAACCGATTGCCTTCTCAGGTAGGATTTTAGAAAATGATAAAAATTTACCTAAGTATGTGAATACGCAAGAAACAGAATTATTTCATAAAAGTGATATTTTGTATAATTATTATCAAGCTAATTTACATGCTAATAAAGAAAAATTGGTCTATATAGTTGAAGGTTTTATGGATGTTATTGCATTATATCGAAGTGGAATAAATTCTTGTATTGCAACAATGGGAACAGCCTTAACTAGTAATCATGTTAAAGAAATTAAAAAGTTAATTGTTCCAATTCGTTTATTATTTGACTCAGATGAAGCAGGACAAAATGCGACGATAAGATGCATGGAATTATTTGATGGTTCAAATATTAAATATCAAATTGTTAAACCACTAAAAGACTATAAAGACGTTGATGAAGCGATTAATAAACTAGGTAGTGAAGGATTAAAAAATTTGTTAAATATCGTCTATGAACCAATGGATTATCGCTTAATGAACTTAGCTAAAAAAAATGATTTAAATAATTATTCAGGAAAAAAAGAATTTATTAAGCAATCTGTGAGTAGTTTATCAAAAACAATAAAAGATAAAATTGGAATAGATTATTATTTAAAAAAGATTAGTGATATAACATTAATTGAATTAGGTATTATTAAAGAAGAATTTAATAGAATCTATCGACCACCTGTAATTAAGATTAATGTTACCCCAGTTGCTAAAAAAAGCAAACAATATAGCGCTAAAGAGCAACTACATATTCGCTTTATTCATATAATGTTAGAAAACATTAATGCGATTATCCGCTATCAAAAAAATGAAGTCAGTTTATTCTTAAGTGAGTATGAGGTTATCGCAATTCATATTCTAGAATACTTTAAAAATCATGGTAAAATACCAAAACCTGAAACTTTATATTCTGTTATTAATGATCAAGAATCAATTAACTTATTAACGGAAATTTTAGATTTTGTTGAAAAAGATAAATCTCTAATTGATTTAGAAGCATTAATAGATGAAATTAATCGCGAGTCAATGATTTATAACATCGATCAATTAATTGATAAAGTAACATATGACCCTAGTCTTAATGAACTTGAAAGGGGAAAACAACTTCATGATTTAAATAAACAAAAGAAAAAATATATAAGTAAATAACACAAACTAAAATTAAAGGAGTAGTGATTATGGCAATTAAAAAATTAAGAGAATACGAAGGATTAAATTCAATTCTAGCTAGATTTGAAAAACTTGGTAAATCACAAGGTTATATTTTAATCGGTGAACTAACTGAGGCTATCGCTCACTTAGATATAAGTGATGATGAAATGGATGATATTTTAAAACATTTTACAAAAATAGGTATTAGTTTAGAAGATGATTCTGTCGAAGATAACTCACTTGAAGATATTGATGATAAAGATATTGATGAATCTAAAATTAAAGAAATACCTGATACAGATGATGAATTTGAAGAAAAAGAAGAAAGTGATGAAGATATTGAGTATATAGAAACGGTCTTAAAAAACCCAAATTATGCTCGTGCTAATGATGTTAAAATTACTGACCCAGTTAAAATGTATCTTAAAGAAATCGGTCGAGTCGATTTATTAGATAAAGAAGAAGAAATTAGACTAGCTGAACGTGTCGCTTTAAACGACCAAGAGGCTAAAAAGAAATTGATTAGTGCCAATCTACGTTTAGTTGTTTCAATTGCAAAACACTATATCGGTCGTGGTATGCTTTTCCTTGATTTAATTCAAGAAGGTAACTTAGGATTAATTAAAGCTAGTGAAAAATTTGATCCAGAAAAAGGATTTAAGTTTTCTACTTATGCTACATGGTGGATAAGACAAGCAATTACAAGAGCAATCGCTGACCAAGCCAGAACCATCAGAATTCCTGTTCATATGGTTGAAACAATTAATAAAATGACTAGAATCCAACGTACTTTAGTACAAGAATTGGGTAGAGAACCAACAGCAGAAGAAATTGCTGTTAAAATGGGACCTAATATTACACCTGAAAGAGTAAGAGAAATTCAAAGAATTGCTCTTGAACCAGTTTCTCTAGAAACACCTATTGGTGAAGAAGATGATTCACACTTAGGCGATTTCCTTGAAGATAAAGATACTGTCTCACCAAGTGAATACGCAACAAATGAATTATTAAAAGATGAACTATATAACGTAATGAAAGATTTAACAGATCGAGAAGAAAGAGTTTTACGTCTTAGATATGGACTAGATGATGGTAGACCTCGTACTTTAGAAGAGGTTGGTAAAGAATTTGGTGTTACTAGAGAAAGAATTAGACAAATTGAAGCTAAAGCTTTACGTAAACTCCGTCATCCAACAAGAGCAAAAAGATTTGGAGACTTCCGCGGACATCATCAATGAGAATTTCAAAAAGATTAGAAGCAGTCGCCAGTTTTGTTTCTAATAATGAAGTTGTACTTGATGTAGGTACAGATCATGGACTGCTGATGATTTATTTAATTAAAAATAAAATAATTGAACGTGGTTATGCGAGTGATTTAAGAGAAGGACCACTAAAAAGTGCTCAACAAAACGTTGAGCTTTTTGGCTTAAATAATAAAATTCAATTATTACTAAGTGATGGATTAAATAAAATGAGTGATGATGTTACAACGATTATTATAGCAGGTATGGGTGGAGAATTAATATCTAAAATCTTAAGTAATGACTTAGATAAGATAAAAGATAAAACTCTTATTCTCCAACCTAATACGCAAGTACCTAATTTAAGAGAATTTATCATGAATAATAACTTAAAAATTATTGATGAAGAAATCATTTTTGAAGATGGTCATTATTATGAAATTATGAAAGTTGTTAAAGGTCAAGAAAAATTAAGTAAGGAAGAAATTTACTTTGGTCCTATATTATTAAAGAAAAAAAGTGAAATTTTTATTCAAAAGTATGAAAGTGAATATAAAAAATATATAAATATTTTAACTAAACTAGATGATAAACATGATACAAGAAAAAAGAAGATTATAAAACATATTAAGATGATTGAGGTGTTTTTATGAAATCAAGAACGTTTCTATCTTTACTTGGGAGAAAATATCCTAAACGTTTAACTTTTATTAAGGATAGATTAGGACTTTGTGGTGCTAAATTACCAACTGAAATTGATAAAGTTGTTATTAGTTTAGATTGTGATGAAGAAGCAATTAATTTAGCATTAAGTAATAATGTTAAGTTAATAATTTCTCATCATCCACTTTTATATCCAAATAAAAGAATTGCCTTAAAAGAACCTATGATTAAAAAAATTTATGATAAACTAATAGAAAATGATTTATCGTGTTATTCTATTCATACTAATTTTGATCTTTCTTCTAATGGTATGAATGCAAATTTTGGAAAAATGTTAGGGTTAATTAATATAAAACCCTTTAATCCTACTCAGTCATTTTTATATACAGGTGAATTAGAAAAAGAAATGGAGTTTAATGACTTTATAAACATGTTTAAAGAGAAATTAGGACTCGATTATGTTTTATATCAAGATGGTAAAAACGGAGCATCTACTATTAAAAAGGTTGGTTTCATTTTAGGAAGTGGGACAAGTGAATATATGGATGCCCTTATTAGTAATTGTGATGTTTTTATTTCTGGTGATTCAAAACATCATATTAGACGATATATGTATCACCAAGGGTTAAATTTTATTGAGTTAATGCATGAATATGAGCAAGAAATTTTTATTAGTGTTATGAATGATGTTGTTAAAGATATTGATAGTAATATGCAAATATTACTTAGTTATAGTCAAAAACATCATAAACTTTTCTAATTATATTATCTTAGTTTAAACACTTCATTCTAGGTCAATATTATTTTTGGGTGATATCATGAACGAAAGAAAAAGACGTCAAAAAGAACTTGCAAAGGTCTTTTACGAAATGGGCATGGAAATTGATCTAGTTGAAAAGATTTCTGGTTTATCAAAAGAAGAAATGAGTGAAGTTGTTGACAGAAAAGAACCTAATACTTATAATAGTGATGTTAAAAATAAAAACGACTCTTATTAAGAACCATGCAGATTGAGGGAATCGGTGACATGGTGGCAACCCTTTTTTCTTAAAGAAGGTGCCCAAACCCCAGCGGATCATCTCCGAACAATAAGAGGAAGTAGTTCTTTAATATGAATGACTTCCTTGGGGGGAAGTTTTTATTTTTACCCTAGGAGGTTGTAGAAGTATGTCTTATTTAAACTTGTTTACATCTGAATCAGTAGGTCCAGGTCATCCAGATAAGATTTGCGACCAGCTTTCAGATGCAATTCTTGATGCTTGCTACAAAGAGGATGATAATCCAAGAGTAGCAGCTGAATGTTTTATCACCACTGATACTGTTATTATTGGCGGAGAGATTTCAACAAAGGCAAGTATTGATTATGAAAAAATCGTTAGAGAAACATTGTTAGAAATCGGCTATTCAAATAAAGAATATGGTATTGATGCTAGAACTTGTAAAATAATTAATTTAATCAAAAAACAATCACCAGATATTGCTTTAGGAGTTAATAACTCAACTGATATATCATCCATTGGTGCAGGAGATCAAGGGATGATGTTTGGTTATGCAACTGATGAAACAAGTGTTTATATGCCTCTTCCAATTCATTTAGCACATTCACTTGTAAAAAGAGCCGATGAATTAAGAAAGATTAATCAGTTAAAATATGCTCGTCCTGATATGAAATCTCAAGTAACTATTGATTATAGTGGTAATGTCCCTCGTATTCACACTATTTTAATGTCTGTTCAACATGATGATGATTATGTTGAAGAGGAATTTAAACAAAACTTAATTGAAAAAGTCATGAATTATGTGGCTAAAGAGAACAATCTTAATACTGATTTTAACATTATTATTAATCCTACAGGTCGCTTTGTTATTGGTGGACCTGAAGGTGATACCGGCTTAACTGGTAGAAAAATTATTGTTGATACCTATGGTGGTAGTGCTCACCATGGTGGAGGAGCATTCTCAGGAAAAGATTGTACTAAAGTTGACCGCAGTGCCGCATATATGGCTAGATATTTAGCTAAAAATATCGTCGCTGCTAAACTAGCAAAAAAATGTGAAATCCAACTTGCATATGCAATTGGAAAATCACATCCTGTATCTTTACATGTCAATACATTTAATACTGGTGCAGTTAGTGATGAAATAATTATTAAAGCAATCAAAGATAACTTTGAGTTAACTCCTGCTGAAATTATAAAAGTACTAGATTTAAGACGACCAATTTATAAGAAAACCGCAACTTTTGGCCATTTTGGTAGAAATGAAGAAGAGTTTACTTGGGAGAGGTTAGACTTGGTTGAAAAGTTCCAAAAATATTTAACAAAATAAGCAAGATTTTTTCTTGCTTATTTTCATTTCGTGTATATAATTATCTTGAAAAATAAGGGGGAATAATTAGTGGATGTTGAATTACACAACAAAACACCATTTTACAGTGCTGTAATTTCTTATATTAATTCTTCTGTTACCCCTTTTGATGTTCCAGGTCATAAACTTGGTGCTATAAATACGGAATTAAGGAAGTTTTTAGGACGCAGAGCCTTCGAATTCGATGTAAATGCACCAAAGGGTTTAGATAACTTAAATCATCCACGTGGAGTATTAAAAGAAGCTCAAGAATTATTTGCTGATGCCTTTGGAGCTAGAAAAGCTTTTTTCTTAGTCAATGGAAGTAGTGTTGGTTTATTAACAATGATACTATATTCTGTTAAAGCTCATGATAAAATTATTTTACCAAGAAATGTTCATAAATCCATTATCAATGGTTTAATTTTAAGTGGTGCGATCCCCGTTTTTATTAAACCAAATATTGATGGCGAACTTGGTATCGCTGGAGGTATCAATTTAAAAAGTATTAAAGATACGATTAAAGAACATCCAGATGCCAAAGCTGTTTTAATTATTAATCCAACCTATTTTGGGGTTACAAGTAATTTAAAAAAAATTGCGGAACATGTACACGAACATAATATGTTATTGTTAGTTGATGAAGCACATGGTTCTCATTTTCACTTTTCTGATCGCTTACCACCTAGTGCAATGCAAAGTGGAGCCGATATGTCCGTATTGTCAATTCATAAAACAGGTGGTTCATTAACACAAAGTTCTGCTTTGTTAGTTAAGAGTGAAAGAATTGATTGTGATGAAATTCAAAATATTTTAAACATGCTCCAATCAACGAGTCCGAATAGTTTACTACTTGCCTCTTTAGATGTTACAAGAAAGTATCTAGTTTTACATGGTAAAAGAGCGATTGGTCATTCAATAGAATTAGCAAAATACGCAGTTAATAGATTAAAAGATATACCTGGAATTAAAGTTGTAGATAAGAAATATTTTAAAGAAAAAAAGGAGTTTGGTTATGACTCTTCAAGGTTAGTAATTAAAGTAAATGAACTTGGATTATCAGGTTTTGAAATCTACAATATTCTAAGAGAAGAATATAGTATCCAACTTGAACTTGCTGAAACATATTGTATCTTAGCAATTATTACCATTGGAACAAAAAAGAAACATATAGATACATTAGTTAATGCTTTAAATGATTTATCATACCGTTTTTATGGAAAATTTGTTCCATATATTGTGCCTAAATTTCAATATAGTTTTCCTAAAATGCTTTATCGTCCTAGATTAGCCTTCCATGCTCCTTATAAGAAGATAAAACTAGATGATGATGCAATTGGAGAAGTTAGTGCAGAATCAATTATGATATATCCTCCAGGAATTCCTTTAATTATTCCAGGTGAAGTTATTACTAAAGAACTAGTAGATATGCTTGATTTATATCAAGAACAAGGGTCTACTATTTTAAAACAAGAAGAAGGACCTTATATCAAAGTTATTGATAAGGATAATTGGAAATTGTTTCAAAACGATGAAAGCGAGGAATAGCTATGCGACTAAAAAGAATTGAATTACCATTCCAAAGTTGTGTTAGTGATTATAAAGAATCAGATGTAGTAATCTTTAGTTGTCCAATGGATACAACAACTTCGTTTCGACCTGGCACAAGATTTGCGGGCAATGCCATTAGAATTGATTCATTTGGTATTGAATGGTACTCACCATATCGAGATATGAGTCTAAAAGATTATAAAACATGTGATTTAGGCGATTTAGACTTACCTATTGGCGATGTAAAAAAAGCCTTAAAAGTCATTGAAAAGACAACAGACCAAATTATTAAAGATAATAAAAAAGTGATGATGATAGGCGGAGAACATCTCGTTTCTTATCCGGTTATTAAATCTTTTGCTAAAAAATATGATGATTTACACGTGATTCACTTAGATGCCCATACTGATTTAAGAGATGAATTTTTTGGGATGAAATTTTCACATGCAACAGTTATTCGCCGTATATTTGATGTTTTAGGTAAAGATAGAATATATCAATTTGGCATTAGATCCGGTGATAAACACGAATTCGTTTGGGCAAGTGAAGGTAATACACATTTAAGAAAGTTTGATTTAGAAGGTCTTGATTTAATTGTTGAAAAACTTAAAGATAAACCAGTCTATATAACTATAGATTTAGATGTTTTAGATCCATCCGTATTTCCAGGAACAGGAACGCCTGAAGCAGGTGGAATCACTTATAAAGAATTATTATGGGCGATTGAACAATTTGAAAAATTAAACAACATTGTCGGAGCAGATATTGTAGAACTTGCACCTCAATTAGATGTTAGTGGCACATCAAATGCAGTCGCAGGAAAAACATTAAGGGAATTAATCTTATTGCTCCATTCTAAAGTTATTAAGTAATATTATTTTAATTTAGCCCTCACAAATTTTATTATAGCACAAATAATATTAAAGCAAAATGATTATATTTTCAGACCCTTTGTAGTACAATAAAGACAGAAGGCAATGGTTTTTGACATTTCCCAACGTGATTTAAGAAAGGGGTATATAAATGAGATATCAAATTGTCGGTAAAAACATTGAGATCACACAAGCGATCGAGAGCAAGATAGTGAGGAAACTAGAATATCTTGAAAAGTACTTCATCATAAAGGATGAAACTCCATGTCGTGTTGTGGTGTCAGTTCAATCTCATGTTCATAAGATTGAAGTGACAATTAATACTAAAGCTGGTATTTTAAGGGGCGAGGTTGCCACTAATGATTTGTATTCTGCGATTGATTTAGTTGTAGATAAACTTGAAGATCAAATTAGACGTGTTAAAACTCGTTATGACAGAACCCACCGGGAAAAACTTGGAAAAACATTTGTTCTTGATGAAATCAAAGATTTAGATTTAAAAGATGAAGAACCTGTAAAAACAAAAACCATTCATGTTGATGCCTTAGACTTAGATGAAGCAATTGGCCGTATGGAAATGTTAGGCCACACCTTCTTTATCTACAAAGATATTGATGAAAACAGAATTGCTGTTGTCTATAAACGTAAAGCAGGAGGTTACGGCTTAATCGAAGTTTTAGATTAAGATTATTGAATAAAATAAATATTAAACTAAATGAAATTACTAGGCTTAGTTTCAAAATTGAAATTAAGCCTTTTTTGATACTTTTACTACTTAAAAAGTGCCCATTATTAGGGCACTTGGATTAAAGCAAATTTGAACTTAATCCAAATCTGCAATATTATTTTATACCTAGTTTATTTTTTCAAACATCGAATTATATAATTCTGCATAGAATCCATTTTTTTCTAATAAGTCATCATGCTTACCTGATTCAATGATATTACCATCTTTAACAACTAAAATTAAATCGGCATTTTTAATAGTTGATAAGCGATGAGCTATAACAAATGATGTTCTTCCCTTCATTAATTGATCCATTGCATTTTGGATTATAATTTCAGTTCGAGTATCAACACTTGAAGTTGCTTCATCTAGAATCAACATTGGAGCATTTTTAACAATCGCACGAGCAATGGTTAATAGTTGTCTTTGACCTTGTGAAATATTACTTTCATCATCAATCATCATATTATATCCACCAGGTAATGACCTTATAAAATGGTCGACGTTAGCAATTTTACAAGCTTCTATTACTTCTTCATCACTTATACCAATTTTACCGTATGATAAATTTTCTTTAATTGTTCCATTAAATAACCAAGTATCTTGTAAAACCATTCCAAATAAATCATGAATATTTTCTCTAGTTAATTCTTTAATAGATACACCATCTATTGTAATATCTCCATCATTTATTTCATAGAATCTCATTAATAAATTAACTAATGTGGTTTTACCTGCACCTGTAGGACCTACAATGGCAATTTTTTGTCCAGGTAAAGCCTTAGCAGAGAAATTGTTAATAACAATTTTATCCGGTGTATAACCAAACTTAACATTTTTGAATTCAACTTCTCCCTTAACTTTATTTACATCAATATACTTAAATTTATGTGATTCATCTTCCATTTCTTCCTCTTCAAGGAATTCAAAGACTCTTTCAGCAGCGGCAGCAGTAGACTGTAATGTTGTTGCCATTTGAGTAATCGTTGATAATGGATGATTAAATCTTCTAATATAGATAATAAAGCTTTGAATGTCTCCTATTGTAAGTCTTAATAAGATACCTGCAATACTAACTACTACATAACTTAAGTTACCAATAAATCTTGCAATCGGGAACATTAGACCTGAGATAAATTGACTCTTATAAGCACTCGTATATAAGTTATTGTTATACTCACTAAATTTTTCTAATGACTTTTTAGAACCATTAAAAACTTTTATAACATTATGTCCTGAATAAATCTCTTCGATATGACCATTTAATGCTCCAAGATTATCTTGTAATGAGTAGAAATATTTTTGGGATTTTTTCATAATAAATGACATAACTAATGCTGTTACAGGAACAGTAAATAAAGTTATTAAAGTCATAATTGGACTAATACTAATCATAATTGCAATAATGGCTATTAAAGTTGTTATAGATGTAAACATACTTATTAGTGATTGATTTAAGGTTTGAGCAATTAAATCAACATCATTAGTAAGTCTACTTAAAACATCACCAATTGTATTAGTATCAAAATATCTTAAAGGTAAGTGATTAATTTTTTTCGTAATCGCAGTTCTTAAGCGATGGGACATTGTTTGAGTCATCTTTGACATAATAAATCCTTGAATAACTTGGAAAGAATGACTAGCAAAGAATAAACAAACTAGGATTAAACCAATTCTATTAATATATTCAAAGTTAATGCTTCGACTTTCTTCAATTGCTTTTTGTAATTCAGTTGTCATGTATCCTAAATATCTAGGACCAAAAACACTTAAAAGCGAACCAATTATAGCTAAAATAAGAGTAATAATAATTGTAGTATAAAATGGACGAATAAACTTTAATAAACGACCCATTGACTTTTTAAAGTCTTTAGGTTTTCCTCCCATTAAAGGTCCATGGCCTCTTCTCATACCACCATGACGACGAGGAACTGATTGATTTTGTTTCTTAGTTGACATGATCTAATTCCTCCTTTGATAGTTGTGAATAAGCCATTTCTTGATAGACTTCACAAGTTTTCATTAATTCCTTGTGAGTACCTAAACCAACGATTTTACCTTTATCTAAAACAACAATTTTATCTGCATGTAAAATTGTTCCTATACGTTGGGCTACAATTAGTGTAGTTGCATCTTTAGTATATTCTTTAAGTTCTTGACGTAATTTTTTATCAGTTTGATAATCTAGAGCTGAGAAAGAATCATCAAAGATATAAATTTCTGGATT
>DUOZ01000132.1 GCA_012838555.1 bacterium | reverse complement strand
TAAACATAAAATTGATTATAAGGTATAATTTTAATATAAAGGATGTGAACATAATGTGTGGTAGATATGTAAGTAATGATGAAGAAGAAATGCTTCAAATAATTAGAACAAACAAATTATTATATGATGAACTATTACTTGATAATATTCAATATAACAAAGAAGTCTTTCCTTCTCAAAATGCCCCGATAATTACACAAGAAAGAAAGTTAATTACTAGTAAATGGGGTTTTGAGAAGTGGGATGGAAAAGGAATTATTATTAATGCTAGAAGTGAAACATTAGCAACTAGTCGTTTTTTTTCGCCTCATTTAAATAATGGTAGATGTATTATACCAGCGAAAGCTTATTTTGAATGGCTTAAGGTAGAAAAAGGTAAATCGGTTAAGTATCAGTTTAAACCTAAAGAAATGGATTATTTATACATTGCAGGTTTAATTAAAAGAGTTGATGCAGAAAAGTCTACATTTGTTATCATTACAAAAGATGCTGACCCAAGTATTAGTTATATCCATGATCGCATGCCATTAATATTCGACCAAGAAAAGATGGAAAGATGGTTGTTTGATTCACTTGATACGAAATTACTTGGTGTAGAAAGTATTGATGTCTATTATGAACATGCTAATTAAAAAATGGGACTTTGAATCCCATTTTGTTTTATTCTTCAACTAAAGGTAAATCTTTCCATTTAACTACAGTTATCTCTTCGTTAACTGTATCATCCTTAACTAAGGTTAATTTACGATTTTCGATTCCTTCATCATTAGCTTGAACTTCTTCATTATCATAAGTTTTATTTCTAATGATTTTATATTGGATAGGGTTACCTACAAATTCATCGCTTGTTAATGTTTTCTCTAATTTATATGTAGTTTCATCAACTTTAGTTAATTCCCAAGCTGATTCTAAATCCCAGTTATTTGTTACTGAACCGATTAAATATAATTTCTCCTCACTTGGTGTATTAGATGGTACATTAACTATTAATACGAGTGAGTATTCACCATCGCTATCATTTGGGTTAGGTGGAATCGCAGCCCAGCTTTCAACAGTAATATCAAATTCAGAATTTCCGCCTTTTTCTACAGTCAATGTTCTATTTGATATTTCTTCGCCAGAAGGTCCTTTTTCAACAAATGCCCAATCATTGCTTAAGACTACTTTATATTCAATTGAATAAGTAGTATCTTCCCCCCAGACAATTTTTTTTTCAAATTTATAATGAGTATCATCTACTTTGGTTAACTTCCAATCTTCTTGAGCGTGTGTCCAATCATTCATTGTTCCAACTAAATACAAATCAACATAATCTGGAGTATTTTCTGGAACAGTGACATCAATTTTTAATGTGAATTCGTCCTCATTTTTATTGGTTCTATTTTCGCACCCAGTAATCATGAGACCGACTAATAAAAGAGATAAAAATAACTTTTTCATTGTTTTTGTCCTCCTTTAACCTGTGTAAGCGGTTTCCTAAACATATTCTAACAATTACTATATGAAAAGACAATATGTGTAAGTTAAATTATGTATAATAAAAAAGGCTGAATCAGCCTTATGTGTTCTTCATAATAATCTTTTCGATACTAAAATATCAATGACATTATAAGTTAGATATTATTTACAATATCATCAATTTCCTTAATACATTGCTTGATTTTATTAGATGCATCTTCAAATGATTCACCAACAAAATTATAGTAGAATTTACACTTAGGTTCAGTTCCACTTGGACGTATTGCGATAAAACTTCCATCACTTAAATTAAATTTAACAACATCAGATGAAGGTAGAGTTAATGAACTAGTTACACCATCTTCTATTTTTATTTGTTTTAAATAATCTTCAGTACTAGTAATTCTTAAATTACCAATACTTGATAAAGATTGCTCATGGAAATAGTTCATAATTTTCTTCATTTGGTTAAGACCGGATTCACCAAGGAAAACCAATGAAACTTGTTTTTCTACAAAATAACCAATTTCATCATACAGTTTTAATAATGCTTCATATAAAGATAATCCTTGATTTTTGTGATAAAGTGCCATTTCTGATATTAATACAGCAGCTTGAATAGCATCTTTATCTCGACAAATCGGTGAAATTAAATATCCATATGATTCTTCATAGCCAAATAAGAATTTATCTCCATTTTCTTTAATTGATTGTTCGATTTGTTCGCCAATATATTTAAAACCTGTCAAAAGGGCTTTGGTTTTAATATTATATTTTTTAGCAACCAAGTTACCACTATTAGCAGTTACAATTGTATTATAAATAATACCATTACTTGCTAAGGTATCATTTAACTTGTTTTGTGATAAGAGATAATCAATTAATAAAGCTCCAGTTTGATTACCGTTTAAAATAATATAATCATCATTATGTTTAACACCAACGCCAATTCTATCAGCATCAGGGTCAGTACATAAAATAATGTCAGCATTAACTTTATTTGCCAGTTCAATCGCAGCTTTATATGCTCTTTTTTCCTCAGGGTTTGGTGATAATGTCTTAGAAAAATTAGGATCAGGCTTAGCTTGAGATTCAACTATATGAAGTGAATAACCTTCTCTTTCTAATAAGGTTTTAATTCCTTGATAACCAGTTCCATGTTGAGGGGTAAAGACAATTGTTAAATCTTTAGTGTTTTTAAAGTGATTTAATTTTATCTTTTCAACATCATTAAAATATTTTTCATCAATTACATGATCTAAAATAATAACGTTTTCATTTAATCTATCGAATTCGACAAATTTATAAATTTCATCATCACCATAGAATGATAAAAGTTTTTCAATTTTACTAGGAACTAATTGACAACCTGTTTCATCATATACCTTATATCCATTATATTCTTTAGGATTATGAGATGCAGTTATAACAATACCAGCACAGGCATTTAGTTCTCTTACAGCATAAGAAAGCAATGGTGTAGGTCTTAAATCATCAAAAATATAAACCTTTAAGCCATAACTTGCTAAAACATTAGCACTCATATGGGTAAAATCTTTTGAATGTTGACGGTTATCATAAGCAATAACAACGCCTCGTTCTTTTGCATCACTAAATTCGCTTAGTAAGTAATTAGCAAAAACTTCACTAGCTTTAGCTACAACATATTTATTAATACGATTAGTACCTGCTCCCATGATTCCTCTCATTCCAGCAGTACCAAATTCAATATTACGATAAAAAGCATCGGTAATTTCTTTTTCCGTCATGTTTTCAAGTTCATCTCTTAACTCTTTATCTAAATGTGGATATTCTTTCCACTTTAAATAATGCTTATACTGCATAAAAAGTCCCCACTTTCCTTATAGATTATATCACACAATATAAAAATTTAAAGAACAAACGTTTTCGATTTTTCGCCCAATCATATTTTATGTAGTAATTCTAATAATGTTTAAAATCTTGTCGTATTTTTCTTAAAACTTTTTGATGCTCTTCATCAATTTTAACTCTAAATGACTTTTTACTTAAATATGATAATAAACCACTTACTTCCTTAAATCTAATCTCATATGATTGTAAGAATTGATTTTTAAATTTATACTTACTAGCAAATTCTTTATTTAAACTAAAATCACCATATTTATTATCGCCTACTAAAGGGTAACCTATTGCAGCCATGTGAGCTCTAATTTGATGAGTTCTACCACTATGAAGGGTAATATCTAATAAGGTCATGTTACCATAATGTTCAATAATTGTATAAGAGGTTAAGGCACTTTTAGCCCTTCTATCATCTTTATGGGCTACTTTAACGATATTATCTTTTTCATTTTTAACTAAACTTAAATCAATAACTCCTGGTTCTAGCACTCTATTAAATACTAAAGCACGGTATTTTTTAACAATTCCTTCTCTTTTTCTTAATAATTCAGTTAAGATTTTTAAAGATTCATTTTTCTTACCAAACATCACTATACCGCATGTATTTCGATCAAGCCTATGAGCTGGTGCAGGTGTAAATCCTTTATCTATAATTGGATCGTATTCTCCTTTATTATATAAATAATAAATTACTTCTTCAGTAAGTGAAATTTCATTTTTTATATCTTTTTGAACGGTTATACCAATTCTTTTATTTACAAACAAGACATTTTCATCTTCATAAACAACATCAAAATGTTGACCGGTTTTATTGATAATATTATCAGTTTCCTTTTTTTCTGGTAAATAAACTTCAACAATATCGTTATTTTTAACAATATATTCTTTGTTAACTCTTTTACCATTCACTTTAACATCTTTTTCTCTCATTAATTTATAAACCGTACTTAAAGGTACATCATCTAAGACCTTACGTAAGTAACGCGTTATCTTTTGATTTGCAGTTTTTTCATTAACAAATAACTTTCTCATTTAATCACATCCATAATTCATTTAAATTGTAGTTTCTTATTATATTATTGTCAATTAGTGTATCAATCTATTTCAAATTATTTAACTTAATGTCTATAATATAAGCAAAGAAGGGAAGTTTACTATGAAGGAGAGCAAATGGTTTAAAGAAGCGATTGGTTATCAAATCTATCCACGAAGTTTTAAAGATTCAAATAATGATGGTATAGGTGATATAAGAGGCATTATTAGTAAACTTGATTATTTATCTTATCTAGGTGTTAATTTAATTTGGATAGGTCCAATTTATAAATCACCAATGGATGATAATGGATATGACGTTTCAGATTTTTATCAAATTGCTGAGGAATATGGAACTTTAAATGATGTTGAAGAACTAATAACTGAAGCACATAAAAGAGACATTAAAATTATTTTTGATTTAATTTTAAATCATACTTCTGATGAACACCCTTGGTTTATTGAAAGTAGAAAAAGTAAAGATAACCCTTATCGAGATTATTATATATGGCAAGAAGGAAAGAATGGAGGTCCTCCAACGAATTGGGCATCTTTTTTTGGTGGTTCTTGTTGGAATTTTGATCCTCAAACGAATATGTATTATATGAAGATTTTTTCTAATAAAATGCCAGATTTAAATTGGGAAAATAAAAAATTCAGAGATGAAATGAAAAAGATGATTAAGTGGTGGTTAGATAAAGGAATTGATGGTTTTAGAATGGATGCTATTGCACATTTAGCTAAAGATACAAGTTTTAGTGATGGAAAAGTTGATAAAGGTTATATCTATTCAGGTGAATGGTCAAAATTTTCTAATCGAGATGAACTATTTATCTATTTAAAAGAGCTTAAAGATGATGTTTTTTCTAAATATGATTGTGTTACGATTGGTGAAGTTGGAGGAGGAGCTTCTACTAAAGATGCTTTAAGATACTCTAGTTATAAAAATGGAAGTATTGATATGGTCTTTACTTTTGACCATTGTTGGGAAAATGGAGCATTCATGTCTGAACATAAAAAGGATGAAGAAATTAAAACAAACGTTATATCTTTAAAAAAACAATTTGCTAAATGGCAAAAATTATATAATAAATCATGGAATCCCCTATATTGGTTAAATCATGACCATCCTCGTGTCATTTCTCAATATGGAGATCCAATTAATTACTTTAATGAATCTGCGAAAATGCTTGCTCAAACTTTACATTTTATGTGGGGTACGCCTTTTATTTATCAAGGAGAAGAAATTGGGATGACAAATGTTGATTTTAATCGAATCGATCAATTTAAAGATACTTATATTTTTGATTATGCCAAAGATGCAAAAAAACGCGGATTAAGCGAAGACCAAATAATCAATTATTTAAGAAGAACATCGAGAGTTAATGCAAGAACACCAATGCAGTGGGATGGTTCAATATATGCTGGTTTTTCTAATACTAAACCTTGGATAGATGTTATTGGTAACTACTCTTATATTAATGTTAAAAATCAAATTTATGATCAAAATTCTATCCTTAATCATTATCGAAAACTTATTGAATTTAGAAAAGATAGTGAATATAAAAAGACTATTATTTATGGAAAGTTCAAATTAATTAATATGAAACATCCTCAAATATTTGCTTACCTTCGAGAACTTGATAAGAAAATTATTGTTCTATCGAATTTTACAAATGAAAAAACTCAATTTACTATTAGAAATTATCAATTTAGGAAATTAATTATTTCATCATATCTTGATTCTCCTGTGATTAATAGAAAATCATATACACTTAGACCATTTGAATCCTTAGTTATTGAAGTTGAGTAAAATTTTAGTGTAAAAAATTGCATCTTTAATTTTTGATATAATTAGGGTATAATATTGCTTGCTGTGGAGGAATACCCAAGTGGTTGAAGGGGCTGGCTTGGAAAGCTAGTAGGCTGGTAACTCGGTGCAGGGGTTCGAATCCCCTTTCCTCCGCCATAAGAAAAGCAAAGGTTTGATACAAAAATGTACTTGTCAAGAAAAAG
>DUOZ01000131.1 GCA_012838555.1 bacterium | reverse complement strand
TAAAATCTAAAAAGAGACTAACCATCTATTGTAAGTCTCCTTTCAAACAATATTAATAAGTAAATTATTTTATTTAATCATCTTATCCTCGAATCCTTCTATAAATTTAGCCCTTTGTAAGGCAAGGATGATTAGAGGAACTAAAACAATGTTTAATATAAATGCAGGCCATGTTTTAATAATAGAATCAATTGCACCTAATAACACAAAACTTTTACTAAATAAAGGATAAATAACTATTTTCATTAATATATTTATTGCTCTACCTATAATCATCGCTGTAACTAAATCAATATATAAGTAATACCATTTTTTTGGTAAATATTGATACATTATTCCAGTTATAAACCCATAACTAGCAAGTTCAAAAGCCATTGGCCATGCTTCAACAGGAAAAGGCATACCAATTGTATAAGCTCTTAAAATTGGTGCTAAAAAGCCTACTATTAATCCATATTTCCAACCAACAATAAATCCACAAAATAACACCGGAAAATGCATTGGTGAAAACCAAATATTAAAACTTGGTATTGATTGAGTTAATGTCGGTATGATATAGGTTATTGCTAGAAACATTGCTGATAATGTCATCTTTCTTATATTATTACGTAAAGTTTTATTTTTCATATAAACTACTCCTATCTATTTTCTAAACATTAGTATCTATACTTTGTTCTAAAACAAATGATAATTGATACTTGTCTTTATACTCACTTATTTTTTCTTCTAATAACTTATTTCTTGGGATATCGAAGGTATCAAAGCTTTCATATCCATCTTGATTAAAAATACGATAAGTTAGATTAATCTTTCGTTTATTAATATTAATTTTTATAATACCATACCACGGAATATAAATGTGATATCGCCCTTTAGAATATCCTAGTCCTTCTTTGTTAATCATAAATCGCTTTTTAGGTACATCTTTAAACAATTTAGGTAACCCAATTAATATCGCAGGTATTGTCAATAAATTAACTATTATAGTCGCGATACTTTGATCTAATATCTTGTTAAAGATAAAGAAGAGTCCCGTAATAATTCCAACAAATAAGATAAAACTAATAAACAATATTTTTTCAATTAATAATTGCCAATTATAATTCCAAACTTGAGTTGATTCTAACAAATCTTCGTATTCTTTTTGTAGCTCTTCAAACACTTCTTTATCTAAAGGACACTTCAAGTATTTCTCTAGTAATTTAATTGAAAATTGATCAACAAGAATTATTACTCCTTCCCATAATTCTTCTTTAAATGGTTCTTTACCTAAAGTAATAAAATGTTCTATTAATTCGGCATGTTTTATATCATCCCAAAGAATAAAATCTGACTCATCTAATTGTAATCCTTCTTCACTAAAAGAAATTAACCTGCCATCCTTTTCAACTCCAAATGGTTTCATTTTAATCCAATGTGTTTTAATTGGATTTAGTTCTTCAATAGGTTTGTTTAATTCTTCTTCGATAATTTCTTCATCAATATTAAGAATTCTTTTTCTTCCCTTAGCAATAATGATAATATATGATATTAAAAATAAAAATGAAATGCATATTAATGTAATACCAATTTTATCTAATAAAGGATTATCATCTATAAAAATTAAGATAACACCTGTTACGATAAAAATTAACCATAGTAATATTAAAGTAAAAACACTTATAAAATATAGTTTTTGAAACTTTCTAGGTGATAACTTTTTCATATACTCACTCCAATCAAATCATCTATATATTCCTATTTATCAAGCTCTGCTAAAAAGAACGATATCTAGGAAACATACTTCGGTAATAACTTCCTCGATGTTGACCATTAACAATGGCGATAACTCGTTCATGACTAACTAATCTTTTTAAATCCCTAATACATTTCCTTAACTCTTCTTCTTTTATTGATTATATATTATTTTCTACTTGTTGTATAAATTCCAATAACTATCCTCCTTGATTATTACTTGTTCTTAGAATCAATAAGGATAGTTACTGGTCCATCATTAATAAGTTTTATTTCCATCATTGCTCCAAAAACACCAGTTTCTACTTTAACATCATTTAGTCTTAATTTTTCATTAAATTCTTCATATAATTCATTTGCTTTTTTAGGATCCGCAGCATTAGAAAAACCAGGTCTATTACCGTGCCTTGTTTCAGCAAATAAAGTAAATTGAGAGATACTTAAAATATCATAACCTTTATCTTTTAAAGATAAATTCATCTTTTGATTTTCATCTTCAAAGATTCTCATGTTAACAATCTTTCTGACTAGATAATCAACATCTTCACTATTATCATCATGAGTAACTCCTACAAAAAGGAGTAAACCATTATCAATTTTACCTACAACTTGATTTTCAACGACACAACTAGCTTCTTTTACTCTTTGAATAACCACTCTCATCTTAACACCTTCATTCTAGTCTATTTTAAAGTAAATGGTTTGATATGACAACCACTTATATCCTTAATAAAAGAAAAAGGAATCTTATCTTTTAAAAGGTTCTCTAAAATATTTTGGGGTCGCTCCCCAAACTACTTTAGAGTTTTTTAATACCTTCCTTTATAATTAATTTAGGTAGAAATTATAGTAAAGGAGGTAACTTTGAACATTGAAATTTTATC
>DUOZ01000130.1 GCA_012838555.1 bacterium | reverse complement strand
ATTGTCAACTTTGTGACAATTTATTGGTTATATCAACCTTTAAATCAATTTTTTAAGAAACAATTAAATAATTAATATTTAAGGCGAGGATAAGGCAAAACTAATATAGGTGATATTATGTCTAAAATCTTAATAAAAAAGATTCTTAAGACGGCCTTCAATCCTCGCTCTTTTTGGATTAGAACATCGACAGCTTATTTTCTTTTAATGGCTTTAATTCCTACTTTTGGTGTGATAGCCTTTATCATGGATGTATTTAATATTCCATTAAGTGTCTTAATTCCATATTTATCATTCATCTTTCCTGCTCAAACATCAAGTATTATTGAAGAGTATTTATTAAACACAGAGTTTAATCTTGATGTAGTTCCTTTAATTTTCATGTTAATCTTCTCTTTTAATATTTTATCAGGTGGACTTGATACTTTATCAATGCTAGCTAATGAAATGTTTGGATTTAATAATGTTTCTTTTTTTAAACGAAAAATCAAATCAGTAATTTTATCTTTAATCATCATTGTCGGTTTAATTTTACTACTAGGTTTATCGATGCTATTTCCAACAATAATTAATGTTAACATACTTTATTCTATTATGTTTCCTTTAATGTGGTTAAGTTTATTTTTAGTTATTTTACTTATTTTTATGTTCACTCCAACAAATAGACTAAAATTTAAGGATGTCATATATGGAACAATTTTTTCCTCTTTTATGATTTCTTTATTAATTCAATTTTTTGGTGTTTATATTAAATACTTTGGTAAATTTGATTCTTTTTATGGTCCTTTAGCAAGTTTTATTATTTTACTTATTTTATTTGATTGGATGGCTCAACTTTTATACTTTGGCATTGCCATCAATGTTGTTGTTTATAAAGAGTATAAAAAGAAGAAAACAAGTTAATCATATTAGAGGGAACGGAATTACAAAAATTTATGGCTGGTTCCATAAGACACTCCCTAAAAAAGGGAACAGAATTCACTGTTCCCTCTTTTTTAAATTTATCGATTAAATGATCCAATATTAGTCGCATCAATTTCAAATAATGATAATCCGACTCGCTGTTTTTCAATATTTACATCAACAATATAAACATCAACAATATCACCGATTGAGACAAAATCTAATGGATGTCTTACATATCCGCTCTTAGTCAATTTTGATTTATGGATCATACCATCATTTTTTAAGCCAATATCAACAAAGACACCGAAGTCTACAATACTTCTTACTGTTCCTTGAACTTTCATTCCTACTTTTAAATCCTCAATATGAAGGACGTCACTACGAAGTTGAGGAGTAGGATATTCATCACGAATATCTCTTAATGGACGTTTTAATTCTTCGATAATATCAAGTGCACTATATTCACCAAAGCCAATTTCTTTAGCAATCCTTTCAACATCATTATTAGCAAAAACTTCTAATAAACGCTCACTTCCAATATCATCTTTTGTTAAGTTAAGCTTACTTAATAATAACTCAACTTTTTTATAATCATCAGGATGAATGAAAGTTTTATCTAACATATTGTCACTATCAAGAATTTTAATAAAACCAACTGCTTGTTCATAGGTTTTTTCACCAATACCTTTAACCTTTTTTAATTGGTTACGGTTATTGAAATTACCAATTTCTTTACGATATTCAATAATATTGGCCGCTGTTCTTTTATTTAATCCAGAAACATATGCAAGTAGTTGAGGTGAAGCACTATTAAGGTTAACGCCTACATTATTAACAATTTTTGTTACGGTAAATTGAAGACTCTCAGATAGTTTTGTTTGATTAACATCGTGTTGATATTGTCCAACGCCAATAGATTTAGGCTCAATTTTAATTAATTCTGATAATGGATCAATAACACGTCTTGCAATCGAAATCGCACTTCTTTCTTCAACATTTAAATCAGGGAATTCTTCTTTAGCAATCGTAGAAGCTGAATAAACACTCGCTCCTGCTTCTGAAACAATAATATATTTTACATTTAATTTATTTTCTTTAATAATAGAAGCAATAAATTCTTCTGTTTCTCTACTAGCAGTTCCATTTCCAATTGCAATTAATTCAACATTGTATTTATTAATAATATCTAATATTTTATCTTTTGCTTCTTTTACTAATCTAGGATTAGGTTTATCACCTTTTCTTGCTTCATGAGGAAAAATGACATCATTAAAAATAAAGTCTCCATTGCCATTAACGACTGCTAGTTTACATCCTGTTCTAAATGCAGGGTCTACACCTAAAACGGTTAGATTTTTTAATGGTGGAGTTAATAAGAGTTGCGATAAATTTTCACTAAATAACTTAATTGACTCATCTTGAGCTTTTTCTGTTAAATCATTTCTAATTTCTCTTTCAATTGAAGGGAAAATAAGTCTTATACAAGCATCTTCTACGATTGTTTTAAAGACATTTTTAACAGGTGAAGTCCAGTCAGTGATAATTTTATTGATTAAGAAATTAATGATATTATTAGTATCAAAATCTATTTTAACCCTTAATATATTATTCTTTTCACCACGATTAATCGCTAAAACACGGTGATTTGCAATGAATTTAACAGGTTCTTTATAATCATAATAATTTTCAAAGACTTTCTTTTCATCGACTGCATCTTTTTTAATTGATGTTATGATTAAACCCTCTTGATAGATATATCTTCTAACGATATCACGATAAATATAGTTGTCACTGATTCTTTCAGCGATTATATCACTAGCACCTTGAAGGGCTTCTTCTATTGATGTAACTTCTTCATTTAAATATTTCTTTGCTTCTTCTAAATAATCATCTTTAGGAAAAGTTTCTAAATAATCAGCATAAGGTTCTAAACCCTTAGCAATTGCGATTGTCGCCCTTGTTTTTCTTTTTTCTTTGAAAGGAAGATAGAGTTCTTCAACTTCATTTAATGTTTTTGCTTTAACAATTTGTTTATAAAGCTCATCAGTCATTTTTCCTCTTTCTTCAATAATTGAGATGACTTCTTTTTTACGTTCGAAAAGTCGATTTTGATAATCGTAAACAGTTGTTATTTCTCTTAGTTGCTCTTCATCTAAATTATTGGTTCTTTCTTTACGATAACGAGCTATAAAAGGGATCGTTGCACCCTCTTCAATCATTGTGATGACATTAGTGATAATGTTCTCATTTACTTTTGTTAGCTTTGCTACTTTTGATAAAATCTCTAAATTCATAAATATTCACCCCATAATTTTAAACATTATATCATACCAATTAAATCATTGCATTTAAATAAAAAAATTAGTATATTTTGACTTAAATGTATTTAAGTATGGAATTTAAATCCTAACAAGTATAAAATATATAGTGTATTAATTTTATAGTTGGAGGAAATGTAATGAGAAAAACAAAAATTGTTTGTACTATAGGACCTGCTAGTGAATCTAAAGAAATGATTGCTAGTTTAATTGATGCGGGAATGAATGTTGCTAGATTAAACTTTTCACATGGAGATTATGAAGAACATGCTAAACGAATTAAACTAATTCGTGAAGTATCTGCTAGAAAAAGAAAATATGTTGGAATCATGTTAGATACTAAAGGTCCAGAAATTAGATTAGGTAATTTTAAAGACGGTAGTGCCTATTTTGCGAAAGGTTCTACAGTTAAAATAACAAAAGAAGAAGTCTTAGGTGATCAAGAAAAATTCCATATCGTTAGTCCTTCCTTATTTGTTGATGCAAAAGTAGGAGATTATTTATTAATAGATGATGGGAAAATGCGTCTTACAATTATCGACAAAGAAGATGGTGATTTAATTTGTCGTGTAGAGAATAATGGCATTTTAAAAAGTAGGAAAGGTGTTAATGTTCCTAGCGTTAAATTGTCAATTCCGTTTTTATCAAAAAGAGATGTTCAAGATTTAGAGTTTGGTGTTAAAAACGGTGTTGATATTATTGCAGCATCTTTTGTTCGTAAGGCTGAAGATATTCTTGAACTTAGAAAAGTTTTAGCAGAACTTGGTCAATATGATACAGAAATTGTCGCTAAGATTGAAAATCAAGAAGCGTTTGAAAATATCGACAGTATTTTAGAGGTAACTGATGGTATTATGGTGGCTAGAGGAGATTTAGGAGTAGATATTTCACTTCAGTTAGTCCCAATATACCAAAAGAAACTTATTGCGAGAGCTAATGAAATCGGTAGACCAGTTATTACTGCAACACATATGTTGGAGTCAATGATGTATAACCCTCGTCCGACTAGAGCTGAGGCAAGTGACGTAGCTAATGCCATTTTAGATGGTAGTGATGCGATTATGTTATCTGGAGAAACAGCAGCGGGAGAATATCCAATCGAAGCTGTTACTACCATGGCTACAATTGCTGAAGCAACAGAACATATTGTTTCACACCGCGATTTATTAAATAAGGCAATTGCATCTTCTATGGGTACTAAAAATGATGCAATTGGAATTGCGGTTAGTGAAACGGCATTGACTCTTAAGAATGTATCTGCAGTATTTGCCTTTACAGAAACTGGTGGGACTGCAAAAAGAATTTGTAAGTTCCGTCCGGCCGCTCCTATTGTTGCTATCACTAATAGTGTTAAAACAGCTAGGAAACTTTCTTATTATTGGGGTGTAACATCTATAATTGCTAAAGATGTCGATGATGTTACTAAGTATGATGAGATTGCAAACTATGCTGCTAAACAATTAGGTATTAAAGCTGGTAGCACAGTTATAATTACTTCAGGCTGGAAAATGCAACATGGTTTAACAAATACCATGAGAATTGTAGAGGTTGAATATTAAATATAATTAAGGAGGAAAGAAAGATGTACAAAGATGCTTCAGTAGGAAAACGTGTTTTAGCCTTTATTTTAGACGCTATAATTGTCGCTGCCATTTCTTTTTTATTTCTAGAAATATTAGTAGGTAAAGAATTGATGGAAATTAATAAAATCATTGATGATTTTGCTAATGGTGTAATTGATAGTGAAGAATATTTATCACAAATCATGAATGCATATTATAGTGTTTTACCAAAAACAACGTTAATTTCACTCGGTTTTGCATTTGTTTATTATGTTGTTCTAGCGTTTTTCCTAAACGGTGCTACATTAGGTAAGAAAATTTGTAAAATAAAAGTCATTAAAGATGGCGAAGATAAAGCGACATTTGGCTCATTAGTTATTAGAGAACTAGTTATGAAATATTTAGTTAACACTTTCACATGTGGAATTTTGAATCTAATCAGTTTAATTAAGATTTTAGTAAGTGATGATAAACGTGCGATTCATGATTTAGCTGGTTCTACTAGAGTTGTAGCTGATGAAAAAGAAGTTTTCGATGTTTTAGATGTCTAAGATAATATAAAAATTAAAGCTTAATTCTTATAATAGAGTTGAGCTTTTTTTTGCTTATTATCTAAGGAGGTTTAAAGATGTATAATGAAGCTTCAGCAGGGAAAAGAATTTTAGCGTATTTTCTAGATGGTTTAATTTGTTATGCTATAACTTATATCTTTATTGTTATATTAATATTTGCATTTGTAGGTAAGGAATTTACAGAATTTTTTGATTTATTAAATGAATTAAATCAATATAATGATCCCAATGCTATTAATGAAGATATAATTAAACTAATTATTACTTTTTATGTAAAATTATTCATTATTGGTGTTGGAGTACAACTTTTAGTTTATTTCGCCTACTATGTAATCATACCATATTACTCAGATGGAGCAAGTATCGGTAAGAAAATTTGCGGCATTAAAATTATTCAAGAAGGAAAAGATAGAGTTAGTTTTGGAATGCTAGTTGTTAGAGAGTTTTTAATGAAATGTATTGTTAATGCATTATCTTGCGGAATTATTAATATCATTAGTTTTATTAAGATTCTTGCAAGTGATGATAGACGAGCAATTCATGATCTTGCTTCACAAACTAGAGTCGTAGATAAAAACTAATAAATAAAAGGGGCTGTAAAAGAACAAAAGTTTAATAGCCCCTTTTTGTCTTGTATAAGATATTACTTTTTATGTTTTCATATAAAAAAGGGCTGAAAATGAATTTATATAACCAATCATTTTTTTAAGCCCTTATTTTTTTATTATTTTACAGCTTCTTCAATTGCAACAGCAACTGCAACAGTAGCACCGACCATTGGATTATTACCCATACCAATTAAGCCCATCATTTCAACGTGAGCAGGTACTGAAGAGGACCCAGCAAATTGAGCATCTCCATGCATTCTACCCATTGAGTCAGTTAGACCATATGAAGCAGGTCCTGCACCCATGTTATCTGGATGTAATGTTCTACCTGTTCCACCACCAGAAGCTACTGAGAAATATCTCTTTCCGTTTTCAATCGCCCATTTTTTATATGTACCAGCGACTAAGTGTTGGAATCTAGTAGGATTCGTTGAGTTACCAGTAATAGAAACATCAACACCTTCATGTCTTAAAACAGCGACACCTTCATTTACATCATCGCATCCATAACATTTAACTTTAGCTCTTTCACCTTTAGAGAATGGTCTTTCTTCTTCAACTGTTAAAACATCATTGTAGTAATCATAACTTGTTTTAACATAAGTAAATCCATTAATTCGAGAAATGATATAAGCAGCATCTTTGCCTAAACCATTTAAAATAACACGTAATGGTTCTTTTCTAACTTTGTTAGCAGTTCTGGCAATACCAATTGCACCTTCTGCAGCTGCAAAAGATTCATGACCTGCTAGGAAACAGAAACATTTTGTTTCTTCTTTAAGTAACATTGAAGCTAGGTTTCCATGACCTAAGCCAACTTTTCTATTTTCTGCAACAGAACCAGGGATACAAAACGCTTGTAAGCCAATTCCGATAGCAGTAGCTGCATCAGCAGCTTTTTTACATTCTTTTTTAAGTGCGATTGCAGCACCTAAAGTATAAGCCCAAACAGCATTATCAAAGGCAATTGGTTGAATGCCTTTAACAATTTTTTCAACATCTATACCTTTGCTTAAGACGTATTCTTTGGCTTCATCTAATGAACTAAAACCGTATTGAGCAATTTCTTTGTTAATCTTATCAATACGTCTTTCATAACCTTCAAATCTTGCCATATTCATACCGCCTTCCTTTATTCTTCCCGAGGGTCAATAACTTTGACCGCTTCATCAAATTGACCATAAGTTCCAATGTTATTTTTATAGGCTTCTTTAGGATCACTACCTCTTCTAATATCTTCAAGCATCTTTCCTAAACGAACGAACTTATAACCAACAACTTCATCATTTTCATCAAGACCGATTTTTAAAACATATCCTTCAGCCATTTCAAGGTATCTAACACCTTTAGCTCTCGTTCCAAACATTGTACCAACTTGAGAACGTAGACCTTTTCCTAAATCTTCAAGTGATGAACCAATAGGAAGTCCATTTTCAGAGAAAGCAGATTGAGTACGACCATATGCTAATTGCTTAAAGATTTCTCTCATCGCAACATTAATAGCATCACATACTAAGTCGGTATTTAATGCTTCAAGTAATGTTTTTCCTTGTAAGATTTCAGCTGCCATTGCTGCAGAATGTGTCATACCTGAGCAGCCGATTGTTTCAACTAAAGCTTCTTCAATAATTCCTTCTTTAACGTTTAAAGTAAGTTTACATGCACCTTGTTGAGGAGCACACCATCCAATTCCATGAGATAAACCAGAAATATCGCTAATTTGTTTAGACTTAACCCATTTACCTTCTTCAGGAATTGGAGCTGGTCCATGATCTGGTCCTTTTTTTACTGTACACATTTGTTTTACTTCATGTGTGTAATTCATATTTTTACCCCCATTTCGCTAGTTTTGTTAAAAACTACCTATTAATTCTACATAATTCGACATCATTTTTCAATGTTTCTTAAGGAATTAGGCTAAATAGATAGTGAAAATTAGTAAAAAATTTCACAACCTCTATATTTATTGGTGATAATCATAAAGAGGGAGTAATTGCAGATTATCTAAATAGGAAAACTGATAGAATTAATTAATCGCTGAAGCAATTATCGTTTTAATATATGATAATTGAAAAAGTAAATTCCGTTGATTCTTTAAATAAATGAAATAATTAAAAATGCAATATTTATTTCCGCTTTAGCAACTATGTTAACTTGAAAAACGATTGAAAAACGTTAATATAACATCT
>DUOZ01000129.1 GCA_012838555.1 bacterium | reverse complement strand
GAAAAGACTAATGTGTTAAAAGATATTACATTTATTCAAAATATATTTTATAAATCACACTTAAAGAATGTTTTTTCATTGATTATGTCTAATATAAACTTAATTTTATTTACGCTAATTATTTCTATAATCATATATTTAATTGCATTTATTTTGATTTACATTTTATACGGCTATTTAATATATTTAAGTCGGGCATATTATTTAAGTATTATAATATTTATGTTTATAGTAACCTTAGTTACAGTATTGTCGTATCATTTTATTAGATTTAAAAAGTAGGTATTAACAAAATTTATGACTAAATAAGTACATAGATTATAGTTTAGATAAGTAATAAGTAATTGTTAATAACATTGTTTTAAGAATTAAATTAATTAGTTAAAACACAACCACATTTTTTATTTTATTCTATTAAATAAAATTAACTTCTGGACCTATTATTTCAACAATTAATGACTTTACAGTTTTAGGGATATACTTTGTAATTTCAACACTTATCTTAATCATATAAACTATTTATCTTTAGTTAAGGTAATAATAATGTTATAATAAATAGGCTTAATTTCACTCGGAGGCTTATTAATGGATGGAATTTTATTAATTAACAAACCTATTAACTTAACTAGTCATGATGTTATTAATAAACTAAGAAGAAAACTAAAGATTAAAAGAATTGGTCATGCTGGAACTTTAGATCCTTTTGCTAGTGGCGTTTTAGTTGTTGGTGTCGGTCAAGGGACAAAGTGTTTACAATTTCTTGAGATTTTAGATAAAGAGTATCTTGGTGTAATTAAACTTGGTATTAAAACCAATACTGGTGATTTAACTGGTGAAGTTATTGAAACTAAGGAAGTAAATGAATTAGATGAAAACCAAATTAATGATGTTTTAACAAGTTTTGTTGGTGAGCAAGAGCAAATTCCTCCGATGTTTAGTGCTTTAAAAGTTGAAGGTAAAAAACTCTATGAACTAGCTCGAAAAGGTGTAGAAATTGAAAGAAAGCCTCGTAGCATTTACATCCATTCTCTTTCTTTAAAAGGGTATAATAGTGATGAAAAAACATTAACTTTTACAGTTAAATGTTCTAAAGGTACTTATGTTAGAACTCTAGGAGAAGATATTGCTTCTAAATTAAATACTGTAGGTCATTTAATTTCCTTAACTAGAACAAAAGTTGGAGATTTCAAATTAGTAGATTGTTATGATCTAGAAGATTATTTAGATGATAAATTTATTTCAATTAAAGATGCATTAAAACATCTAAAACATTATCAAGTTAAAAATGATATCGAAGAAAAAATGGTATTTAATGGAAGAAAAATTAAACTAAAGATAAAAGAAGATTTAGTCTTAATTTTAAATCAAAAAGAAGAACCTATGGCAGTTTATCAAAGAATTAATGAAAATATTTTTGCCTCATTAAGAGGCTTTAATTAGGAGTATTGCGTATGAATTTATTAAAACTAAAATATCCATTTACAATTGAAAATAGAGAACCATGTGCGATGTGTTTTGGTTATTTTGATGGGCTTCATAAAGGTCATATGGCTTTAGTTAGAAAAACGCAAGAAATCGCTCATCAGCATAAGTTAAAATCGAGTTTATTTACATTTGAACCTAATCCTAATTTTGTTTTAAAAAAGATTAGTAAAGATGAAAGGCTTTCTTCGATTGATGATCGTTTTGATATATTAGAAAAAGTTGGTCATGATGAGATGGTTGTTGCTCAATTTAATGAAGAAGTCGCTTCATTATCGCCACTTGAATTCATTGAAAATTTTATTATTAAGTTAAATGTAAAATTTGTTATTGTTGGTTTTGATTTTAGGTTTGGTAAGAAAGGTCAAGGAACTCCTGAATTTTTAAAAGAAGTTGCTAATAATCGTTATGAAGTAATTGTAATAGATGAAATTAGTGATAACGAAATTAAAATTGCTTCTTCTTGGATTATTACTTTATTAAAGAATGGTCAAATTGAAAAAGCTAATAATTTACTTGGTTATAACTATCAAGTAAGAGGTGAAGTTGTAAAAGGTTTTGGAAGGGGTAAAAAACTTCAATTTCCAACGATAAACATTAAACAAGATGTTAACTATGTCATGCCTAAACGTGGCGTCTACGCGGTTTTAATAAGTATTAAAGGTAAAACTTATCAAGGTATGGCTAATGTAGGTAAACATCCGACTGTAGGAAGTTTAGATGAAGATTTAATTGAGGTTAATGTCTTTGATTTTAATGAAGAAGTTTATGGAGAAAGAGTCCAAGTTAAATTTATTAAATTCCTTCGTGATGAATATAAATTTTTAACAATCGAAGCTTTAATTAGACAAATGGAAGATGATAAAGAAAAAGTCTTAACTTATTTTACAAAAAACTTGTAAATTAGGGTAGTTATGTGTAAAATATAACATGCGACTAGTACTAGGTTTGTTGAATCTCCAACAACATACTTGGTTCTAGCCTAGAATATTAAAAAAGGAGGTTAGTAATATGGCATTAACAAAAGAACGAAAAGCAGAATTAATTGCTAAGTTTGGAAGAAATTCAAACGACACAGGTTCTCCTGAAGTTCAAGTTGCTCTTTTAACAGACAAAATTAATACATTAACTGAGCACTTAAGAACCCATCCAAAGGATCACCATTCACGTAGAGGTTTAATCTTATGTGTTGGTAAACGTCGTAGATTACTTGACTTTTTAAAGAGTAAGAGTCTTGACAGTTATTTAAAGTTAATCCAAGAATTAGGTATCAGAAAATAGTCTGCTCTTCGAGCAGATTTTTTTTTAAAACGGAGAGTGTGAAGATGAAAACAAAAAACAAGATTGCTTATTTGGTTAGGTTTAGTATTTATTTAAGCATTATTTTATATAGTATCTTTGGTAATGAACTAGGAGTTGAAATTTGTACCTTTAAAAGAGTTTTTGGTTTAGATTGTTTTACTTGTGGTTTAACCAGAGCCTTTATGAATTTCTTTAGGTTTAATTTTACTAAGGCATTTAACTTTAATCCTTTAATTGTTATTGTAATGCCTTTATTCTTGTTTGTTGTCATTGATGATGTTTATTCATTAATATATTATCTAAAAACTAAAAAATTCCGACCTTCATTTGTCGGTTTCTACTTTGGGGTTTAATATGTATTGGTTTTCAGTTATATATAATGTTGTTGTTATATTAGTCATCTTCATTCTCTTATATCGATATTACTTATTAAAACTTAAAAATGAGTCATTACCCAATTTTAATAAAAAGGTAATTATTTTAAGTGTTTTACTAGGTATCGGTGTTGTTTTATTTATTTTAACAAGAAATAGTATTATTTAAAGATTCTTAAAAGTTTTAATCATCCCTTCGATTAATCCATTTAATGGGTTGGGTCCGACATTGACTTTAATGTTTAATTTCTCTTTAATGTATTTATCGATGCCATTAATACTTGAAGTACCACCGATTAAAAACATTCCAGTTTCTCTAATTGATTCAAGTGTTGATGTAGATAAAACATCTAATAATAGTTTTAAACTTTGACACAGTCGATCAATGTTTTCTCCAATAATAGGTCTTAATTCATTTGAATCAATTTCGATTCCTTGAATTAAGATTTTTTTATTGACTTTACCACTTAAATCAACAAGTTTAATTTTAATCTCATTAGCTTCATCAAAACTTATATCAAGGTTATGCTTTAATTTAAGATATTTAACAATACTAAAATCAAGAAATTTTCCATCAACAGGGAGTGTTTCATGAATGGAAATTTGATTTTCTGCAATAATTGCTGCACTTGATGTAGAAGCACCAATATTCACAATAAGTTTTTTACTATTAGAAGTTATATCAATATCATTACCTATCGCACTTAATATTAAAGGGTCAATAAAGTATATCTGATCCTTTTTTCTTAATTTACAGGCTTTAACTAACTTTTGCTGTTCTTCTTCATTTAATTCAATTGAAAAACTTAAAACATAAATATTTAAGGAAAAAACTTTAACTTTTAATTTCTTAATAATCGAAACACAATATTTGATTAAATCTTGATTCGGAGCTTCTAAAAGGGGATTGACTAAAAGAACATCATCATTATTTGAAGCGTAATCTTTAGCTTCAAAACCAGTGATGATTTTATTTGTATCTTTTTTATGACACATCGTAGTCGGTTCATCATAGATAATACCTTTATTATGGATATAGATTCTCGTATTTACGGTACTAAAATCTATCCCAATATGATTTTTAGTTTTAAACATGTCAATCACCTTTTTTATAATATCATAATTACTTAAACAATAATATTACTCTTAATGTCTAATACCAATATCAAATTAGTTAAAAGTTTCCAATTATTTACATTTTATGATTTAATATATGCACTTCTTATTCATTTTAGTATTAAATTGTGATAAAATGTAAAAGTTAGATACAGAGGTGAAAATATGCCAAAACGAACTTTTACGATGGAATTTAGTGGCAGAACATTAACTATTGAGACTGGAGAAATAGCTAAACAAGCTGATGGATCAGTATTAGTTAGATATGATGATACGGTCATTTTATCTACTGCAGTAGCTAGTAAACAAAAGAAAGATTTAGATTTCTTTCCATTAACTGTCAATTATGAAGAAAAACTTTATGCAGTAGGAAAGATTCCAGGAAGTTTCTTAAGAAGAGAAGGTCGTCCTGGAGAACATGCAACTTTAATTTCGCGCTTAATTGACCGTCCACTTAGACCTTTATTCCCAGAGGGATTTAGAAATGAAGTTCAAATCGTTAATACTGTTTTATCAGTTGATAAAGATGCTTCACCAGAAATTAGTGCGATGCTAGGTTCTTCATTAGCGTTGTCTATTTCTGATATTCCTTTTGATGGTCCAATAGGTGGTGTTTTAGTTGGCCGCGTTAACGGAGAATTTATTGCTAATCCTAACATTGAACAATTAAGTCAAAGTGATATTGAATTATATGTCGCTGGTACTAAATATGCGATTAACATGGTTGAAGCTGGTTCTAAAGAAGTCAGTGAAGAAGATATGTTACAAGCTATTCTGTTCGGTCATGAAAAGATTAAAGAATTAATTGCTTTCCAAGAAGAAATTATTAAAGAAGTAGGTAAAGAAAAAAGAGAAATTGAACTTTACACAATTAGTGATGAAATTAGAAATGAAGTTTTAAGTTTAGCCAAAGAAAGACTAATTGAAGCAATTAAAATTGAAGGTAAATTAGAACGCTATGGTGCGATTGATGCGATTAATGAAGAAGTAATTAACTTATTTGATGAAAGAACTTACAAAGATGAAAAGGAAAAGAGAAATATCTTAATGCAAGTCAAAGACGTTCTTCATGATATTGAAAAAGAAGAGGTTCGTCGTTTAATTACGATTGAAAAGAAACGTCCTGATGGCAGAGGTATTGATGAAATTAGACCTTTAAATGTTCAAAAAGATATTTTACCAAGAGTTCACGGTTCAGCTTTATTTACTAGAGGTGAAACACAAGTTCTTTCAGTTACTACTTTAGGTGCAATCGGTGATCAACAAATCTTAGATAACTTGTCTGATGAAGAAACAAAACGTTTCATGCACCATTACAACATGCCTCCTTATTCTGTAGGGGAAACAGGAAGAATTGGATCACCTGGAAGAAGAGAGATTGGGCATGGCGCTTTAGGAGAAAGAGCTTTATTACAAGTTATACCTTCAGAAGAAGAATTCCCTTATACAATTAGAGTTGTTAGTGAAGTTCTAGAATCAAATGGTTCATCTTCACAAGCATCAATTTGTGCTTCTTCAATGTCATTAATGGCTGCAGGTGTCCCAATTAAAGCCCAAGTTGGCGGAATTGCTATGGGGTTAATTACTAGTGGTCCGATTGAATCTGGAGCACCTTATACGATTTTAACTGATATTCAAGGTATGGAAGACCATCTTGGTGATATGGACTTTAAAGTCGCTGGAACTAGAGAAGGTATCTGTGCGATTCAAATGGATATCAAAATCAGTGGTATCAATGAAGCAATCTTAAAAGAAGCTTTAGAAAAAGCTCGTAATGCTAGAATGAAGATTCTTGATGTTATGGATAAATGTATCGATACTCCAAGAACACAAGTTAGTACTTATGCTCCTAAGATTAAACAAATGCAAATTGATATTGATAAGATTAGAGATGTTATTGGACCAGGTGGTAAGATGATTAATGAAATTATCGCTAAATCTGATAATGTTAAAATTGATATTTCTCAAGATGGTAAAGTTGTCATTTATCATGTTAATCAAGAAGCGATTGATACAGCTTATCAATTAATTGAAGAAATAGTCAAAGAAGCAAAAGTTGGAGAAATTTATGAAGGTAAAGTTACACGAATTGAAAACTTTGGAGTCTTCGTTGAAATCTTTAATGGATGTGAAGGATTACTACATGTCTCAAAAATAGCACATGAAAGAATAAATCATCCAAAAGATGTTTTCTCTATAGGTGATAATGTTAGAGTCATTGTTACTGATATTGATGAAAAAGGTCGAGTTAATCTTTCTAGAAAAGAATTATTACCTAAACCTCCAAAATCAGAAAATCATAATAATAACAACTCAAATCATCGAAGAAATAACAAAAATAAATAAGATTGAGGTGCTTAAGCCCTCTTTTTTATTTTAAATAAAAAAGTCACCTATATAGTGACTTTAATCAAACTCAAATAATTCTACATTTTTTAAATTAATAATAATATTTTCGCCTGTACCAAATTCAAACTTAATATCTGAATTAAAATGAGTTTCTTTTTCCATTTTAAATAATAACTTATAAGTTAGTTTTTGAGGTGTAATTAAGAATTTGTTATCTGAGGTATCAATAAATGAATGCCAATAAGAATTTTCAACATCTAAATAACCCACACTTAGATGTAATTCTTTTTTAGGAACATTAGTCGAACACTCAAATGAGATGACGTATTTCTTATTTTTTTCTAAGTAAATTCTTGGGAAAATAATTTGTGAAGACCAGTTATTACTTCCTCCGCTTCTTAAATCAATTTTAATATTTTTGTTTTCATAATTATAATCAAAATTAGATCCATCGATTTCAACTTTTTCAATTTTATCAAAATGTAAAACATCTAATTTCTTTAACTTACCAACTGATATCTTCCTAAGTAATCTTTCAGTTTTACCATGTTTATTTGTGATTGAATAAATAAGTTCATATGAACCTGGGAGGTTTGTATCAAAATGTCCGGTGATATTAATATCTTTAGTTGATAAATTAGGATCGCTAGGGTCTTCAACAACGACACCTTCTAAAGGGTCAAACTCCGTCCCAAAATTAATAACTGTATTATTAACTCCATACATTACACTATACCAAGGCTTTTTAAGGACTTTTTCTACAAGTGTTCTTACAATTGTTGGATCAAATTGAGTACAAGAATTCTTTATTAATTCCTCAATAATTTCATCTTGAGACATAGCTTTTTTATAAATAGTATCATAAGACATCGTATCATAAGCTTCAGCGACAGAAAGGATTTTGGTAATAATAGGGATTTCATCGCCTTTGATACCATAAGGATAACCTTTTCCATCAATGCGTTCATGATGTTTTAAGATAAAATCGGCTATATCTGACATTTCATTAACACTACTTAAGATTCGATAACCTATGTCACTATGTCTTTTCATTTCATTGTATTCATCATTAGTTAACGGACCAGGTTTATTTAAAATTTTATCATGAATCGTAATTTTACCAATATCATGATATAAACCAACTGCTCTAATTAACCTAACCGCATTATCGTCAAAACTAAAGGCATATGCTATTTGAGCACATAATTCACTTACACGTTTGGAATGAGATTTTTCATAATTAGAACGACAATATAAAGTGTCTAAAACTGAATTGATAATCTTCCGTTTAATTGAGGCGCTTTCGATTGTTTTAACTTTATACATTTGATCTTCAGCATCTTTAAACATCGTTTCAAAATCAAATGGGATTTTATATGATGTACTTGATGCTATCGAAATTGAAATAGGAATAAAGTTTAAATAAGTATTACTAGCTTTTTCAGTAATATTTTTAATAATTTTTTTAACTTCTTCTTTATTTGTATTAGGTAATACGGCAACAAATTCATCGCCACCCCACCTACATAGAATATCATTTTCTCTTTTTTCACTTAGGATGATATTAACTGCAAGTTTAATGATTTGATCACCTTGAGTATGACCAAAAGAATCGTTAACTAGTTTTAAACCATTAATATCAGCGACAATTAATGAAATAGGTAAGTAATCAGTTGATTCCATTAGTTTTTCAATTTGCATGTTAAAATAACGTCTATTACTTAAATCAGTTAAACTATCAAGATAAATTATTTGTTCTACTTCATTTTCTCTAATTCTTCTTATAATGGCTTCAGTTAGTGAATTCATATAAATTTCTAATAGGGTTATTATTTTGTCGTTACATAATATTCTATCATTTTTTAAAGTGAATTCTGCAAAGCCTTTTATTGTGTTATTAAATTTAATTTGTGAAACGATTAGATGTGTCTTATTTATTCCTTTCTGATATTCTAATATTAGGGTTCTTAAGTAATTGAAATTATTATTAAGATATTCAATATCTTTATCATCATAATCAAGATGGTTATTATATTCTGTCCACTTATTCACTAATTTTAGCTGAAATTCATCGCACTGTTTATCAAATTTATAAATTTTAATACTACTAAAGTTAAACCGTT
>DUOZ01000128.1 GCA_012838555.1 bacterium | reverse complement strand
GTTTTTAATTAATGAAGCATGGAAATTAAAAATATCAATAACATAAACAATTAAGCAATTTTCTTTTGAGATTTTATCTAAAAGTTCTAAAAAATCTTCATTTTTCATCGTAACTTCAGATAATAATCCATAATTCTTCATCTTAAAACATCTTTGACATAATATACTTTCTCTGTCACTTTCAAGTACATCTTTTTGAATATATCCAGGTGCTGTTACATCTTCAACTTGTAAGATTGATCCACAACCATAACAACGTAATTTTTCACTCATACGCCTTACCTCCTACAACTTTTTATATAAGCCACGTTTTATGGCTCTAGAACGAATTCTTTTATCTATGAAACGATTTAACCTAGTAATAACTAAATCGCGGTTTTCTAAGGGTTCTACAAGGATAGAACGAATTTTCAATTTATTTGCACACCATATATCGGTTAGTAATTGATCGCCTACCAAGAGAGAACTCTCATTTAAGGCGTTCTTAGAAAGTAAAAATCTTTTTAATCTTTTTGTAAATGGTTTTCTAGTACTCGCTAAATATGAAGCATTAACAGTCTTAGCCACTTTTGAAACTCGTGCATCCTTATTATTAGAAATAATATAAACATCAAATTTCTTTGACGCTTCTAGAAGAAAATCATAAACCTCTTTTTCTAAATCACTAGAATAAGGTTTAACAATTGTATTATCTAAATCAAACATTAATACTTTAACACCTTGATTTTTTAAGTAATCTAAGTCAATCGAACATACATCTTCAATATACCAAGTCGGATTAAGTAGTCTCATTATCAAATCTCCTTCATCTTTTATTTTAAGTCATTTAGCGATAATTTTAAAGTATTTTTACTTTTTAATTACAATATTACTTATTATAAATGAATTAATTTTTCTTTGTGTATAAATTTGTCGAATTATTCATTTAATTTAATGAGGTGAAAAGATGTTAGATTTTATATTAGAGTTCTTTACCCAACTTTCAGCCTTTATCGGTTTTGTTAGAAATGGTGTTTATCCTCAAACATTAACGAAACAAGAAGAAGAGTATTGGGTAGATGAACTACTTATAAAGAAAAATGAAATAGCAAGAACCAAACTAATCGAACATAATCTCCGTCTCGTGGCTCATATTGCTAAAAAATACGAATCTAGAAACGATGCCATGGAAGATTTAATTAGTATTGGTACAATCGGTCTAATAAAAGCTATAGATACTTATACAAAAGAAAAAGGCGTAAGAATAGCCACATATGCTGCAAAATGTATTGAAAATGAAATCTTAATGTATTTAAGGTCAACTAAGAAATCAAATCGAGATGTATCTTTATTTGATGGAATTGGTCAAGATAATGATGGTAGTTCAATAACTTTAATCGATATTATTCCATACGATGAGACACCTATTAGTGATAAATTAGAAACAAAGAATAAAATATCTCAATTAATGAAATATTTAAAGCTATTAGACAAACGAGAACTTGAAATCTTAACCTTAAGATATGGTTTAATGGGTCAAGAAGAAATGACCCAAAAAGAAATTGCTAAAAAATATGGCATATCTAGATCTTATGTTTCTAGAATTGAAAAACGGGCTTTAAGTAAGATAGTTCAAGAATTTAAACGTAATAACCCTGAAGATTAATATTTATCTTTACTTTGAATATAAAGTAAAGAACCAGAATGAATAGTTAATTTAGCTCTCTTAGACATTATTTCATTTGAAATAGTGATAATATCATTCTTAGTTAATAAGTAATGATATAGGTCGTATTTAAAGCCTTCTAAGCTAATTAATGCTTCATCTTGAGCAAAGAATGAGTGATATTTAAATTTATTCTTCAATAGTTCATATTCTTTCTTTTCATTTAAGATTGTAATTTCATTGTTTACATCTATTAATTTAATCTTAGCCTGATTAATATATCGATTTAATAAAATTAAATTAGCATATAAATGATCAACTCTACCTCCAAGAGCACCATATATATCAATTTCTTTAAAATTTAAGTTAATAATTCGAGATAATGCTACTTCTAAATCTGTTTCATCTTTGATTTGATTTAATCGATGAATATTTTTACTATATTTAGAAATCAAGTTCATTTCATCTTCATTAACTGTATCAAAATCTCCGATAGCTTCTTCCATCATTATCCCTTGTTTACTTAAATACAAAGCGCCTCGATCAACACCAAAATAATGTTTTTCATCATTAGGAAATGATGTATTAATAGAGGCGACAACAATTGCTTTTTTCATTCTTAATTACCTTCTAATAATATAATTCTTTGCTCAAGATCGTCTTTATTAAATAAGTAAGAACCAGCCACTAATACGTCAACACCATGTTCTTTACACAATGTTCCAGTCTGATCATTAATTCCACCATCAACACTTATTAAACAATTTAATTTGTGTTCATCTATATAATCTCTTAAAAATTTAATTTTAAATAAACTATTTTCCATAAACGATTGACCGCCCCACCCTGGCTCAACCGACATAACTAATATTAAATCGAGTTGGTCAATATATGGTATTAATTCTTCTACTTTAGTATTAGGTTTAATTGATAAACCACACTTAATATTAAATGATTTAATTAAGTTAAGACATTCAATGATTTTATCATGATCATAAGCCTCTAAGTGGAAGGTAATGATATCTGCACCTGCTTCATAAAATTGCTTAACATAGGCTAGTGGGTCAGAAATCATTAAATGAACATCCATGACAAAATCATAATGAGGTCTTAAACTTTTTAATATTGGAGCACCAAAAGAAATATTTTTAACAAAATGACCATCCATCACATCAAAATGTAAATATTTAATTCCTAGATTTTGCATTCTTGTTAGTTCAACGCTTAAATTATTGAAATCACCTGATAATAATGAGGGTGCAACTATTACTTTTGACATACTAATACTCCTTTTTTGTTTTTATTTCCTTTAAGAAAGATAAATAATCTTCATAATGTTCTTTTGGCATAATACCTTTTTCTACATCAACTTTAACCTGACAACCTACTTCATTTTCATGAAGACAGCCTCTAAATTTACATTTATTTAAATATTTTTCAAACCCAGGATAAATTTGTGATAAATCTTGGGCATCAATTTTAAATTCGATAAATGAATAACCCGGAGTGTCAGCGATGAAGCAATTTTGATAAGGATAATATTCAACAACTCTAGTTGTATGTCTACCTCTACCTAATGCAGTGGATATATCTTGAGTCGGAATTAATTCATGTTCAAAAATAGCATTTAGTAAAGAAGACTTCCCTACTCCACTTTGACCAGTAATTACAGTCTTTTTATTTGCAAGTAAAGATTTAATTAAATCCAAATTTATTTTTGTTTTCGCACTTGTCTGAATAACTTCATAATCAAATGATTTTAAAATATTAGTCATATATTCTAAATAATCTTTATCTAAATCTTCTCGATCAACTTTATTAATAATAATAATTGGTGTTACATCTGCTAGTAATGAAACTAAAATGTAACGACTAATCATACTTAATGAAATATTTGGATGAGCAAGAGAAACAATAATCATAACTTGCTCAAAATTTGCGATTGGAGGTCTAAGTAATCTATTTTTACGAGGATGAACTTTTAAAATGTATCCGTTATTTTTTTCATCAATTTGAAAATCAACGTAATCACCTACAATTGGTGAAACACCTTTAGCTCTAAAAACTCCTCTTGCCTTACACTTATAAAAAACACCATCTTTATAAACTGTATAAAGGCCTCCACTTAAGCTAGTAATAAAACCATTCTTTAACTCCATAACTATTTATCTTTCTTCCTTTTAAAGATTGATTTAATTTTTTCAACAAATGATTTAGGCCTAACGCGACGATTGTTTTCTAAATATACTTTAATCGCATCATGCATTTCTAAGGCTGTTTTGTAACGATCTTCATTTCTTTTAGCACATGCCTTTTCAATAATTTTTTCCATTTCTAGAGGAACTGAAGGCACTAACTTTCTAATTGATGGAAATGGTGTTTTTATTTGATGAAGTGCAACAGCAACTGGAGTTGAGTCTTCAAAAGGTACTCTACCGCTTAGAAGTTCAAAATATGTAATACCTAAAGCGTAAATATCACTTTGAACTGTAGCTGGATAACCTTGAGCAACTTCAGGTGACATATAATGTACCGAACCCATAACCATATCATGTTGAGTGATTTGTGGTGCATTTTCAAAAGTAGCAATCCCAAAATCACTAATTTTAGCTGTTCCATCAGGTTGCATTAATATATTTTGAGGCTTTAAATCTCGATGAATAACACCATGTTGATGAGCAACATAAATACCTGCTGTTAACTGTAACATAATATCACTAGCTTCTTCATAAGGAAAACTACCTCTTCGTTGAAGAATATCTCTTAATGAGTTACTTTTAACATATTCCATAACAATATAAGGTTTACCTTCAAATTCACCGACATTTAAGATTTGAACAATGTTTGGATGGAGTAATTCAGCAGCAGCTTTAGCTTCTCTTTCAAAACGAGCAATATTTAAAGGGTCTTGAGCCATTTCCTCTCTAATCATTTTAATGGCTACCCTTCTAGATGTAAAAATATCATCAGCTAAATATACGATAGCCATCCCGCCCTCGCCTAGTACTGATTTTATTAAATACCTTCCATCCAATTTTGTATTGATGATCATAACCTCACCTCAACTAATATAATTGCAATATTATCAATACCGCCATTTCGATTCGCCGTCTCAATTAAGCGATCAACTTTTGTTTCTAAATCGATACCAGCTTCATTAACAATTTCTAAGATTTCATTATCTTCGACCATATTATATAAGCCATCAGAACAAAGTAATACATAATCACAATCCGCACTAAAAGTATCTATTTGCATTTGTAAATTTTTTTCTGTCCCGATTGCAAAGAGTAAGACATTTCTCCTTGGGTGGTTGTGAGCTTCTTCTTCGTTTAAATATCCAGCACGATATAAGGAATGTACGAATGTTTGATCCTCACTTACTTGACAGATTTTACCATTATTTATGATATATAAGCGACTATCACCGACATTAACGAAAATTAGTTCATTTTCATAAAAAATCACTGCAACAAGAGTAGTACCCATACCATAATAACTTACTTCTTCCCTTGAATAATTATAAATATATTCATTAATAGCTAACAAGTTGGTGTAAAGCCATTCCTTAACTTCATCTACGGACTTAAAACTAGTTTTTTCAAACTCACTTGTTAACATATTAACTGCACTTGAAGAAGCAAAATCACCTGAGGAATGTCCACCCATTCCATCAGCTACAACTAGTAAGAGATTATTGTCAAGGTTATACGCTCTCCCTGTATAATCTTGATTAACTTTTCTTCTTCTCCCCACATCAGTTCTTAGAGCTATTTCCATTATAAAGCCCCTTCCTTCTTGGCTCTTAACTGTCCACAAGCTGCATCAATATCTGGTCCAAATTCTTTTCTAATTGTAACATTTACACCTAATTTTTTCAAACTGTCAGCGAACTCTCTAACTACAACTCGCTCTGACCGTTTATAACCATGTTCATCGACACTATTATATGGGATTAAGTTAACAAAGTTTAATGTTCCTTTTATTAAATTTGCTAGTTGTTTAGCATGTTCATTTGTATCATTAACACCCTTTAACATAATATATTCATATGTTACACGTCGATTAGTTATTCTTTCATAGTCTTTAACTGCAGCCATTAGAACTTTAAGTGGATAAACTTTATTTATTTTCATTAACTTAGAACGTAATTCATCATTAGGAGCATGTAAAGAAATCGCTAAGTTAACTTGCAAACCTTCATTGGCAAACTTAACAATTTTATGAGGAATACCACATGTAGAAACCGTAATATGTCTAGCACCGATATTAAACCCTTTATGATGGTTAACGATTCTAATAAAATCCATTACATTTTCATAATTATCAAACGGTTCCCCGCTACCCATTACAACTACATGAGAAATTTTTTCACCTTCCATTAAACTTTCCATTACTAGAAGTTGTCCAATTAATTCGCTAGGAGTTAAATCTCTATTTTTTAAAAGTAATCCTGAAGCACAAAAAGAACAACCCATATTACATCCAACTTGTGATGAAACACATACAGAATTACCATAATCATATCTCATTAAAACTGTTTCAACTTTGACTCCGTCTTTCATTTTTAATAATAATTTTATAGTACCATCTAAAGAAACTTGTTTAGTTTCAATTTCTGGTAATTCTAAGACAAAATCTCTTTTTAAGACTTCCCTAAAAGACGCCGAAATATCACTCATTAAATCAAAATCTCTAACTCTTTTTTCATAGATCCAAATAAATAATTGAGTCGCTCGATACTTCTTTTGTCCATATTTTTCCATCAATAATTTTTCTAACTTCTCTAATGAAAAGTCATATAAGTTATACATCTAAACACCTACTTTTTCTAATCTAGCAATATAAAATCCATCACTATCATATAAGAAAGGATAGATTGTCTGTTCATTTATTAGTTTTATATCTTTTCTTTCTTTTAATAAATTTGCTATTTGCAACTCATTTTCTTTTTTATTTAGAGTGCAAGTAGAATATACCATAAATCCACCCTTTTTTAAAAGGTTTGATGCAACTTTTAGTAATTTACTTTGTAAATTAATTATTTCATCTAAAGATTCTTGATGTGTATTAATTAAAATATCAGGTTTTCTTTTAGCAACTCCAAAACCACTGCAAGGAGCATCAAGCAATATATAATCAAAACTTTCATTTTGATATAATTCTTCAAGTTTAGTTGAATCATATACTAATGTCTTTACACTATTTACACCTAAACGAATTAAGGATTCTTTTATTAACTCAACGCGGTGTTCGTGAAGATCAATCGCTGTTATTTCACCTGTATTTTCCATAATTTGAGCTAAATGAGTGGATTTTGTTCCAGGAGCAGCACACATATCTAAAACTCTAGTATTTTTTGAAGGATTCAAAGTCAAAGCGCTCATTTGTGAAGCTTCATCTTGAACTACAACTAATCCATCTTTTAATTCTTGTAATGTTCCTAATCCTTCTTCACCTTTATAAATTAAAGCATCAGGTGATAAGTTCCCTTCTATAAATGAAGGATTCTTTAATAAATTCTCTTTAGTTGTTTTTAATGTATTAACTCTAAGTGAGATATTAGGTTCTCTCTTATCTTGCAAGATTTTAAGAGTAACTTCTTCACCATAATGTTTAACCCACATTTTAATCAGCCAATAAGGATATGAATATTTAATTGAATAATACTCAAATTCAGCTTTAAAATCATCTAACTTTGGTCCTTGAGGATTATCATTTAATTTCCTTAAAACAGCATTAACAAAACCTGCTGCCCAACTACAATGTATTACTTTAGTTATTGACACTGCTTCATTAATAATTGCATAACTAGGCACATTATCTAAGAATCTTAATTGATAACAAGACATCAATAACAAAAGTTTTATTTTGCTATTTGTTTTATTTGATATATACTTATTTACTTCCCATTCAAGTAAATAGTAATTTTGGAGTGTACCATAAACAATTTTCGTTAAAAGTGACCGATCTTGAGGTGATAGATTACTTTTATTAATCGTTTGATTTACTACTAAATTACTATATCCCTTTTTGCTAATAATATCGATTAAAGCATTAAGTGCGATCAATCTAACATTCATTAAACCACCTCTAATTAATTTTATCATTAATATTCAATTAATACAAAAAAAAACTAGTCCTTGCGAACTAGTTTTAGCTATTTAAATTAATTATAGAATGCTTCCAAAGATAAGGTTAAGAACCATTACTGTAATGAAGCCTGCTGCCCAGATAACTGTAGTAGCACCTGACCAGAGCCATAATTGATCTTTAGAATCTTCTACACCGATTGAACGGTTAACTACGTGGAAGTAGCTATCATTGAAGTATGAGAAGAAGAATGCACCAACACACGCTGCAAGAGCTGCGAATAATGGTGAAGCATTAGTTTGTTCAATAATAGGAGCACAGATTGATGAAGCTGTAACGATTGCAACTGTACCTGAACCTTGGATAAAGCGAACTACTGTTGCAACGATGAACGGTAATAAGATAACTGGAATATTCCAATCAACGATTGTATTAGCAATTGCATCTCCTGCACCAGTTACTTTAATAACATTACCTAAAGCACCACCAGCACCAGTAACTAATAAGATGATACCAGCACTCTTGATACCTTTATCCATACTTGATAAAGCTTCTTTACGAGGAGTTCTTAATGCTAAACCATAAATAGCAACTAAAGTACCAATTGAAACTGCTACAACTGGGTTACCAATGAAAGCACCAATTTTATAAACAATATTATTTTTGTCATCAAAGATAGCATTGAAGACATTGTTTAATAAAATTAGGATAATTGGTACAAGAATAGGTGCGAATGATAAAACTGCTGAAGGAAGTTTCTTGACACTGTCTAAATTAACATCAGCAACTTTAACTTCTTCTTTCTTTTCAACTTTATGAGAAACACCTTTTTCATCAGGTAAGATAACTAATCTATTATCTAACCATTTGAAGTAGTAGATACCAGCAATTGTACATGGAATAGCTACGATTAGTCCAAATAGAATCATCATACCTAAATCAACACCAAATGTATTTGCTGCAGTTAATGGACCAGGTGTTGGAGGAACTAGTGTATGAGTGATAACTAGACCAGCCGCTAATGCACCAGCAATAAGAATAAGGTTCTTTCTTGTTTTTTGTGAAATTGCTTTTGCAATAGGGAATAAGATAACGAATGCAGAATCACAGAAAATAGGAATCGAAACTACGAAACCTGTAACTGCAAGTGCAATATGTTCTCTACCCTTACCAAATAATTTGATAAAGACTTGAGCCATTTTTTCAGCTGCGCCAGATTCTTCAAAAATCTGACCCATAATTACGCCTAAACCGATGATAATACCGATTGAACCTAGTGTTGAACCAAATCCAGAAGTAATTTGTCCTGGAATTTCATTGATTGGGCTCCCTGCGATTAATGCCACAACAATTGATGATAAAATAAGTGCTAAGAACGGATGAATTTTAGTAAGTGTTACCATTGCAATTAATAACACGATACCAACTAATAGACCAATTAATACTTGACCAGTATTGACTGCTAATAGAATTGTAGTTAATGTCATTAAATTAACCCCCTTTTAATAACTTAAAAATTTACTTAGTAAAATAAGGTGCATACTTTGCTGCTAAGCGAACTGCTTCAATCATGCTTAAAGGGTCTGCGATATTTTTACCTGCAATATCCATAGCAGTTCCATGGTCGACCGAAGTTCTTAAAATTGGCATTCCATTCGTAATTGAAATGGTACGATGGAAGTCATAAGTTTTTGTCGCAATATGACCTTGGTCGTGGTATAAAGATAAAATAGCAGCGTAATTCCCTTTTAAGCCTAAAGCAAAGACTGAATCAGCAGGGACAGGTCCAACTACATCGATGCCTTCTTTAGTTAATTCTTTGATTGCTGGAACAATTTCATCAACTTCTTCATAGCCGAATAATCCGTTTTCTCCGCTATGAGGATTTAAACCAGCAACTGCGATACGACCAGTTACTCCTAAACGTTTAAGAGCATCATTTGACCTTTTAACATAATCAACAATCCGGTCTTTCTTAACTAAATCAAGAGCTTGGCGTAATGAGACGTGACGGGATAGGAAGAATACTCTAAGTTCATCAACTTCGAACATAGTTAGAGGATCTTCAGTTCCAGTCAAGTCAGCAAAAATTTCTGTATGGCCAATGTATGGAACATTTGCAGCTTTTAGTGATTCTTTGTTAATTGGAGTTGTTGCAACAGCATCAACTTGCTTGTTCATAGCTAATTCAATTGATTTTTTAATGTAATCAAATGCAGCTTGGCCGCACATAGCTTGAACTTTTCCAATTTCAAGTTTATCCATATCGATATTATCAATATGAATGACGTCAACAGTATTTAATTCGTATTTTCCATCTTTTTGTTCATCTATTTGGTTAATAGTTAAATCTAAATTACAAACTTTTATCATATCTTGTAAAACTTTAACATCACCAATTAATAGAGGTTTGCAAGTTTCATAAATATCTTTTAGTGTTAGTGTTTTTAAGGCAATTTCTGGACCGATTCCAGCTGGATCTCCGATTGGTATTGCAATAATTGGTTTACTCATTTTCTAATTCCTCCTCTAAAAAGTCTTTAATTTCAATAAAAGCATTTTCATCACCAATCATTCCGCCCTTAGTGATGATTTTTAAACCTTCATAACTACCTTTAACTAACTCACCAAATACACATAAAGGCATTACTTGTTTAAATAATTTAAAACCTTCTGCGTTAACTTCGTTTAAGAAACCTAAGGTAGTATCTCCTCCACTTGTGAAAATAGCATAAACATCCTTATTTTCATCAAGAACTCTAGTTAAAATAATAGCTAAGGCATCATTTATCTTTTTAGAAACATCATCAGTTGATAAATTTAATTTATCTCCGATTGCTTTTAAATCTAGAATAACTGGGTTATTTAAATCAGTTGTTGTTAAGATATTAACTTTCTTAGGTGATTTTTTAACCTTTTCGACTAATTTTTTTGTAAGCTCTTCATAATCCCCTTCTAATAACTTATTAGGGTTAATATAATGAAGTTCAAAGTCTTCATGTTTTGACGCAGCTACTAATTGTTTATAAGTATTATCAGTAACACTACCAATTAGATAAACGAATCGACCTTTTGCTTTATCATTTTGTTTTCTTAAAACTTCTTTTGTATAAAAATATGTAAATGGACCTGGGTCCGTAGCAATTACTGGAATATTAGCTTTAACTAATGCTTGACAAATTTTTCTAATGTCTGCATCAGTCTCGCCATCAAAAATTATTGCATCATTAGTTTCATAAGTTTTTGTAATTAATTCTGGTAATTTAGAAGGATCTCTTACATCGTAAAGATAAATATTTGCAACTGATCCTTTAAATTGTTTCATAATAATGTCAGTAACATTGGAAATATGAATAGGCATTTTTGGATCTTTTGCCACATCAGTTTCTTCTAGTTTAATTCCATTAACATACATTATTCCATTAACAGTTACCCTCTTTGATGAAGGGAAAACTGGTACAATTGCGATTTTTAAATTAGGGAAACGGTCTTTGAATGCGTTTAATTCAGCACCGATATTTCCTCTTAATGTTGAGTCAATTCTTTTATTTAATACTTTGAAATCATTTTCATTAACTTTACTTAATACTGAAGATACACGATTGTATGCTTCAGTTTCTTCGACTGCACGAGAATCTGTTGAAATAGCTAATACATCAGCATTTTGATTTAAGTTTACTTTGTTATAATCTATTAATGAAACCGCACACAATCTCATTTTAGTTAGTAAGATAGCGCTTGCATTAGCTCCAGTAGAATCATCTGCAATAATTAATGTTTTTAACATATGCCCTCCTTATATATAATCCTTATTTAATCTTTATTAGTTTTAGATATACTGATTATATTATTCATAATCTAGCGTAACTTGTAGAATTTTGTCTCCGTTTCAAGTTTATTAGAAAAATAATTAAAAGTCAACAATTGCGGTATACGACTTTTTACTAAATTTAAGCAAAATATTCGAATTAAAGCGGTTTTATTCCCATTAAGACATAAAATGTTAATATTAATCAACTAAATAGAATAAATCATTATATTTATGAATTGATAAAATTAATCCCATTATTTTCCAATAATAACTATTCATCTTCTTCAAAATTAAATAAATTAATACTATCATCGATATTAAAGTCATCTAAAGTATTAACGACAACTTCATTTTTAATATCTTTATTAGTTATGTTTTCATTTTCATTTACGTCATCTGTAGTGATAAGTTTTTGATTTTCAAAAGCTAATAAAATAGCACTTTGACCGTCTTTAAAAGATGGATTTGATCTAACCATTTTTTCTAATGGTTGATGTTTTAAATCATCATCTTTAAAACTTATAATTTCACCATCACTACATAAAAGTTTGATTTCTTTATCATCTTTAGTAAAGATAATTGAAGAAACTAATTCTTGTGGATCAGATTTAAAGAATCTCATCGCCATTGTACCTTGGTTAGTACGTCTTTTAAGTTTTATATTATTTAATGAAACAGCTTTTGTTCCACCATTTTTTGTAACTGTAAATAATGAAACTTTATTATCTTGGGGTACAACATGTAAACTAACAATTTTTCCTTCTAAAGTTTCATATTTATTAGTAGTAACGCCATAAGTTCTAAGACCACTAATACTTATTTCATCTTCAGGATATAAATGTACATAGCCATTTTGTGTCGTTAAAACAACATTATTTAAACCATTACTTAAACAAGCACCAATTAATTCATCATCATCGGTCTTTAAATTCATACATTTAGAAGGTTTATTATATCTAGTTAAGACAAAGTCTTTTAATAATGTCCGTTTAATAAATCCTTCTTTTGAAGCTAAAATAACATTTAAATCTTTTTCAAAATCCTTAACTAAAATACAGGATACAATTTTTTCTTCACTATTAATATCATTAACTAAATTCGAAATATGAATTCCTTCATCCTTCCATTTAGTTTCTTTAAGTTCAAATACAGGAAGGAATAAGAAGTTACCTTTATTAGTAAAAGCTAATAAGGTATCAAGAGTATAAGCCTCACCAGTTGCAATCACAATATCACCATTTTTATAACCTGGTTCGACATCTCCTGAAGCTTGATATGATTTCATTGATGAACGTTTAAAATAACCACTCATCGTGACAGCTACCATTACATTCTCTTTAACAACTAAGTCGACCTTATCAATTGAAATTTCATCTACTTCTTTTTCAAGTTGACTCTTACGAGGTAATTGGTATTTATTTGCAACTTCTCTTAATTCATCAGCAACTAATTTTCTAATCTTACTAGGTGTATTTAATAACTTAGTAAGATGAGCAACTAGTTTATTTAATTCAGTTTGTTCATGTTTTAAATCGTTAATATCAGTTGATGATAAACGATAAAGTTGTAAATTAACAATCGCTTCTGCTTGTTTTTCAGTAATATTAAATCTTTGTATTAAATTTTTCTTTGAATCTTGTTTATCCTTTGAAGCACGAATTATCTTAATTACTTCATCTAAAGCATTAATTGCTATAATTAGGCCCTCAATGATGTGAAGACGATTTTCAGCTTTATTTAATTCAAAACGACTTCTTCTTTCAACAACTTCAACTCGATGTGAAATGAAAGCGTCAAGAATATCAATAACACCTAATAAACAAGGACGCTTGTCTTTAATTACAACCATATTGTAGTTGTAATTTACTCTTAGCTTCGCGTTTTTCATTAAATAATTTAATATTAAATCAGCATCAGCCTCCTTTTTAAGGTCGACAACAATACTTAAACCATCTCTGTCAGATTCATCTCTAACCTCTATGATACCCTCGATTTTCTTATTTTTTCTGATTTCATCAATTGCTACGACAATATCACTTTTAACAACCTCAAATGGAATTTCTGATATTACTAACTTAGTAAGATTTCTTTCTTCGACTATATCAACTTTAGATTTAATTACAATTTTACCTTTTCCTGTTTCAAAAGCTTCTTTAACTCCCTCTTTCCCTTGAACGATACCACCTGTAGGGAAATCAGGTCCTTTTAAAACTTTCATAATATCATCAACTGTAGAATATGGATTTTCAATACGTAAAATCACCGCATCAGTTACTTCTTTTAAATTATGAGGCGGTATATCAGTTGAATAACCAGCTGCAATTCCTTTACTTCCATTAACTAAAACTGATGGAAAATTAGAAGGGAAGACAGTAGGTTCTAACATCGTATCATCAAAGTTATAAGTAAAGTCAACTGTATCTTTTTCAATATCTCTTAATAATTCATTACTTAAAGAAGACAATCTTGCCTCAGTATAACGCATCGCAGCTGGTGGGTCATTGTCGATTGATCCATTATTACCTTGCATTGATATAAATGGATGTAGCATTTTCCAATCTTGTGACATTCTTACCATGGCATCATAAATACTTGAGTCACCATGTGGGTGAAAGTTAGCCATGACCGCTCCAACAGTTTTAGCTGATTTACGGAATGGTTTGTTAGAAGTATTCCCATCAATATACATTGAATAAAGTATTCTTCTTTGAACTGGTTTTAAACCATCTCTAACATCAGGTAATGCTCTTTCTTGAATAATATATTTTGCATATTTCCCAAATCGATCTCCAACTAAATCTTCTAGTGAAGAGACGATTATTTTTTCTTGAAATTCTTCTACTTTTTTCTTTCTTACAGCCATTACTCTTTACCTCCAGCAACACTAAAATCATCTTCTAGAGTAAATTGAATATTTTGCTCGATCCATCTTTTTCTTAGTTCAGCTTTATTACCCATTAAAGTTGTAATTCTTCTTTCTGCTTGTGTTGCATCATCAATTGTAACTTGCATCAAGGTTCTTGTTTTAGGATTCATGGTTGTTTCCCATAGTTGGTCACTTTGCATTTCACCTAAACCTTTAAATCGGACAATTGAATAACCTGGACCGATTTCTTTTTTAGCTTCTTCTAATTCATTATCATCCCAACAATAACGGAACTTAACACCTTTAGATGTTGATTTTTGAACTTTATATAAAGGAGGCATTGCCACATATAAACGACCATGTTCAATTAACTCTCTCATATAACGATAGAAGAATGTAATCAATAAAACTTGAATATGTGCACCATCCATATCAGCATCAGTCATAATAATGACTTTTCCAAAGTTAACTTGATCAATATCAAACTTTGAGCCAATATCTGAACCGATTGCGTAAATTAAAGTTTTTAATTCATTGTTATCAAGTAAAGAATTAATATCAGATTTTTCTGTATTTAAAACTTTACCTCGTAGCGATAAGATGGCTTGGAATTTTCGGTCTCTTCCTTGTTTAGCACTTCCACCTGCTGAGTCCCCTTCTACTAAGAATAATTCATTTAATTCAGAGTTTTTAGATTGAGCAGGTGTTAATTTAGAAATAACTCCGCGGTCAACTTTAATTGATTTAGAAACTTTTCTAGCATCTTCTCTTGCTTTTCTTGATGCTTCTCTAACATCTCTAGCCTTAATAGCTTTATTAATTAAAGAAGTCGCTTGAGGATTATTTTCTTCTAAAAAGTAGGATATTTTTTCATAAATAAAGTTTTCGATAATAGGCTTAACTTCAGCTGTTCCAAATTTATTTTTAACTTGGCCTTCAAACTGTAGCATATTTTCAGGTACTCTAATTGATAAGACACAAGCTAAACCTTCTCGAATATCAACACCATCTAAATTTTTATCTTTTTCTTTTAACAAACCATATTTACGGGCATAATCATTAAAAGCCCTTGTAATTCCACTTTTTAAGCCTGTCTCGTGAGTCCCACCATCTTTTGTCCGAATATTGTTAACAAAAGACGCTAGCATCTCACCATAAAAGTCATCGACATACTCAAAAGCATATTCAATTTCAATTCCTTGAACGCTTCCTTCAAAATAGACTGGAGGAAACATAGGATTTTTTCCTTCACATAAAGCTTCTACATAAGCTAGAATTCCTTCTTCATATTTATAATTTTCAACTGTAGAAAGGCGTTCATCTATTAACACCATCTCAGTATTTTTTAAAATAAAAGCCGTTTCTTGTAAACGATCAGAAACAGTCGCATGATTAACTTCTGTTTGAGTAAAAATCTTAGGATCTGGTTTAAACCAAATTTCTGTTCCTGTTTTATTAGTATTACCAATAACTTCGATATCTTTTACTACTCTACCATGTTCAAAACGCATTTGATAAATCTTTCCATCACGATAGATTTTAAGTTCTAACCAACTAGATAAAGCATTAACAACAGAGGCACCGACTCCGTGAAGACCAGAGCTAATTTTATATCCTCCATTATTATCAAATTTACCACCAGCATGTAAAACAGTAAAAATTACTTCTGGGGTTGATTTTCCTGAGACGTGTTTACCTGGTGGAATACCCCGACCATTATCTTGGACACGAATCGAATTATCCTTATGAATGGTAACTGTAATTTTTTCACCAAAACCACTCATTTTCTCGTCTAATGCATTGTCAACGATTTCCCAGATTAACTGATGAAGTCCTCTTCCATCAGTTGAACCAATATACATAGCAGGACGTTTTCTAACTGCTTCAAGTCCTTCTAGTATCTGGATATCCGATTCAGAATAGCTGTTTTTGTTAATTTTATTGTCCATAAAAACCATCAACCCTTTCAACTTACCTTTCCATTATACTAAAAATCCTTTGATTTTGCATTACTGTCATGTATAATTTTTCTATGCGAGGTGTTTATATGCAAACGAGCGAAATCTTATTTTTAATTACCTCAAGTGTCGTTTCTTACTTGTTTGGTTCAATCCCGTGGGCACTTATTATCGGGAAACTTTTCTTTAATAAAGACATTAGACAATACGGTTCAAAAAACCTAGGTGGTACCAATGCTGGTAGAGTCCTAGGAGCAAAAGCTGGTGTAAGTGTCATGGCTTTAGATATCTTAAAAGTTGTTTTTGCTGGTCTTTTTATTACTTATTTATTAGTTCCTTTATTTAATTTAGCCATAACAAAAACAACTAGTGAAAGTATATATATATCATTATTATTTGGTGTTCTAGGTCATTGTTATCCTCTATTTGCCTCATTTAGAGGTGGTAAAGCTGTAAGTGTCGCTGTTGGCTTCTTACTATTTACTAATCCGTTTTTAGTCCTAGTTTTTGCAGTTTCATTCTTTAGTTTATTAAAATTAACTAAAATTGTTTCTTTATCATCAATGACATCAATGGTTTTAACATCAATTGTTTCTTTTATTCCGTTTATATTTACTATTATGTTACATAATTTAAAACCATCATTATATTTTAATCTTGCTATTATATTAATTACAATTTTATTAATTTTTAGACACAGAGAAAACGTTAAAAGAATTATTAATAAAAACGAGCGAAAGATAACTTGGATGTAATAATTAATCAATTAATTCGTAATTAATACCAATTTTCTTAATATCAATTAAAAAATCACTATATGATTTATTAACACACTCAATTCCTTCAATTACTGAAGGATTTTTTAAATTAAGTGCTAGTAATGTTAATGCAAAAGCGATTCGATGATCTTCATGAGCATAAAAGAGGTTATCTTTTTCAATTAATTTAGATGGCCTAATAATTAAAGTATCATTTTCAAATAATATCTGAGCTCCAACTTTTTTAAGTTCATTTATAATCGCATTAACTCTATCTGATTCTTTTAACTTTAAATTAGAGGCATCTAGTAATCTAGTTTCATCATTACCGAATAATGCATAAACACTTAAAAGGGGACCTAAATCAATACAATCAGCAAGTGAATAATTAAAACTAGTAATTTTACTTAATCTCGTTGAAATACTATTGCTTTTAATACTAATATCTCCATTAGATAATTTTATAATATCTAAAATCGCTTTATCCCCTTGAATTGAATTTAAATTTAAATCAGTTATGGTTATTTCTCCATTAGTTAGCCCTAAAAGTAAATAAAAAGCACTTAAAGAATAATCACCTTCAATATGATAATTACCTGCTTTAAATTCTTGATTACCTAAAATCTTAATCAAATTATCTTGAATAAGATACTTAATTCCAAAATAACTTAAAATTTCTAAAGTCATCTTAACAAAAGAAATTGAATTATTATTTGAATTAGTAAATTTAATATTTGTATCAATATTTAATAAAGGTGTTAAAAAAAGTAAACCTGTTAAAAACTGACTTGATTTATCAATTGATAATTCATATTGGTTACTTATTAAAGGTCCTTCAACTAGTAAAGAATCAGGCTTTAAATCAAAAATTAAATTATTCTTTTTAAATAATTTTTCATATTCATCTAAAGGTCTAATAAAAAGCGACTCTTTTCCTATAAATTTTGTTTTTTTAGATAAATACGAACATAAAGGAATTAAAAAACGTAAAGTTGAACCCGATTGGTTACAATCAATCTCTAGATAATCAAACATATGTAACTTAGGTTCAATTCCCATAATTTTTAAAGTGTTTTTAGAGTAAGTTATTGATGCTCCGAGTTTTTTTAAAGCGTTTATCGTCATTGTCACATCATCATTTAATGAAACATTATTGATTAAAGACTCACCATTAGATAATGCTGCTGAAATAATAACACGATGTAAATAACTTTTTGAAGGCGGAGCTTTAATAACTCCTTTAACTTTAGAAGGATAGATTTTTATTTTCAAAACATATCCCTCCCGATAGCATGGGCTACCTTTTTAGCTTTTTCCATTAATGAAGCAAAACGGTCAGGTTTAATGGATTGGATTCCATCTGAAAGAGCTTCAAAAGGTTTATCATGAACTTCAATAATTAGACCATCCGCACCAGCTGCTATCACTGCTAGTGATAGTGATTCAACTAGTTCAAAATGACCACTAGCATGACTAGGATCAACTATAATTGGTAAATTTGATAATTTTTTAATAAGAGGAATTACACTAAAATCGAGACTGAATCTCGTCAATGGTTCAAATGACCTAACTCCTCTTTCACATAATATAACCTGATTATTTCCTTCTTTAATAATGTACTCTGCTGACATTAACCATTCTTCAACGGTCGATGCAAAACCTCTTTTTAATAATATTGGTTTATTTAACTTTGCTACAGCTTTAAGTAATTTATAATTTTGCATGTTCCTAGCACCAATTTGAATAATATCGACATCTTTAAATTCATCTATAGCTAAAATGCTAGTAATTTCACTAACTACAGGCATTTTTAATTCTTCTTTAACACGCTTTAATATGCTTATTCCTTCACTTTTTAAACCTTGGAAAGAATAAGGTGAAGTTCGTGGTTTATAGGCTCCAGCTCGTAAAAAAGCTGCACCAAAATGTTTAACTTGTGTTCCAATTCTTTTTAATTGGTCATAATTTTCAATTGAACAAGGACCAGCCATAACTACAATACTTTCATTTCTTCCAATTTTAATACCATTTACATTTATAAAACTTTGTTCATCTTTATTTGAAACTTTTTGATATGAAGGACTAATTTTAATAACTTGCAATACAAAATCAAAGGCTGAAATCTTCTTTTCATCAACTTTAGTCAAATTACCTTCAAGCCTTAATATGTCATATTCTTCCCCATTTAAATAAGCATATTTTAAATCATGGGTTTTAACTTCATTTAATAAAGGTTGTAACTCATTTTCATTAATTTCTTTTTTAATAATAATTAACATTTATAACACCTCAGAATCTTTAAAATATTTAAGTGCTTCTTTATAACCAATAACTCCTAGTCCAACAATACACTTTTTAGCAACTAAAGAGATATAAGAGATTTTTCTAAAATCTTCTCGATTATAAATATCACTAATGTGTACTTCCACAGTTGGTAAATTAATAGCTTTTAACGCATCCATAATAGCAATGCTAGTATGAGAATAACCACCTGCATTAATAATAATACCATCAAAGTTATTATAAGCAGAATGAATTTCATCTATAATTTCACCTTCATGATTACTTTGAAAGATTTTAACATTTAAATTTAATTCATCTGCCCACATTTTTATTTGCTTAACTAATTCATCATAAGTAACTAAACCATAAATATCTTGCTCTCTAATCCCAAGCAAATTTAAGTTCGGTCCATTAATAACTAAGATATTCATTAAATACCTCCTTGATTTTATTAGTCGCATCTTCTATTGTACCATTATTAATAATAGTAACATCACTATATTGTTCATATAAAAGATATCTTTTTTTATTTAAACTAACTAAATCATCTTTATCTTTTATTAAAGGTCGATCATCATTTAACTTAATTTGTTTAACATCACGAGTTAAATGAACAATAACACAGTTAGATGCTAAATTTATAATATTTTCTTTATTTAAAATGACTCCTCCACCTAAAGAGATAATGGAATGATTTAATAAGGAAACATCTTTAACAATTTTAGATTCTATTTCTCTAAAATAATCTTCACCATGATTTTTAAAAATATCTCTTATTTTCAAGGATGTTAATTTTTCAATCTCTTCATCAGTATCAATATAATTAAATCCATATTTATTTGCAAACTCTTTCGCTAAGGTTGTTTTACCACTATAAGATAAACCTATTAAAGCTATTGATAAAAGTTGACTCTTAACCTTTTTATAAACCTTTAAAATAATACTTGGATCTAGTTTCTTACTTAAAAATAATTCATCTGCTAAGAAAGCTTGAGCTACTAACATCATTAACCCATTAACAACTTTAATCTTATTCATCTTAGCTTCTACTAAAATTCTACTATATAAAGGATTATAGTTAACATCAATTACAAAAGATGGTTTGATTTTATTAAAATCAATTATAGAAACATCTTTAACAGGAGTCGTATTAACAATAACATCGACATCTTGATGATTGTAAATTTCATTATAACTTATAATATTTGGTCCTGTTTTCCTTCTACTAACCTTTAATATTGTCTTAGCTTTTTTATTTTTTAAAACTAATTCAACCGTATTAGAGGTCGCTCCACTTCCTAAAATAATTACTTTTTTATCTTTTACATCAACTTTAAAATAATCAAGCATAAAAGAAAAACCATAATAATCAGTATTATAACCAATTAACTTACCATTTTGATTAACTACAGTATTAACTACACCTAAAGATTTAGCTAATTCATCAATTTCATCTAAATAATTAATTACATCCTTTTTATAAGGAATTGTTATATTTAAACCTTTAAAAGATTTAGTACTCATAAAAGTATCAAATTCACTTTTATTTAATATTAAAGTTTGATAGTTTAAAGAGGTGATTAAATGATGAATTAAAGGTGAGTGTGATTTTATATTATTACCACTTACTAAAGCATACTCCATTTTCTCACCTCATCCATAAATAACCTTCTCTTAAACATATTTCATCTAATATAGTTAAGGCAACGACACTATCGATAACTACACTAATTCTAGATGCAATACATGGATCATGCCTGCTCTTAATCTTAATAGTTGTTTCTTTAAATTCATTAATATCTACTGTTTGTTGTTTCTTGGCGATAGATGCTGTAGGCTTTACGACACTTTTAATAATTATAGGCATACCATTACTAATGCCGCCGTTAATACCTCCATTATTATTTGTTGAAGTTACAACCTTTTCATCTTTAATTCTAAACTCATCATTAACTTGACTACCTTT
>DUOZ01000127.1 GCA_012838555.1 bacterium | reverse complement strand
TAGTATTTGACATATTGAAAAATGCGATTATAATATAAAACGTGACTATTATTAACTAGGTTAACTAAAATGAGGTTATAAGATGGAATTTTTACCAAATGCAAAAGAATTATTGAGTTTACTAAGAACGTTAAATAAAGATATTAAAAGAGGGTTTCAACCTAAAGATTTAAATGTTAATGAAATTTTTGTGATAGGAATGCTGTTAGAGCATCAATACAAAGATGATAAAGATTCATTAGTTCAAGTAAAAGAGATAAGTGAAAAAATGAAAGTTTCACGGCCTTATATTAATAAGGTTATTAATGGATTAGAAGAAAAAGAATTAGTTGTTCGTGTAAGAAAACCTGGAGATAAAAAGTCTGTTTATATTGCATTAAGTCAAAAAGCAAATGATATTTATTTAGGTAACAAACAAAGATTAATTTCTTATATGAATGGTATCGTTAATAAGTTAGGTGAGGAAGACACTTTAACACTAATAAAACTTATTAAAAAGTTGTTAGACATTATAAATAGTGAGGGGTAGAGAATATGTTAAGGTTAAACAATATTATTAAGCATTATAAAGTTGGAAATACAAGAGTTGAAGCCTTAAGAGGTGTCAGCTTAAATTTTAGAAAGAATGAGTTTGTTTCGATATTAGGTCCTTCTGGGTGTGGTAAAACAACACTATTAAATATTATTGGTGGCTTAGATCGATATACAAGAGGTTCAATGCATATTAATAATAAGCCAACAAGTCATTTTAGCGATCAAGATTGGGATAGTTATCGTAATCACTCTGTAGGTTTTGTTTTCCAAAATTACAATTTAATTATGCATATAAATGTATTAAGTAATGTTGAACTAGCACTTACATTATCAGGCATATCTGCAAGCGAAAGAAAAAAACGTGCTATTGAAGCACTTGAACGAGTTGGTTTAAAAGATCAAATTTATAAAAAACCAAATCAACTTTCTGGAGGTCAAATGCAAAGAGTTGCAATTGCTCGTGCACTAGTTAATAATCCAGAAATCTTACTTGCTGATGAACCAACTGGAGCATTAGATACTAAAACAAGTGCTCAAATAATGGATTTATTAAAAGAGATTGCTAAAGACCGACTTGTAATTATGGTTACCCATAATAGTGATATTGCTTATAAATATTCAACTAGAATTATAAAATTACAAGATGGTTTAGTTATTGATGATTCTAATCCTTATGAAGTTGAAACTAAAAAAGTGATTGATGAAAAATATCGTCCTGTTAAAACGTCAATGTCCTTTTTTACCGCATTATCATTAAGTTTTAGAAATTTGAGTACTAAAAAGATTAGAACTGCTCTTACTAGTTTTGCAGGAAGTATTGGTATTATAGGTATAGCATTAGTTCTAGCATTATCTAATGGTTTTAGAAATTACATTGCTAAAGTTCAATCAGATACCCTGACAGCTTACCCTTTAACTATAAGTGAAACTGCCATTGATTTTTCACAATTGCAGCAATCAAATTTTATGAATAATCTAAAAGAGTTTCCAGAAGAACAAAAAGTTAATATTAATAAAATTTCAGAGAAAATGGGTAAAGTCGTTATTAAAAATAAAATTACAGATGATTATGTTGAAAATTATGTTAAGACTCTTAATCCAAATTTATATAATGCCATTAGTTTTGATTATGGAGTTAAGTTAAATGTTTATCAAAAAGTTGATGTTAATAATATGGATTTCTATACTTCAGTTGATACTTCTTCTTGGCAGGAAATACCAGATAATTATGATTTTATAAATTCTCAATATGACAAAATTGGAGGTAGCTTCCCTCAAGAAATCAATGAAATTGCTTTAGTAGTCGATAAATACAACCAAATAACTGATGTTACCTTATTTAGCTTGGGTTTATACAAGATAGGTGATGAAATTGAAAGTCTTGATTTTAACGAAATTATTGGTAAAGAATATAAATTAATCTTAAATGATGATTTATATAAAGAAGATGAATCAGGTTTGAAATTCAATAAAGAAGTAGTAAATGAAGAACTTTATAATGGTGGAACAACCTTAAAAATCACAGGTATTCTAAGAGTTAAAAAAGATATAAATTTCGGTGCTTTAACTAGTACAGTTGTTTATACTAAAGGATTAACTGAACATGTCTTAGAAAATTCATTATCATCTAATATTGTTAAATGGCAACTTGATCATCCTACTATTAATGTCTTTAGTGGTGAACCATTCCAAGAAAAACCAGAAAAATCAATTGAGGCTCAATATCAAGAAATAATCAAAGATTTAGGTGGAAGAACTACACCAGTTAATATCAGTATTTATCCTAAAGATTTTGCTTCTAAAGAATTAATTAAAGAACATTTGGATAAATATAACGAATCAATAACAAATGATGAAGATAAGATCTTTTATACTGATATGATGGAAACAATTTTAAATACAATTAATACGATTATCGATGTTATTAGTTATATTTTAATTGCCTTTACTGCGGTTTCTTTAGTTGTATCATCCATTATGATAGGTATTATAACTTATATTTCAGTACTAGAAAGAACGAAAGAAATTGGAATTTTAAGAAGTATAGGTGCTCGGAAAAAAGATATATCACGTGTCTTTAATGCAGAGACAATAATTATTGGTTTTATTTCTGGTTTAATTGGTGTTATATTTACAATAATTGTTTCTTTCCCTATTAATATTATCCTAGGAAAATTGGTAGAGATTGAGGGTTTAGCATCTTTAAATCTAATACATGGAATCATCCTAATTGTTATTAGTATGACTCTTACATTAATCTCTGGATTAATTCCTTCAAGTATTGCAGCGAAAAAAGATCCAGTAGAAGCATTAAGAACAGAATAGAAAGGACGTTTCTATGTTAAGAATATTGAAATATTTTAAATGGTATTACTACATAGTAATTATTCTAATTGTCTTATTGGTTTATATCCAAGTATCTTGTGATTTAACCTTAGCTGATTATATCCAAAAAATAGTTGATATGTTACTAGCTAAAAATACAGATAGAAATGTTCTAGGCCGAGTTGCTCTAGAAATGGCCGGAATTAGTGTTGGTAGTATTTTAGCTAGAGCTTCAACATCATATTTAGCGGTTAGAATGGCTGCTGATTTTTCAAGAAGATTAAGAAAAATGATTTTTGAAAAAGTTGATTCTTTCTCTATGGAAGAAATTAATAGTTTTTCTACAGCTTCCTTAATAACTAGAACGACCAATGATGTTCAACAAGTTCAACAAGTTGTCATGATTGGACTTAATATGGCAATAACTGCACCAATAATGGCTATTAGAGGTATTGGTATGGTGTTAGGTTTTTCAACAGAAATAACCTCTATAATTGCTGTTGGTATTGTTGCTATTGTCTTGATGGTAAATGTTATCTTCGTAGTAGTTATTCCTAAATTTAAAAAGATTCAAAAATTAATAGATAGATTAAATCTTGTTACAAGAGAAAACTTAACCGGAATACGTGTAATAAGAGCTTATAATGGTGAGCAATATCAAGAAGAAAAATTTGGTGAAGTAAATGATGAAGTAACAAAAACTAATATTTTTGTTAATCGTGCAATGAGTTTAATCGATCCATTCATGTTCTTTACCTTAAACATGGTAAACTTATTAATCATCTGGATTGGTGCTTATTTACTAAGTAATGGCTCACTTGGTGATATGAGTGTCGGTTTAGGAAGATTAACCTCTTATACCATGTATACAATGCAAATAATCTTTAGCTTTATGATGCTTACATTCTTATTTATTTTAATTCCTAGGGGTTCGGTTTCTGCAAATCGGATAATGGAAGTCTTAAATAAAAATGTAAAAGTAAGTGATCCTATTTCTAATACACCAAGCACTGATTTAAAAGGTGCAATTGAATTTAAAGATGTTTGTTTTAAATATCCACATGCAGAAACTTGTGTCATTGAAAATATTAATTTATCAATTAAACAAGGTGAAACAGTTGCTTTTGTTGGCTCAACAGGTAGTGGAAAATCAACATTGATTAATTTAATTCCTCGCTTTTATGATGTTACAATGGGAGAGTTATTAGTTAATGGTGTTAATGTTAAAGATTTTAAACTTAAGGATTTAAGAAGTTTAATTGGATATGTACCTCAACAAGGAATCTTGTTTAGTGGTACTATTGCTTCTAATTTATCTATCGGTGAAAATGAGATACCTAAAGATAAAATGATGGAAGCTATTAAAGTTGCTCAAGCAGAAGAGTTTGTTTCTAAATTAGAACTTGGTCTAGAGTCTCCAATCGCTCAAGGTGGAACAAATGTGTCTGGAGGACAAAAACAAAGGCTCTCTATTGCTAGAGCCATTGTAAATAATCCAGAAATTTATATCTTTGATGATTCAATTGCTCCGGGAGAAGCTTTCTGCGGTTAAAGTCAGGCAAGAGGTTAATCGCCGCCTCGTTGAGGGCGGCTCTCTTG
>DUOZ01000126.1 GCA_012838555.1 bacterium | reverse complement strand
TTCTCTTTTTGATAATACAGCACGACAAAGCGCAACTCTTTCAGCTTCACCACTTGATAAATTAACTGGAGTTCTATCTAGTAAATCAAAAATATTAAACCTTTTAGCAGCTTCAGCAACTTCTTCACTAGATAATTTAAATTTTAAATTTTTACTAGGCATTAATATATTTTCTCTAACTGTTAGATATGGAATCAAATATGGATTTTGAAAAACATAAGCAAAGTTGTTTATCCTTATTTGTTCTTTATTTTTCCTAGTAATTACATCATTATATAGCTCATATTTACCTGAAAAATTATCCAAAAGTCCAATCATTGATAATAAAGTACTTTTTCCTACTCCTGATTCACCTTTAATACCAATAAATTCGCCTTTACTAGCATGAAATGTTGTGTTTTTAAAAATAAGTTTTTCACCAAAACTTTTATTTGTTATATCAAGTCTTATCATGAAATATTCCTCCAATCTTTTTTACTTAATATTCTATAAATTTGCTTTCTTGAATTCATATAGATAGTAATGATTTCAATGATAAGCAAAAGTAACAATGCTATAATAAAAGCAGTAATTGATGGAGAATTATTCAAAATATAGACAACCACCAAAGCTAAAAAAGATGGTATAAAAGCGAGAGTAAATAATTCAACAAAATTATCAAAAACATTCTTTTTATATGATTTATAAAAAATATAATTAATTATTATTTCATTCTTGTTACACTTTAAATAGTAAATATACATATTTTTTAATGCAAAGGATGAAAAAATCAACGGGATAACACTTAAGAGCAAAAGTATATTAATTTGCGTTTGATATGTACTTAACCCGTTATTTTTTAATATTTTACCATTAGTAATAAATCTATTATCATATATATCATCACTAATTATTGGACTTAATTTTGATGTATCTTCAGTTATAATAATTAAGTCATAGTCTCTATTGTTAAGGAAATAATCATCATCTATCATAAGATAGTCTAAATTAAAATCAATTTTTAAGAAGTAATTACTCAATTTATATCCACTAAAATACGGTGCATACTTAACTTCACTATCCGTATATTTATAATTACTTGTTAATAATGTTTTTTCAGTAATCTCAAAGTCATTAAAACGAAAGAACAAAAGATTAGAATAGTTTGAAAAATATGGTATTCCTAATTCAATACCCTTTTTGTTAGTTCTTAAAACCATTCTATATTCATTATCGATCTCTATATAATCAAACTTATAATAAACAGCACTTTTTTTCATGTTTTCACTTAGAGATATCTCTAGTGATATGTCATTATATGCATAAACATAATTATCATGTAAACTATTATATAAATCGTACAAGGGGGATAGTTGTGCAATTAAATAAAAACATATATAAAATATTAAGAATGCAAGTAAAAAGTTAATAAGTGAAAAACACGCAATGAAGATAATATTATACTTAATTTTATTAAATTTCATTGCTACTAACCTCCTTATTATTCAAACTAATATTCTTTTATGGTCTCTAACTTATACAAACCAATTTCGGTATTTCCAAATGTATCGTCGTTATAGCAGAAAGATATAACATCACCAATATAAAATCTACTCACATAATTCTTTCTCTCTGTATCGCCTAATTTTACCCAATAATAACCTTTAAATAAATCCCATTTCTGCTCTTCAGTATATGAGTAATCAACTTCTAACTCAAGAAAAATTGCCACTCGACTAATTGAGAAACTAACCTTATCAGATGGTATTTTGTCCAAATCAACATCGAAATTAATAGCATAATCTTGTGTTAACGATTCTGCATAAGTTCTTTCTATAGTAAAGTTTTATTCTCTTGTTGTTTGAGTACTAGTACCAACATCAATAAGATCTTCAAGTTTAACAGAAGCATTTATCATTTCAATAATACCAACTTTAACTTGCTTTGATGTTGTAACTTTCTCTTGTACAGTGTAAGATACTGATTTTTCTATTATAATTGAAGAAAAGGTTCCAACAATAATATCACTAACTAGATCTTCTATTCTATAAGCTCTTAGTCTAATATTATCACCATACTTAATCTTCATACGGTGTCCCCAAATTCCAACTTTATAATATTTACCAGTGAATTCTTTGTTAAGTTATTGGGAATAATCTTTATTTAAATAGTCATCATAAGAAAAATATCTGTCAATGGTTTAGTTTGAGCATTTATAATTACAGCGTTATAATGCAATATACTACAAATGAAGCAAATAAGATTAACAAAGTCCGACAAAATTTTTTCATATAATCATTCCTTTCATTAATTTACCTTCATTACATTAAACACTTATTCTTATTACTTCCATTCTTATACCTAAATAATAACTTTGATATAAGAAATTTACAAGTATAACTTTGATAATACTAACTGGGTGATTGTTATATTACAATTGATGTGAGACTTACAGTCTTTATTAAATGCGAAAGGTGATTTATAATCGATTCAGAAACGCGAAAGTGGCTAATGTTCATGATATGCACTATAGTGCAACTTATAATGGTTCACAAGTCTTAACTACTTTATATGCAGTATTTGTTTTATAATTAAATAGGAAATATTCTCAACAAAAAGAATTATATAAAAAAATTAAAAAATTGTATAACTTACTAATTATATACAACATTTTATAACTGTATAAAAAGAAGAAGAAATCAAGTAAATATTGAGTTTTTCCTCTTTTTATTTTCTTCAAACCGTGAAGATGAGATTATAACATCATTATTACCTTAACTAAAGATAAATAGTTTATATAATTAAGATAAGTGTTGCAATTACAAAGTATATCCCTAAAGCTGTAAAGTCATTAATTGTTGAAATAATAGGTCCTGAAGCAGCAGCGATATCAAAACCTAGTTTATCGAGAATAATCGGTAAAAAGACGGAAGCTAAAGCCGAAATAAACATCGAACCACATAACGATAAACCAACTACAATACCAATTAATATAGCATTATATTCACTTGGAGTCATATAATTTAAGAATAAAAAGACAATACCAAACGAAATTATTCCAACTAAAACACTATTAATTAAAGCAACAAATACTTCTTTTAATACATGCTTATCCATCCTAGTTTCTTGATTATTGATATTTAAAATAGTGACTGCTAAAGACTGTGTACCAATATTTCCGGCCATACCTAGAATCATTGGTTGGAAGAAAACAAGTGCGACAACTTTTTCTAAGGTCGGCTGGAAAACGGACAAGAAACTAGCGATAACTAAGTTCATTATAACTGACATTAAAAGCCAAGGTATTCTTTGTTTTGAACGTTTAAGTGGAGAAAGTTCATCGCTATGATCACTAACTGCCACAATAGCTTGATAATCACTAATATGTTCTTCTTCCATATAATGTAAAACATCATCAGAAGTAATAATTCCTAAAATTTGATTTTCTTGATTTAATACTGGTAACACTTTTAAGTCATAGTCCTTAATCTTTGAAATAGCAAAATCAATGCTTGTATCTTCTAATACATAATAAAACTTTCTTTCCATGATTTCGTTAATATCATCATTTGGCCTAGCAATAATTAAATCCTTGATGTCAATAATACCTAATAATTTATTGTCTAAATCTGTGATAAAAATAGTATCTAAATAATATTTTTCATCAAAAGTAGTGATTACATAATGAGTTGCTTCTTTTATACTCATTGTTTTATTAATACTTATAAAATCAGTCGACATTAAAGAAGCTGCTACTTCTTCATCATAGCTTAAAAGTTTTAAAATTTTATCTTGATCAGTAACATTTAACTGTTTAATATATTTTTGTTGTTCTTCTCTATTAAAAAGCATTAATAAATTTCTTAAATCATCAGACTCTAAAGCAGATAAAATATGTGTTATATCTTTTTCTGGGATACGTCTAAATAATTTTTTAACGACTTCATCGGCTAATTCAGGAATCACTTTAATCATATGTTTTCTATCGATTAAACGATAAATTCGATCTTGAATTTCTTCATCTTCATTTTCAAAAACAATAGCCAAATCCGCAATATGTAACTTTTGTAATTCTTTTTTTAATTTTGTATCATTTTGCTTAAAATCAATCTTATACATTAATCACACCTCCTAACAGGAGAGTCGATAATCCTAAATAGATTAATAAACTAAAGATATCAATTAACGTTGTAATAAATGGTCCAGAAGCAATCGCAGGATCTATTTTTAACTTTTTTAAACTAACAGGAACCAAAAAGCCAATAATTGGTCCTAAAAAGACAGTTAACCATAGTGAAACTGAAACAACTAATGCTAAAGCTAAAACATGATTTGAATCAATCATTTTTGCCACAATTATTGTAGCGATAAAAGCAAGCACTCCTAAGACAATCCCATTTATAAACCCTGTAATAATTTCTTTAACGCCATTCTTAAAAGGCCTTCCTTCTTTATTATTTAAAGTTATTAAAGTAACCGCAAGAGTTTGAGTAGCAACATCTCCACCAGCATCCAAAATTAAAGGTTGAAACATCGCTAGCAAGACAACTGATGCTAAAACTTCTTCAAACAAGCTTGTTACAAAGGCAATAGGAAGAGATAAGATTAAAAGGATAATTAACCATGGCAAACGTAAAAACGCTGAAAACAAAGGGTTTTTAGTATCACTTTGAGGTAATGCAGATAACTTTTCATAATCTTCTTGCGATTGTTCTTCATAAATATCTAAAACGTCATCAATTGTAATAACTCCTAGAAGTTCTTCATTACTATTAATAATTGGCACTTCATATCCCCCGTAGTGTCTAATTCCTTGGACAACTTCATCAATATGATCTAAATCATAATAAGCAGGTGTCTTAGTTAAAATATCACTAACACTTAAAGGCATCTTTGAGGCAACTAGAGTTTTAAATGAAAGTGTACCTAAATATTTATTATGATGATCAACAACAAATAAAGTGTTAATTGATTCAACATTTGGCGCTTCTTTAATTAATATTTTTGTAGCCTGTTTAACATTTAATTCTGGATGAAGAGAAATAAAACTACTAGTCATATAAGCACCAGCTTGATTCTCATCATAAAGAATTAATTTCTTAATATCTTCTTTATCTTCTAGTTCATCAATAATTTCTTTTTGCTCAACAGAATCATATTCTAAAATAATATCAGTCGCATCATCAGGATCCATGTAATTAATAATATTGACTTGTTCTTTTAAATCTAAATCAGAGAGGTATTCTGCTGCATCACTTGGATCAAGATAAGTCATTACTTCTGAAAATGTTTCTGTATCTAAAAGTGATGCTATTCTTTCTTGTTCTTCTAAACTTAATTCACTAAACTCCTTAGCAATATCATGAGGATGCATCCCTTCTAGATATGCTAAAAGTTCCTTATTAGTTAAATTATTTATCATTTCTTTTAACATTTTACATCCCCCTTCCTATTATTAACACATCTTTAAATAATTACTTCATTATATAAACGCTAATTGTTTATATAAGGCATTAAAAAAGGCTTATTCTTCATAAACTCACTTATTTAATTTTACCATTTATAGCCATATTACTCAAGATAAATCAAAAACTTAAAAGAATATATTATTGATGTTTTATAACTTATTTTATAATAAAAAAAGTGTCTCTATTTATTATTATAGAAACACTTCTAAAATTTATCTTTATTCTTCTTCGTCATCGAAGTCTTCATCTTCGAAGTCATCTTCGTCAAAATCATCTTCATCTAAGTCTTCATTGAAGTATTCATCTAACTCTTCAACATCGAAATCTTCATTGAAGTATTTATCTAACTCTTTATTATAAACGTCTTCATCAAAATCCTCTTCGATGTCTTCATCATCTTCTAAACCTAGATTTTTAAGGATACTTTCGATTTTATTTCCTTCATCATAAGATTTATCAAGGACAAAGTTTAATTCAGGAACAATTCGTTTGCCTAATCTTTTTGATAATTTAGTTCGTAAGAATCCTTTAGTTCTTTCAAGTGCTTTTAAGTTTTTAGATACATCCTTAGTACCTAAGAATGTAACATAAACTTTAGCATAAGAACCATCCGGACTAACATCGACACCTGTAATGGTAACAAAACCAATTTCAGGATTCTTCACTTCATAAGTAATAATTTCACTTAAGTGTTTCATAACTGAAACAGATAAACGATCTTGTTTGAAAGACATTTTCCCACCCTCTATTCTGGTCTAACTTCCTTCATTTCGTAGCCTTCAATAATATCTTGCTCTTTAAAATCGTTATAATTCTCTACCATGATACCACATTCATATCCTAAAGCGACTTCTTTTACATCGTTTTTAAAGCGTTTAAGGGAAGAAAGTTTTCCTTCATAAACAACAATACCATTACGAATAATTCTCACTAATGAATCACGTTTAATTGACCCAGCAGTTACATAACAACCGGCAATCGTACCAAGTCTTGATACTTTATATAGTTGTCTAACTTCTGCTTGACCTGTAACAACTTCGACTAATTCAGGTGCTAACATACCAGTCATCGCTTTTTCCATTTCTTCAACGATGTCATAAATAATCTTATGTAATCTAACATCTACTTTTTCATCTTCTGCTTTCTTTCTAACAACAGCATCTGGTCTAACATTAAAACCATAAACAATCGCATTAGATGCAGAAGCTAGGATAATATCAGATTCAGTAATCGCACCTGCTTGAGATCTAATAACCTCAACTTTGACACCTTCAACTTCAATTTTTTCAAGGGCTTGTTTAACAGCTTCAGCAGAACCTTGAACGTCAGCTTTAACAATAACATTGATTGTTTGAGTTTCGCCCTCTTTAATTTTATTTTTAAGATCTTCTAATGACATTGCACTAGAACCACGGCGTTCACTTTCAATTTTTTCTTCTTTACGCTTAGAAGCAATATCTCGAGCCATCTTTTCATCAGCAAATGCCATGAATTTATCTCCAGCTTCAGGTAAATCATTTAAACCCATTAACTCTACTGGTTTAGATGGACCTGCTGATTTAATAACTCGACCTAAATCATCTCTCATTTGTCTAATTCTTCCATATGTTGCACCTACTACAATATGGTCTTGATGTTTTAAAGTACCATTTTGTACTAACAATGTAGCAACAACACCTCTACCTTTATCAACTCTAGCTTCAATAACAGTTCCAAAAGCATATCTTTTTGGATTTGCTTTTAATTCTTCTAGTTCTGCAACAGCTAAAATTGTTTCTAGTAAATCATCAATACCCACTCTTGTTTTAGCAGATAAGTTTACAAAAATCGTATCTCCGCCCCACTCTTCTGGCATTAAGCCTCGGTCAGACATTTGCGATTTTACTCTTTCTGGGTCTGCATGAGGTTTATCAATTTTATTAACAGCAACAATGATAGGGACTTTAGCAGCTTTAGCGTGGTCAATTGCTTCAATTGTTTGAGGCATGACTCCATCATCTGCAGCAACGACTATGATAACGATATCCGTTACTTTAGAACCCCTAGCACGCATTGATGAGAAAGCTTCATGACCTGGAGTATCTAGAAAGGTGATCTTTTGATTTTTCACTTCTACTTGATAAGCACCGATATGCTGAGTAATTCCTCCAAATTCACCTTCAGTTACACGTGAATTTCTAATTGCATCTAATAATGTTGTTTTACCATGGTCAACGTGTCCCATAATCGTAACAACTGGCGGCCTACTTACTAATAATTTTGGATCATCATTAATTTCAAGTTCCTCAAAATTATAGGCACTTACCACCTTTTCTTTTTTAAAATCAAAACCATAATTTAAGCATACCATACCAATGAGTTCGTCATCCAAAGTAGTGTTAATATTCACCATTTTACCTTGCATAAATAAATACTTAATAATATCTACTGCAGGCACATTTAATTTTTTAGATAATTCATTAACCGTTAAATTATCACTGTAAACTAAAACACTACCTTTACTAAGGACCCCACTTTGAGCTGGCTTCTTCGATTTCTTTTTTCTCGAAAAGTTCGAAATACGCCCACCTTTTCCATCGTTATAGTCCTTTTTCCTAATCTTCTCATTAGCCATAACTAATCACCCTCCTTATACTACAAACTTGTTAGTGCTTTTAAAATCAATTTAGCAAACCCTTCATCGATAATTCCAATAGAAGAAATTTGGGATTTTCCTAAAGCATGTCCAAGTTCAATTTTACTGCCATATTCTATATACTTAACATTAAAACTACGACACTTATCTAATATTTTCTTTCTAGTTGCTTCACCACAATCTTTAGCTATTAAGACCAAAGATACTTTACTTTTTCTTATGGCAGTAATCAGTGTATCACCTAGAAGTATTTTCCTAGCTTTATACGCAATGCCTAAAGTTTGGAAAACACTCATTGAGTTATCACCTTTTCTATTTCATCATAAAGACTCTCATCAATTTGACATTGAAGAGCTTTTTCTAAAGCCTTTGTTTTTTTAGCAATTTTTAAGGCATCTAGTGATTTCTTAATATAAGCGCCTCTTCCGTTTTGTCTACCAGTTAAGTCGATGCTAACATTACCATCTTTAGAACGAACAATTCTAAGCAATTCTTTTTTTGGTAACTGCTCAAAAGTTGCTACGCATTTTCTAAGTGGTATTTTTCTCATAACATCACCTCATTTACTGACTAATCGTAATACTCCTCGTAATCTTCGAAGTCAATTTCAAATTCTGGAGTATCATCTTCAAGTTCAGCCCGTTCAAGTTCTTCAAGTTCTTCTTGAGTATAAACAGGCATTTGATAACCAGTGATTCTTGGTTCATTCTTATCTTTATCTTTGTCTTTATCTTTATCTTTTCTACGATAATAACTTCTACCTTCATTACTTTGTTGAGATCTAGCTCTTTCTCTTTCAATTTCAGCCTCAAGTTCAGCTAATGATATTGTTGGCTGAGTTGGAGTAATAATTTGAACTGTTTCAACTTCTTCTTCAGTTTCAATTTCAGGTTCAACTTCAACTTCTACTTGAGTTTGTTCTTCAACAGTTGTAATTTCTTCTTCTTTAGAGATTGATTCAACAATTTCATCAATTGCATCTTCTTCGTATTCTTCAGTTTCTTCAACTTCTTCAATAACTTTAACATGTTTCTTTAATTCTTTAGCTTTTTCTTCTGCTTCAATACGAGCTTTTATATCAGCCATTGGTTCATAATCAATTTTTTCATCAAATGCATCATCAACAACTTTAATGTCGATTTTCCAATTAGTTAAACGCGCTGCTAATCTAGCATTTTGACCTCTTTTACCAATTGCTAAAGATAAACCACCATTAGGAACAACGACAATACAAGACTTTTCGTCTTTATTTAATTTCATCCCTAAAACATCAGCAGGTTTTAAAGCTTCTGAGATATATAATTCAGGATGTTCACTATAACTAATAACATCTATCTTTTCGCCTGCGACTTGTTCTGAGACATTTCTAATTCTCATACCCTTAGGTCCAATACAGGCACCAGGAGCATCAACATTAGGATTTCTTGAATAAACTGCTACCTTAGATCTATCTCCAGGTTCTCGAGCAATTGACATAATTTCAACTGTACCATCATAAACTTCAACAATTTCTCGTTCAAATAAACGTTTTAAGAAATTAGGATCGGTTCTTGAGATAAGAATTTGAGGTCCTCGTGTAGTCTTATCAACCTTAACAACATATACTTTTAAATCTTTGCCAATGTATTTGCGATAATTTTCTGTTGGAATCATATGAGATGGGGTTAGTAAAACGGTCGTATTTCCAATCTCTAAAATAACTCCATTATTATCAACACTTGCTACTTTTCCTTCAATAATTTCGCCTACTTTGGATAAGAAATATTCGTATATAGCTTGTTTTTCTGCTTCACGTATTTTTTGTTTTAAAACTTGTTTAACATGTAAAGCAGCCATCCGGTTATATTCTTCATTAACAGAAACTTCAATTTCATAAATATCACCGATATTAAGGTTGCTATCTAGTTCTTTAACCTCTTCTAAAGATATTTCTAAATCATCATTTTCAACCTCTTCAACAACAGTTTTTTGATGAAAAACTTTTACCTGATTACCTTCTAAGGTAACACGTACACTAATTTCTTTGTTATTCATCACTTTTTGATAAGCATTAGTCATCGCTTGTTTAAAAGATTCAATGATAATTTCTCTAGAAATACCTCTTTCATCAGCAATTTGCTCAATTGCTTTCAGAATAACATTCTCACTCATTTTGGTAAAATCCTCCTAAAACTTAATTGCCAAACGTGCTTGTTCGACTAAATCCTTACTAATTTTATATTTTTTTGTTTGCGTTTTAATCTTTACATCTAATTCATATGATTCTTCATTTATTCCAACTAAAACGCCTTCAATCTGATGCTTTCCATCAAAAGCCTCTTTAAGGTCAAAGTGAACGTATTTCCCAAGTGCTTGCTTAAAGTGTTCTTCCTTTAATAAAGGCTTTTCCGCACCTGAAGATGACACCTCTAGATTATATGGAGATTTAATTGGATCATGTTCGTCAAGAATTCTTCCGACTACTTCAGATACTTCTACACAAACATCTAAATCAACTACACCATCTTCTTTATCAATAAAAAAGCGTAAGAAATCTTCTCCACCTTCATTGACAAATTCTAAGTGGTAAATACTAATTCCCATTTCTTTTAAAGGTTGTTCGCATAGTTTTTGAACTTTCTTAATTAGGTTTTCGTTCACCTTTTCTCCTCCCTTATCAAAACAAAGAGTGGGAATAAACCCACTCGAAACGTCTTCTTCAACCTTTATTATATGCTAAATTTTAAAATAAGGCAACAAATATTCAACTTTTTAACATTTTTTCAAAATTTACCTCATTAATGAACTAGTTTGCTCTTCAATAAACTGATTTGTATATAAACGATAGTAAGAACCTTTTTGTGCCATTAATTCATCATGACTTCCTTTTTCAATGATTTTACCTTGTTGAAGAACTAAGATAATATCAGCTTGAGTTATCGTAGAAAGTCGATGTGCGATTAAGAAACTAGTTCTTCCTTCAAGTAATTTAGAGGTAGCTTGTTGGATAACATATTCAGTTTCTGTATCTACTGAGGAAGTAGCTTCATCTAGAATTAATATCTTTGGATTAGCGACTAAGGCTCTTGCAAAAGAAATTAGTTGTTTTTGACCAACTGATAGTCTATTTCCACCTTCACCAACTTCAGTGTCATATCCATTTTCTAATTCCATAATGAATTTATGTGCGTTAACAGCTTTTGCAGCTTCGATAACTTCTTCATCCGTTGCTTCTAAATTACCATATCTAATATTTTCTTTAACAGTTCCACTAAAAAGGTGTGGTGATTGTAAGACATAACCTTGATTAGCATGTAACCAAGCTACACTTCTTTCTTTATAATCAATTCCATCAATTTTAATTACACCTTCAGTTGGCTCATAGAATCGACAAATTAAATTAACAATCGTTGATTTACCCGCCCCTGTTTCACCTACAATTGCTACACTTTTACCTTTTGGTACATGTAAGTTGAAATCTTGTAAAATCCAAGGACCATTTCCATATCTAAAACTAACATTTTCAAATTCAATTTCACCTTCAAGTTCTTCCCAATTTTCTTTCTTTAAATTGAATTCATCACCATATTTTTCAATAACTTCAGGTTTATCAACTATCTCAGGTTCTTTAGCAATTAAATTAAAGACACGTTCAGCTGCAACTTGAGCATGTTTTAAATCATTACTAATACGAGCAACGTTTAAGATAGGTTCAAAAAACGATCTCATAAAGTCAAAGAATAAATATAACGCTGATATACTTAATACAGCTGGTACTTTTAAACCACCTAAAACAGCAATTAAGGCAATTGAAGCTCCACTTGCAACTGAGATAATTTGATAATAAATAGAGTTAATACATGCTGATCTAATCGCGGTCTTTCGATACTTTGATGTTAAGTTTCTAAAATCATTTAAATTATTTTCTTCTAAAACTAATGATTTTGTCGTTTTGGCACCACTAATACCTTCATTTAATGCACCAGTGATCTTTGAATTTAGACGTCTTACTTTTCTAGATACACTAATAACTAATCTTCTAAATAACATACTTACAATCATCACGATTGGTACAATAACCATAACGATTAATGTTAACTGAACATCTACCGTAATCATTATTGAAAAAATAAAGATTAGTTTAGCAACCGCCCAAACAATATCAACCATACCCCAAGAGATAATTTCACTTAATCTTGAAGTATCACTCGTAACCCTAGCCATTAACCAACCTACTGAGTTTTTATCAAAGAAGGAAAATGATAATGTTTGTAAGTGTTCAAAGGCACTTGTTGTTAAATGCGAATAGAATTTAATTTCTAGTTTACCTGCAAATAAAATGAAGAAAAAGACAAAAACACCTTGTAAGATAACAAATAATGATGTTAAAGCAATAAAGCCTGTTAATCCATCTAAAGTGTTCTTTTCAATAAAACCTTCAATACCACTGGCAAATTGATACATAAACATTGTTTCTGTAAAAGCAACAATTGCTATCGCAACTAATGCTGCTACCCAATATTTCCAATAAGGTCTTAATGTTTTAAATGTTTTAGCCCATAAGCGAAAATCTATTTTCTGTTTTAAATCATATTCATCAAACTCTTCATACATGGGCTTCACCTTCTTTCAAAGTATTTAAACCTTCTTCTTTGAAGTAATTTTGAATATTAAAGATTTTTTGATATAAACCAGGACGATTAATTAACTCTTCATGAGTACCTATATCTTTAATCGTACCATCTTCCATTACAAAGATCCTATCTGCATCTTTAGCAGTCACAATTCGATGAGTAATAATAATTGTCGTTGATTTAGATTGTCTTTCTTTTAGAGCATTTCTTATTTTAACATCAGTTTCACTATCAACCGCACTTAATGAGTCATCAAAGATTAAGATTGGTTTTTCTTTAGTTAAAACACGAGCGATGGCTATTCTTTGTTTTTGACCACCTGAAAGAGTTACTCCTCGTTCACCAACCATCGTTTCATAACCCTTTTCAAAACCTTCTATATCTTTATGAATAGAGGCAATTGAGGCTACCTTTTTAATTAAATCCATTGATAAATTACGGTCAATAATTGAAATATTTTCTGCGACTGTTCTTGAATATAAAAACGGTTCTTGTAAAACTAATCCAACATTACTTCTTAAATATTTTTTATCTATATCTTTGATGTCAATCCCATCGATTAAAATCGAACCACTTGTCGTATCTAACATTTTATTGATTAATGATACTAAAGCTGTTTTACCGCTTCCGGTTCTTCCAATTAAAGCGATCGTTTCACCCTCATTAATTTTAAAATTAATGTCTTTTAAGGTTTCAATACTAGCATCATCGAATTTAAAACTAACATCCTTAAATTCAATATTTCCAGTTATCTTTGGTTTAAGATGACCATCATTTTCTTTATATTCAGTTGGAATGTTTAAAACTTCTTCAATTCTTGAACCTGCGATTGAAGCTTTAGTCATTTCACTAATTTGACGACCTAAACTTCTTACTGGCCATAAAATGTTTTGAAGTAATAAAAACATCGCAGTAGCTTGATCTAGTGTAATCTTACCGTTAACAGTAAAGATAACGGCTAAGACAAAGGCAAGTAAGATTTCCGCAAAAGAAAGTAAATCAGTAAATCCCCAATAAAAGGAGAAATCTTTATTAATATCACGCCATGACCTAGTGAATTTAGACATAATATCATTAAATTTATCAATTTCATACTTTTCTCTTGCAAAAGCTTTGACAACTCTAATTCCCGTTAAGTTTTCTTGGACTACAGTTGTAAATTTACCTTCATATTCCTCGATTTCAGTAAACTTTCCTCGAATCTTCTTAAAATAGAAGTAAGAACTAAAGAATAAAACAGGAACAAAAAGTAAAGCATATAAAGAATATTCAACATTAATCGCAAACATCTGAGCTGAAAAGATTACAATAATGACAATACTATTAAACATATGTGGAATTACATGTCCAACAAAACGTTTAAATCGATTAACATCATTGATACTTCTTTGAATTAAATCACCAGTTTCAGCACGATTTAAATATGAATAAGGTAAATCTTGAACATGCTTATAAAACGCTACTTGAATTCTTGTTCCAATTGATTCACTAGCATTAGCAATTTCTGCATCTAAAATAAAATTTAAAATATCCCTGATTAACACTACAACTATTATAAGAATGGCTACAGTGATTAATTGATCAGGGATACTCTTGTTATTAAATAAATTATTAATAAAATTAGGAAGTGATGAAGTATCACTATTCTCTAAGATACCGAATACCTTGGCATTAAGTAATGGAACCAAACTTCTTATATAGTTAAGTGTTAACATCAGCGCTAGGACTAAAATTATTGTTACTCTATTTCCTTTAATCCATTTAAAAATAAATTTTGCTGTTTTCACTTCTATCACCTCATCACGCTTATATATTTTATCTAACAAAAATATAAAAAGCAACTAGGTAAATACTATTATTTACTAATATTTT
>DUOZ01000125.1 GCA_012838555.1 bacterium | reverse complement strand
TTAAAATTATAAAAAATCAATTCATCTAATATAAATATATTTTATAGTAGTTTGTCAAAAAATAAGGCAACATGTTTGCCTATAATGATTTTAAACAATTATAACTAATAAATCAACCTCAATTTTAAAAATTAACTTTGAAATACATTTGTTTCTTAAAAGAACTTTTTAGTTTATAATACTAGTGGAGATGATATCATGATAAAACGAACAAACACAAGACCTGTATACGTTAGTAATATTCAAATAGGTGGTCAAGATAAAATTGTGATTCAGTCAATGTGTAACACAAAGACTAAAGTTATAGATGCAACAGTAAAACAAATCAGAGAATTAGAAAAACGTGGTTGTGAACTAATTCGTGTTGCTGTTTTTGATATAGAAGATGCTAAAGCAATAAAAGAGATTAAAAAAAGGATTTTAATCCCTCTTGTTGCTGATATTCATTATGATTATAAATTAGCACTTGCTAGTATTGAAAGCGGAGTCGATAAGATTAGAATTAACCCAGGAAATATTGGTTCAAAAGAAAAAGTAATGGCTGTTGTAAATAAATGTAAAGAACATAAAGTTCCAATTAGAATCGGAGTTAATGCTGGTTCATTAGAAAAAGATTTAGAAGAAAAATATGGCTATAACTCCCCTGTTGCGATGGTCGAAAGTGCTAAACGACATGTTAAGATCTTAGAAGATTTAGATTTTTATGATATTGTTATTTCTTTAAAAAGCAGTGATGTTAAAACATCTATTAAAGCTTATGAATTAGCAGCATCAACCTTCCCTTATCCTCTACATTTAGGAGTAAGTGAAGCTGGTCCTTTTAAAGTTGCTGCAATAAAATCAGCAGCTGGTTTAGGAATTTTAATTAATGAAGGTATTGGTGATACCTTAAGAATCTCAATCAGTGATGATCCAGTTGTTGAAATTGATGCTTGTAAAGAATTACTTGCATGTTTTGATTTAATTAAAGGTAAACCTAATTTAATTTCATGTCCAACATGTGGAAGAATTCAATTTGATAGTATTAATGTAATTGAGGAAATTGAAGAATATCTAAAATATGTTAATAAGGATATAACAGTTGCAATTATGGGCTGTCCTGTAAATGGTATTAGTGAAGCAAAACATGCTGATATAGGTATTGCAGGTGGAGTTAATGAAGCTATTTTGTTTAAAAAAGGTCAAATTATTAGAAAAATTAAGCAAGATGAAATTATAAATGTATTGAAAAAAGAAATCGATGAATTCTAGCATATCTTAATTTTGCATTCATATAATTCCTTGAGGAGGGTCTATTATATGGATGAAAAAATTGAAGCATTGCTTAATAAATATAATAATGAACAGATTCAATCATTATTATATAATTTCTTTCGCATAAATTTTACTCTTGAAGAGATTGACTTAATCGTACCAATCATAAGGGAGCATTGGAAAGAAGGATATGATAAATCAACTAGGGATCAGTTTCTAGAAAGAATAAAAAATGCTACTAGTAATAAAACGATGACTAAAATCTATCATGTCCTCGATTTAGTTGAAAATTATTATCAATTTAAGATTTAAAAAAGTTGCAGCAATGCAACTTTTTCATTAAATAATAATTAATTCTTGATTTTTTAGCTTATTAAACTCTTTTACTTTAATCATTTTAATCTCTTCTTTATATAAAGGTTTATCCTCATAATAAGGCGTTTCTAGTATTTTAGGAATATCTTTAAATCTTTCATCATGAGCAAATCGAGTAATGGTATTAAAACCAATATATCCATAACCTATGTTTTCATGTCTATCTTTTCTAGCACCTAAAGGATTCTTACTATCATTTAAATGAATTGCTAATAATTGTTCAAAACCAATAATTTGATTAAATTCATTTAAAACTTCATCATAATGATTCACAATATCATATCCTGCATCATGAATATGACATGTATCTAAACAAACGCCTACTTTATCTTTACGTTCTACACCATCTAAGATTTTCTTAATTTGATCAAAGGTAAATCCAATTTCACTACCCTTACCTGACATCGTTTCAATCGCAATTTTTACATCACTTTCATCACTATTTAAGACTTCATTTAAACTCTTTATTAAAGATTCTATTCCTTCATCAATACCCATACCTACATGAGCACCTGGATGTAAAACGATTGTTTTCATACCTAAATAACTGGTTCGATTAATTTCATTTTTTAAGAATTTAATTCCTGCTTCTCTAATATCATTATTTTTAGTATTAGCTAAATTAATAATATAAGGAGCATGAACAATAACATGGTCTTTATTAATACCAACTTTATCCATTAATTCTAAAGCTTCTTCTTTTTTAAATAGTTTAATATCTTTTCTAATTGAATTTTGTGGTGCGCCTGTATAAAACATAAACGTTGTAGCTTCATAATTAGCCGCTTTATTTACCGCACCTAATAACATTTCTTTTCCCGAAACATCAATATGTGAACCTAAAATCATCTTCATTCCTCTTGTTCCTCTTTCAACTTTCTTATTGCTTTTTCTCTAATTTGTTTTTGAATTTCTTTTCTAATCATTTTTCTTTTTTCTCTTCTTCTAACTTTATCAATTTCCCATTGTAATTTTTTCTTATAACCTGGTTTAACTTTTTTTGGTTTTTTCATTCTTACAAGTTTTTGAATTTCTCTATCAACTTCACTAACTTCTTTTTTTCTCTTTGGTTTTTCTCTAAATAAAGGTCTTAAATCAATAAATTCACCATTATTAATTTCTTTATGTTCAAAATTAACTCCCATATTATTAAGTTTTTTTAAGATAGGAAGTTCATCATTATGGTAAATATTAATCACTAAGCCTTCATTCCCCATTCTTCCTGTTCTTCCAGAACGATGGAAAAAGAATTCTAACTTAATAGGATAATCAATATTAATAACATGGCTTACACCTTCAATATCAATACCTCTAGCTGCAATATCTGAGGCGACAACATAGACAAATTCGTGGTTATTGATTCTTTTTAGCATGACTCTTCTTTGTGTTGGCGACATATCTCCATGAAGAATACCACAGTTAATACCATTAGATCTTAAATGCTCAAAATATTCATTAACAGTCTCAATTTTTGATGAGAAAATCAAACATAAAAAAGGATTAATTGTATTAATAATTTCAAGTAAAGTTTCTTTTTTGTCTTTATTTCTTGTAGGAATTGCATAATACTCAATTGTTGAAGGAGTTATAACTTCTTTATCTTCTGAAGGAGTTATTATTAATGGATTATGCATGTATTTATCTAAAAAGTTAGCTAAACCTTGAGGAATAGTCGCAGAAAAAACTAACATTTGTAATTTAAGTGCTAAATTAGCAGCAATAATATTAACATCATCCATAAAACCAGCTTCAAAAATCATATCTGCTTCATCAATAACTAGAGTAGAGACTTTTGATAAATTTAATTTATTGTAAATAAACCCAATATCTTTTATTCTTCCTGGAGTACCTACCACAATATGAGGAATACTCGTTTTTTCAAAATCTCTAGTGATATCTAAACCACCTATAACTAATCTTGTTCTAATTTCTTCGTTGTTTTTAATAAATGGAACAAGATTATCATAGACTTGCTGAGCTAATTCTCTTGTAGGAGTTAAAATTAAAGCTTGTACCTCATCTTTACTAGGCTCAATTTTATTTAAAAGTGGTAGTAAATAAGCATGTGTTTTACCACTTCCTGTTTTAGATCTACCGATAATATCATTACCCTTTAAAGCTTTAGGAATGACTAATTCTTGAATCGGTGTAGGTTCATTAAAATGTATTTCTTCAAGTGTTTTTAAAATAAAAGGTGCTAAAGAATAATTAGAAAATAACGCCATAATAACATCACCTTTCTTATCTAAACTATTATAGCCTATTTATAAAGCATTATCAAAATCTATGCTATATTTAATAGTATTTTACTTAATTTTTACTAAATACTTGTGTCAATTGGAAGGATAGTAGGCATTTCACTTAATGTTAAATTAGAGGAATTAATTCGATAGGTATTAGTACCATCACCTTCTATTTGTTCGGGGTTGGTAAAATATAACTCACTAACACCATTAACCTTTACTCCTAGGAGTGAAATAATATTTAGTTTAATTTTGATTTTTGAGAAATGATTAATTTTTTCTTTATTAAAGAAATTAATATCTTTAGGTAAAATCAAATTTACGATTATGTTTTTCCGCTGAGTAATTTCATTATATAAGATAAAAACACGACATTCTTCTAATAATGAAGGTTTTTTAAAGATAAACTTCTTATTATCTCTTTCAAAAGATAAACTATCTAAGGTGATATAAGAAACAGTTTTACCTTCAATAACTCTAAAAGGGATCCGTATTGAAACATAATCATAATTATCTGGGTTAGCTAAAACATCCTTATCTGAAATACTGCTTTCTAACATATGATAATAAAAACTACCTTTTCTAACGTATTTATCAATATAACGAGTTGATTCCATTGATATTTTCATTCTATCCATAAATTCAATAATTGAGTAATTGCTTGATGCAAATTGTAATTCTCTAAACATCTCAGCGCGTTTATTCATATCATCATTTAATTTACTTACTGTTCTATTATGATAATAAACTAAGAAACTAAAGGTTGTACTTGAAATAAAAGAGGCAAAAGAAACAATAATAGTTGCAATTCTTATACCTATAACATTAAATTGCTCGTCTAAAAAATCACCATAAATTAGTGATAAAAAGGCTAGAAAGAAGACTAGCGAACTAAGTATTGCCATCAATAAGAAAATTTTATTTTTCATTTACTTCATCCTTCCAAAAAACATTATTAAGATTAACTTAATTATAATTTAGAATTATAAAATTTACTATCATCTTACATAAAAAACTTAATAAGTTGGGAGACCTCTATCACCTTTTTTTGTCTTAAGCATATTTATTAATGAGGAGGGATTTGATGTTTAAACAATATAATCCATTTAATAATAATTATCAATCTAGATATTACTCACCTACTCCATCATATCAAGCACCTAGCAATAATTATTATCGTAACACTACTCCTTTAAGAAATAATATGCGTTCTTTTGTAGCTCCGCCAATAACTATGACTTCATTTCCAAGTTATTCATCTTTTACCAACCCAGCATCTTTTACTAGTTCTATGACTTCACCTTTATCTAATTTATTTAGATCTCCTATAGGAGTACCTCAATCTAATGGATTCGTTCCTAAAATTGGAGGCCTTTTAAGCGGTCTAGGAGGCGAAGGTCTAGGCAGTAGACTTTCTGGTTTATCTTTTTCAAAAATCCTAGGAGGAATCCAAAAAACTGTTTCTACAGTAAATCAAATCGTGCCATTATATCATCAAGTTAAACCTGTAATCAATAATGGTCGAACCATATTAAGAATGATGCGAGCTGCCAATAATTTAAACTCAAATAACTTTAATAACACAAATAATTTTAATCAAAATAATGTAAATAACAACTCTCAAAATAATACTAACAATAATATAAATAATGAAAATAATGAAGTCATCGAAGTCATTGAAACCAAAACAAAAATTAGCGAAGAAATAAATGAAACACCAAAAAATAAACCATCAAAACCATACTTTGCTTAAATTATGATATTGTGAAATCATTTCTGTTATAATACCTATAAGAGGTGTTATTATGGAAGTTATTTCACTTTTACCTCATGGCTTTTGTCAAGGTGTAGTAAGAGCGATTAAAGATGCGATTAAAGTAAGAGAGGAAAACCCCAATTTAAAAATTGGTGTTTTAGGTATGATTGTTCATAATTCATATGTAGTTAATTTACTTAATGATTATAACATTAAGTCATATAACTACAATTTTAATAATGTTCATGAAGTTATTGAAACAATTGAAGATGATATTGTTATTTTAACTGCACATGGAACAAGAAGTGATATTGTTGAACATTTAAATAAAAAAGGCATTAAGATTGTAGATACAACATGTTCATACGTTATTAATACATATAAGTTAATTAAAGAAGAGTTAAAAAACAATCATGAAGTTATTTATCTAGGTGTAAAAGATCATCCTGAAGCAGAGTTTTCTAAAGGAGCAAATCCTAACAAAGTTCATCTAGTGACTTCAACTGATGATGTAAAAGCCCTTGATTTAACAGATGAATCTCCTTTGTTAGTGAATCAAACTACGATTTCAATGAATAAAATTAATGAGTTAACATCTTTAATTATAAAAAAATATCCTAAATCTAGATTTTCTAATGAACAATGTGATGCAACTAGACGTAGACAAGAAGCAGTCCTTAACATGCCAAAAGACTGTGATATCGCATTTATCATTGGAGATAAAAAAAGCAATAATACCAGAGAACTATATTTACTTGCTAAGCAAATCATAGAAGATTCTTATATGATATCTTCACTAGATAAATTAGATATTAACCTATTAAAAAACAAGAAAAAAGCTGCACTTACTAGCGGAGCTTCTACACCTGAAACATTATTTAAAGAAATATTTAATTTTCTAAATCAATTTAATGAAGAAGATATTTCTACTCATGATAAATCAAAATTCTTTATAAATGGAATAAAAATCCTATAAATACATAGGATTTTTTCATTATTATTTAATTTATAGAACAAAGATTTTCACTTTTGTCAAAGAACAAAAATTGAAAGGTATAAAAAAAGTTAGTGCAACACTAACTTATTTATATTGATTCATAGAACGCATTACTTGTCTTATTTGTGCCTCTGATGGTTTTCTACCCATTTGCATAAACATAGCACGAATCATTTTTTCATTAATAGGAGGGTTCTTTTGTAATTGTTTTTTAAAGATATATCTAGCAATAAAAAACCCAATTATTGCACCTAATACTATACCTACAACAACCCATAATAAGATCATCCAACCGTCGCCCATAAATCATAACCTCCTCAACTTT
>DUOZ01000124.1 GCA_012838555.1 bacterium | reverse complement strand
GTATTCATTTTTGAGCGTGAAGTTTTATTATTTTCACTCATGAATCATCGCTCCTCTCAATTCTTAATACCATTATAATAACTTAATTAAGTTTACACAATAAACTTTTTTAAACACCGTATTAATAAAAGTGTATAATTAGTTAAGAGGTGTAATTATGGAAAGTTTATTAATTGTTGATGGTAGCAACTTATTATTTCAAATGTTTTATGGAATACCTAGAAAAATCTATAATGCTAAAGGCGAAACAATTCATGGATCAATTGGCTTTATTGGAGCATTATTAAAAATAATCAGGTTAATAAATCCTAAATATATTTGTGTTATTTTTGATGGTGACGTGCCTTTAGAAAGAACTAAATTAGATCAAGATTATAAAGCAAATAGAACAGTTGACTGGAGTTTATTACCTAGTGATGAGGTTCCCTTTTTTGAAATAGAAAAAATAAGATATGTATTGGATAACATTAAGATTTTTAATTATGAAACTATAACTATGGAAGCAGATGATATGATTAGTTCAATCACTCATCAATTTCATGATAATTTTAAAATCTATATTGTTTCATTTGATTCTGATTTTTTTCAATTAATTAATGATAATGTTAGTATCATTAGATATCGTGGGAAAAATACACAAATTTATAATAAATCTTTTTTTATTGAAAAATTTGGATTTACTCCTGATAAATATCTTAGTTATAAAGCCTTAGTTGGTGATTCAAGTGATAATATTAAAGGTATTGAAAAAATTGGACCTAAACGTGCTACATACTTAGTAACTAATTTTGAGAATTATGAAGATATAGTAAATAATATTGAAAAAGTGAAGCCAGCTTGTATTCAAGACTCTTTATTAAATCAATACGAACGTTATAAATTAAATTTAAAATTAATTAGTTTAAATAATATAAAAGCAAATAATTTTGATATTAAAGATTTTACTTATGATGAAAATTGTATTAATCATACTAGTACTTCATTATTAAAAACACTAGGAATCTTTAATTAATCTTTAGATAAATCATTATGAAAACTTTGATGTGTACTATTACCAGAAGGAACTTCAATTTGAAATAAATGTGGTGCTAACATTACAAACATAATCATAAATATATAACCAAATTTAGGGATTTCAACATTATTAGAAACTTGAAAACAATGCCAAATTTTTGGTTCAAAGTCTTCACATTCTGCGCAACACTGATAAATAGGTTTACTAGCCATTTTCCTACTTCCTATCATTTTATATTAGATTCTCATATAAAAAAAACTAAGAGATATCTATTTCTCTTAGCAAATAAATCTAGTTAATTAAGCATAAATTTTATAAAAAATTGGTGCACGAAGCGAGACTTGAACTCGCACAGTTTTTACACTACATGCCCCTCAAACATGCGCGTCTACCTATTCCGCCATTCGTGCATCGCATTATTATTATACTAAATACGAACTAAATTGCAACTTAAAATTTGGAAGTAATTAATATGTGTGTTATGCGTATATTGTGTTTACTTATAAATTCTATTAAATAAGTTACACATAAAAATAATACTTCTTAAGAGATCGTTATAATCATTAATTCGATTAATATTCACCATAATCACATATATAGTAATAAATTTGCAATATATAAAAAAAAGAAGCATTAGCTCCTAGTGATTCTCTTTTTTTAGTGGTGCGGTTGAAGGGACTTGAACCCTTATGCCCGAAGGCGCTAGATCCTAAGTCTAGTGCGTATGCCAATTTCGCCACAACCGCATAAATAATAAATGGTGCTGGCTAGAGGAATCGAACCCCCAACCTACTGATTACAAATCAGTTGCTCTGCCAATTGAGCTAAGCCAGCACACATGGTGACCTGTACGGGATTCGAACCCGTGAATGCATGCGTGAAAGGCATGTGAGTTAAACCGCTTCTCCAACAGGCCATATTAATATGGCGCCTAGTGTAGGGCTCGAACCTACGACCTAGCGGTTAACAGCCGCTTGCTCTACCTGCTGAGCTAACTAGGCATGCGCTTCTTTGCTCGCGCTCTAATATATTACCATAACAGCAATTTATTTGCAATAGATAAATTAATTTTTTCTCAATGTTTTTAAGCCTTTTCTAAAGTTTTCCAATTTAGTTTTTTTTTAAATTTTTAAGTCTCCTTTTTTAATTAAACCATACTTTCTAAAGATAACATCTACGATATAAACTAATACAAATGGAAGCACAAAATGTAGTAACCCAATTGTAATATATGCATCCATAGTAAATCCCATTGCATCAACTATAGCAAATTGTCCAACTAGACCAGAAGTACCCATTCCAGATCCTATAGGTGTACTTTCTGCTTTAAAAACTAATGTAGCTAAAGGTCCAACGATGAGTGAAACAATCATTGTAGGTAACCAGATAATAGGTTTCTTTAAAATGTTTTTAAATTGAAGCATAGAAGTTCCAATGGCAACAGATATAATGACCCCTATGTCATTATCTTTCCTAGACATTACTGCAAATCCAATCATTTGAACACAACAGCCTGCTAGAGCTGCTCCACCTGCTAATCCTTCTAAACCAATTGAAATAGCTATTGCAGCACTGCTTATCGGAGCAGTAAGAGCCATTCCCATTACTAATGATACAACCATTCCCATCCAGAACGGATGTAATTCGGTAGCATTCATAATAAACATACCAATGGCATTCATCATATTAGCAACAGGAGTACCTATTAATAAAGTAATGGCAAAGGCAACAAATGAGTATAGTAATGGAATTAAAATAATATCAACTGGTGTTTTCTTTCTTAAAACTAAATTACTAACTTCAATTGCTCCAAGAGAACATAAATAAGCTACAACTGGATCAGCACTTCCACTTTTAGAAGAAACTACTGCAATACCTCCAGCGACCCCGGCACTGATTAGTTTTAAGCCTGTAAGATTTAATGACCAAGCAACTCCTAAACCAATACCTATTGGCATCATTGCTTTAATTGCATTGGCTAAAGTTATAATTTGGTCAATATTTATTATCTCACCAATTTTACCAATAATAACACCAATGATTAATGTTGCAAACAAACCATAAGCCATTCCATTTAAAGTTTTAACAAAGTAATCTAATATTCTACTTCCTAGTGTCTCATTTTTCTTTGCCATTAATCTTCACCTCAAGTTCTTAATGTTAAATTACGAATCCACTTTCCTCTTTTAATCATAATTGTTCCAATTGTTAACTTAATGAAATCTAAACATTGGATGAATAAATATAAATAAACTATATAAGGACGTTCGCCTTTCATAAAAAAGGCTACGTAGACTGCAATTGGTACTGGTAATAACCAAGTAAACAATGAATCAAAGATCAAAGCTGATAATGTAGAACCGCCAGCTCTTAAAATAAAGAAGCAGCTAGCATTATAAGCATACACCCATAAGAAACATGAAACAAGTAACATGAACTTTGTAGCTAATAATTGTGACTCAATACTTATGTGTCCATATAATCTTGGAGTAAAAGGAGAAGTTATAGCAAGAATTATACCAAATCCCCAACAAACTACAACTCCAAAGGTAATTAACCTTGCAGCAGTTAATTTTAAGCCTTCTAATCTATTAGCACCTAACTCTTGCCCTATTATTATAGCAATTCCATTAGCAAGTCCGCCAAAGATAATAAAGAATAAATTATTTATGGTACTTGCAATAGTAAAGGCATTAACAACAACTAAGCCATATTGAGAATAAGATAAATTTAACATAATCATTCCCATACTCCAGAAAAACTCATTCAACATTAATGGTAAAGTTTTAAAGAGCACACTCTTTATTATATCCTTTGAAACATATAAAGTGCGAAAAACTTTTTCAGCAAAGATAAACTTTTTATAATGGGCATAACTTATTAATAAAACTACTTCAACTAAACGAGAAATTAAAGTTGCTAATGCAGCTCCTTCAACTCCCATCTTTGGGAATCCAAAGTGTCCATTGATTAAGAGATAATTCCCTATTAAATTAACCAATACAGCAATTATACCAAAAATCATTGGGATCATAGTATGTTGATTTTCTCGATAGGTAGATGCATATAAGTTAATTATCCCTAAAGGAATAATAGTAAAAATCATGACGTTTAAATATTTCATACCTTCACTAATCGCAAGTTCTTCTTTTAAAAATAATCTTAAAATATCTTCACCAAATACTTTGGCAATAACAATTCCAAAAATTGAAATTAAAAGCACTAAATAAGTTCTTGCACGGAAGGTTTCCCTCATTTTATCGTAATTTTTAGCACCAAAAAATTGTACGATATAAATACCAGCTCCTGCAGCACTACCTATTAGTAATGCACCAAGGACAAAAATGATGTTACTAACAATTGCAACTCCACCTAGTGAATAATCACCTAGTGATGCAACCATAAGTGTATCAAGTAATGATACTGTATTGGTAATACCTTGTTGCAACATTACTGGTACTGCTAGTAGGAGAATCCTTTTATAAAAATCCTTTGTTGCAATCAATTTTTTTAATTTGTGCATAACATATTCCTCTCTTAAATAAAAAAAAACCAATTACAACAAGTAATGGTTATCTAATTAATGGTGGGCCAGAATGGAATCGAACCATCGACCTTACCCTTATCAGGGGTACGCTCTAACCTACTGAGCTACTGGCCCGTTCGCGCTTTATTAATATATCACTCAATCAACGAAATGTCAATATATTTTTTAGTTTTTTTGATATTTCTATTTTCTACCAATTTATATAATCTAGGGGGACAATTAGCCCCCCTAAATTTAATATACTATACTAACTCAACTAAACAAATTGGAGCGTTATCTCCTTCGCGATTGTCAAGTTTTAAAATTCTAGTATAGCCACCGTTTCTATCAACATATCTAGGCGCTACTTCATCAAATAATTTTTGTAAAGCCGTTTGTCCCGTTTTCTTATCAGCAATAATAGGACGTACATATCTAGCAGCTAAACGACGAGAATGAAGATCCCCTCTTTTAGCGTATGTAACTAATCTATCGGCTAATGAAACCAATTGCTTAGCTGTAGCATGCGTTACTTTAACTCTGCCGTAAACAATAAGTTCGCTAACTACATTTCTTAGCATTGATTTATTTTTAGCCTTAGTCCAACCAGCTTTAAAACGCACACCGGTTTTACCACGTATATTTCTACGAGCCATAGTTAATCCTCCTTAATTATCAGAAGTCCTGAAACTAAGGCCTAATTTAGCCAGTACTTCTTTAACTTCTTTCAATGATTTCTTACCAAGATTGCGAACTTTCATCATATCTTCTTCAGTTTTTTGTGTTAATTCTTCAACTGTTTGGATTCCAGCGCGTTTTAAACAGTTGTAAGAACGAACTGACAATTCAAGATCCTCAATTGATTTATTTTGGAATTCATTCTTAGGTTCTTGAACCGTTTCAGCCATAACCTCAAGGTTTTTAGCTAAATCATCAAGATTAATAAATAAATTGAAATGTTCTACTAAAATCTTAGCAGCATAAGCCACAGCTTTGTGTGGTGACATTGCACCATTGGTCCATACTTCTAAGGTTAATTTATCATAATTGGTATCATGACCAACACGAGTTCCTTCAACATTGAATGTTACTTTCTCTACAGGAGAATAGTTTGAATCTGTTGGAATGACTCCAACTTGGAAATTACCTTTTTTATTTTGTTCAGCAGTAACATATCCACGTCCGTTACGAGCAAATATCGTAGCACGTAATGTTCCACCTTCTGTAACTTCGGCTATATATAAATCTTTATTGACTACTTCAACGTCACCAGGACATCTAATGTCAGCACCTGTGACAACTCCTGGGCCTTGAAAATCAATTTCTAATTTCTTGGTAACATCGTCATCATCATCAATTGATAATACTAAATCTTTAAGATTTAAAATGATAGAAGTTACGTCTTCACGTACTCCTTCTATAGCAGAAAATTCATGACGTGCACCTTCAACTTCGATTGCATACATTGATGCACCAGGAAGAGAAGATAATAAAACTCTTCTAATTGAATTTCCTAGTGTAATACCAAAGCCTCTTTCTAAAGGCGCAATTACAAACTTACCGTATTTACTAGTTTCTTCGTATGGAAGTACTATTTCTGAAATTGGTTTTTCAAATTTTCGCACTTTTTCCCCTCCTTATATTTTTGTCGCGATCACGGTCATATATCATTAACCGCGTGGACGTTTTGGTGGGCGGCAACCATTGTGTGGAATTGGAGTCACATCAACAATGGAATTAATTTCTAAACCTGCAGCTTGTAAAGAACGCACAGCTGCTTCACGACCTGGACCAGGTCCTTTAACATTTACATCTACTACTTTTACACCATAGTCTTTTGCGGCATTAGCAGCTGCTTCAGCAGCCATTTGTGCTGCAAATGGTGTTGATTTCTTTGATCCTTTATATCCAATTGTACCAGAACTTGCCCAAGAAAGAACGTTTCCTGCATCATCAGTAATGGTTACAATTGTATTATTAAATGTTGAATGAATATGGGCTGTGCCCTTAACCACATTCTTTTTTGCACGGCGCTTTCTAGCGGCGGTTGATACGGTACTTTTCCTAGCTCTTGCCATAATCCTTTACCTCCTAACCCTTAGACGCCATCTTCTTGTTAGCTATAGTACGGCGTGGTCCTTTACGTGTACGAGCATTCGTACGTGTTCTTTGTCCACGAACTGGAAGTCCTCTACGATGACGGATTCCTCTATAACTACCAATTTCTTGTAATCTTTTAATGTTTAAAGCGACTTCACGGCGCAAGTCACCTTCAATTCTATATTTTTGAACTTCTAGACGAATTTTTGTCAATTCATCTTCAGACAGATCTTTAACTCTTTTATCCTCATCTATTTCAACAGCTTTAAGGATTTTACTAGCTGTAGATCTGCCGATGCCGAATATATAAGTTAATGAAATAACTACTCGTTTTTCATTTGGTATATCTACACCTGCAATACGTGCCATAATTTAATCCTCCTAATTTTAACCTTGTCTTTGTTTATGCTTAGGGTAGGCGCTACAAATGACCATTACACGGCCTTTGCGTCTAATTACCTTGCATTTATCACAAATAGGTTTTACTGAAGGTTTTACTCTCATAGTT
>DUOZ01000123.1 GCA_012838555.1 bacterium | reverse complement strand
TCAAAACATGTAACCCAGCAAAAAACAGAGTCAACGCTATTAAAAAAAAGATAGGTCCTCTTATAGATGCGTATTTATATGCAGTTATAAACTTTCTGATATTTTGTTTTTTATGACTTAGATAATTATACAAAGGTAAAAAACTAAAAATCAGCATTAAAACTAAAAGTATGATTTCATGAATTTGTAAATCTCCAATCAAAATAATTACCCCCAAATTCATAAAAAGAGGCAGAAAACTCTGCCTCTTTAATGCATTCTAAAAACAACTAAAATTATTTAATAATTTCGCTTACGTTGCCGTATCCAACAGTACGTCCACCTTCACGGATGGAGAATCTTGTACCTTGTTCAACAGCGATTGGGTGAATTAATTCAACTACCATTTCAACATTATCTCCAGGCATAACCATTTCAACGCCTTCTGGAAGTTCAATAACACCAGTAACGTCAGTAGTACGGAAATAGAATTGAGGGCGATAGTTAGAGAAGAATGGAGTATGACGTCCACCTTCATCTTTTGATAAAACGTAAACTTGAGTTTTGAATTTAGTATGTGGAGTAACTGATCCAACTTTAGCTAATACTTGTCCACGTACGATTTCATCACGGTTGACACCACGAAGTAAAGCACCGATATTATCGCCTGCTTCAGCGTAGTCAAGTAACTTACGGAACATTTCAATACCTGTAACAACAGTTTTTCTTGTAGGTCTAATACCAACAATTTCAACTTCAGTATTTAAGTCAAGACGTCCACGCTCAACTCTACCAGTTGCAACTGTTCCACGTCCTGTAATAGTAAAGACGTCTTCAACAGGCATTAAGAATGGTTTATCCATTTCTCTTGGTGGAAGTGGAATGTATGTATCACAAGCTTCCATTAATTCATCGATAGCTTTAATGTATTCAGCATCTCCTTCAAGAGCTTTTAATGCTGAACCTCTGATGACTGGGCATTCTTCACCATCAAATTCATATTGTGATAAAAGATCACGAACTTCCATTTCAACTAAGTCAAGAAGTTCTGGGTCATCAACTTGGTCACATTTGTTTAAGAAAACAACGATACGAGGAACACCAACTTGTCTTGAAAGTAAGATGTGTTCACGAGTTTGTGGCATTGCACCATCAGCAGCTGAAACAACAAGGATTGCACCATCCATTTGAGCTGCACCTGTAATCATGTTTTTAATATAGTCTGCGTGACCTGGGCAGTCTACGTGTGCATAGTGACGTGTATCAGTTTCATACTCAACGTGTGAAGTATTAATGGTGATTCCACGTGCTTTTTCTTCTGGAGCAGCATCGATTTCATCATATTTTTTAGCTGCGCCACCAAATTTGGTAGCTTGGCGATTTGTGATAGCTGCAGTAAGAGTAGTTTTACCATGGTCAACGTGACCGATAGTTCCGATATTAACGTGACTCTTAGTTCTGTCAAATTTTTGTTTAGCCATATTAAAATTTTCCTCCTATTTTCTTATATTCTACTATATTTTAATAGATAAGGCAAAAAAATGCAATATCTATAATCCCATAGGTTAAATATTCTTAATAATCTTTTCAACTACAGACTTTGGAGCTTCTTGGTAGCGAGCAAATTGCATTGAATAAACTCCTCTACCTTGAGTGAATGAACGTAAGTCAGTTGCATAACCAAACATTTCAGCAAGTGGGATATATGCTCTTATAACTTGAGCATTACCTCTTTGCTCGATTCCTTCAACTGAACCACGTCTAGCATTGACATCACCCATAGCATCTCCAAGGTATTCTTGTGGTACTGTTATTTCAACTAATTCAATCGGTTCTAAAATAACGGGATTACATTTCTTAGCTGCTTCTTTTAAAGCCATTGATGCAGCAATTTTATAAGCCATCTCACTTGAGTCAACTTCATGGTATGAACCATCAAATAAAGTTGCTTTAACATCAATAACTGGGAAGCCTGCAATAATACCATTAGTATATGCTTCATTTAATCCTTCAGCAGTAGGTTTAATGTATTCTCTTGGAACTGTTCCTCCAACAATAGCATCGACAAATTCATTGCCTTTGCCTGGATTAGGTTCAAAACGGATCCAAACATGTCCATATTGACCTCTACCACCAGATTGTCTAACATACTTACCTTCACATTCACCAGCTTGGCGAATTGTTTCACGATAAGCAACTTGAGGAGCACCAACATTAGCTGAAACTTTAAACTCGCGTTTTAAACGATCAACAATAATGTCTAGATGTAACTCACCCATACCAGAAATAATTGTTTGACCAGTCTCGTTGTTAGTATAAGTTCTAAATGTTGGGTCTTCTTCAGCTAGTTTAGCTAAAGCTATACCTAGTTTATCTTGGTCTGCTTTGGTCTTAGGTTCAATCGCTTGAGAAATAACTGGTTCAGGGAAAATCATTGATTCAAGAATTACTTGATGACTTTCTTCACATAATGTGTCACCAGTAGCAGTTTCTTTTAAACCTACAGCAGCAGCGATATCACCAGCATGAACTGCATCGACTTCAGTACGGTGATTAGCATGCATTAAAACAATACGTCCGATTCTTTCTTTTTTCTTCTTTGTTGAGTTATAAACATAACTTCCTGCTTTAATACTACCTGAGTAAACACGGAAGAATGCTAATTTTCCAACAAATGGGTCACTTACAATTTTAAAAGCTAAAGCTGTAAATGGTTCATCATCACTAGATGGAATTTGAATTTCATTACCTTCTAAATCTTCTCCCTTAGTAGGTGGGACATCAATTGGTGAAGGTAAGTAGTCAATAACAGCATCTAGGACTGTTTCAATGCCTTTGTTTTTATAAGCTGAACCACATAATACTGGGAAGAATTCCCCTGAAATAACTGCTTTTCTAATGACCTTTTTGATTTGTTCTACAGTTGGTTCTTCACCCTCTAGAACCATCATCATAAAGTCATCATCGAATTGAGCAAGTTTTTCTAATAGTTCAACTCTAAGTAATTCAATTTTATCTTTTAGGTTATCAGGAATTTCACGAATCTCATAATCAGAACCTGAAGCACCTTCATAATAGTAAGCTTCACGTTTTATGATATCGATAGTTCCGATAAAATCATGTTCAGCACCGATTGGATAAAAGATTGGATGAGCATTAGCGCCTAATCTCTTATGAAGTGATTCAACACTCATATCATAATCTGCACCAATTGCATCCATTTTATTGACAAAGACAATACGCGGAACGCCATACTTTGTACCTTGTCTCCATACTGTTTCAGTTTGTGGCTCGACACCACTTTTACCATCAAGAACCGTAACAGCACCATCAAGTACTCTTAATGAACGTTCAACTTCAACTGTGAAGTCGACGTGACCCGGAGTGTCAATAATATTAATTCGTACATGCTTCCATTGGGCTGTTGTGGCTGCTGATTGAATAGTAATTCCTCTTTCACGCTCTTGTTCCATAAAATCCATTGTGGCTGCGCCTTCGTGAGTT
>DUOZ01000122.1 GCA_012838555.1 bacterium | reverse complement strand
TTCAAGTCCATATTCAGTGCCTTCTTTAATAGCAGCACGGAACATGTCACCAGTTGAAATGTGGGGAATGTTAAATTTACTTACTACATGAGCAGCCTGAGTGCCTTTTCCAACCCCAGGTGGCCCTAAAAAGATAATATTCATTCAATCTCCTCCTTAGATGAACCCTTTATACTCCTTGCTTGCCATGATACCTTCAATTTGAACTGAAGTTTCAATAGCAACACCAATCATAATAATTAGACCAGTACCGCCTAATGAATTAGCAATATAAGGATTCATTGTCGGCCAAATCAATAGTATGATCGTAGGTAGTGCAGCAATTATACATAGATAAAGTGCACCTGTAATAGTAATACGATTTAAGACACGGGATATATAGGTTGAAGTTTCCTTGCCTGGACGAATACCTGGAATATAGGCTCCAGACTTAGAGAAGTTTTCAGTAATCTTATATGGGTCAATTTGCATATTTGAATAGAAGAATGCAAAGACAAAGATTAACAATAAATATAAGCCCATGCCATAAGTTGTTTGCATTGAGAATATATTGTTTAAGACTCTAACAACTTCATTAGAATCATCTAAACCTATCATAGCAATAATTGTTGCAGGAGCTGTCATAACTGCTGAAGCAAAGATAACTGGAATAACACCTGCACTGTTTACTTTAATCGGAAGATAAGTTGCACTTTGTGCACGACTACTTGATCCACTTCCAGCATATTGGATAGGGATTTTTCTTTCTGCTCTTTCGATAAAAGTAACAAAAACAATAATAGCTAAGAAGCATATTGCATATAATGCAAATTGTAAGATACCTGTGAATACTGCTTGTGCACCAGTACTAAGGTTATTTCCAATATATTCATTATATGCCATAACAAATGTTCTAGGAACACTTGATACGATACCAGCAAAGATGATCATAGAAACACCATTGCCGACACCTTTAGCAGTAATTTGGTCAGCAAGCCACATGATGAATGCTGTACCAGAAACAAGAATAGTTACGATATAAACAATTGTCCATACATCTGTTACTGGTCTTATGACACCTTCGTTTTGCATTGTCACAAGAATACCGTAACCTTGAACTGCAGAAAGCAAGATAGTTAATGCTCTTGTAGCAGTTTGTAATTTTTGGCGGCCTTTTGCGCCTTCCTTTTTAAGTTCTTCTAGTTTTGGAAGAACGCCCATTGATAATAATTCAATGACGATTGAAGACGTGATATATGGTGATACTCCAAGCGCAAAGATTGAAAATTGTTCTAACGCGCCTCCACCTAATAAGTTCATTAAACTCCAAATATCACTACCAATTAATTGATTATCTTCGATAACAGTAGCACCTGGTACAGTAATTGCGGCACCAAGTTTAAAGATTAACAAGATACCAAGGGTGAAAATGACACGTTCTCTTACTTCTTTATGCTTGAATAATGATACCAATCTACTCCACATCTTACAACACCTCGCATTTTCCGCCTGCTTCTTCTATTGCTTTCTTTGCTGAAGCTGAGAATTTATGTGCAGACACAGTCAACTTTTTCTCTAATTTACCTTGACCTAGGATCTTAACACCATCTTTTTCTTGACGAACAAGTCCAACTTCTTTTAATACTGTTGGCGTAACTGTTGCACCATCTTCAAATTTATTATTTAAATCTTCAATGTTCACAACAACATATTCGACTCTAGTTGGGTTTTTAAATCCTCTTTTAGAAATACGACGATAGATAGGATTTTGTCCACCTTCGAAACCTGGGCGAACACCGCCTCCAGAACGTGATTTTTGACCTTTTTGTCCTCTACCTGAAGTTTTTCCAAGTCCTGAACCCATTCCGCGTCCAACACGAACTTTGTCCTTTCTTGCTCCTTCAGTATATTGTAATTCATGCAATTTCATGATTTCACACCTCCCTGTTACTGGCTATATGTAAATTTATAATACTTCATTTACGTTTTTACCACGTAATTCAGCAACTCTTGTGGCTGTTTTTAAGTTTTCAATACCGTTAATAGTTGCGCGAACAACATTGATTGAAGTTCTTGAACCATATACTTTTGAATAAATGTTTTTAATTCCTGCTAATTCAAGTACAGCACGAACTGGACCACCAGCAATAACACCTTTACCTTGTATTGCAGGTTTTAAGAACACTTTAGATGCACCGAATCTACCCATGATTTCATGAGGAATTGTATCTCCTTTAACCATAGGAACTCTAATTAAGTTATTTCTAGCATTTTCTAATGCTTTCTTAATAGCGTCAGGTACTTCATTTGCTTTTCCAGTTCCATATCCAACTCTTCCACGGCCATCACCAATAACAACTAAAGCTGTGAAACGTATACGTCTACCACCTTTAACAGTCTTAGAAACACGTTTAATCGAAACTACTCTTTCAGTGAATTGGTTACGATTATCGCGACGTGGTCTTCTTCTTTGTTGACGTGGCGCTCTTTGTTTCCGTTCTTGCGCAGGTGCACTGGATTCTGTTTTGGTTTCGGTTATTTGAACCTCAACTTTTTCAACAAGTTTTTCTTCTTGTTGATTAACTACGTTTTCATTAAGTTCCATTTTGCATACCCTCCTAGAATTTTAAGCCATTGGCACGAGCTGCTTCTGCCAAGGCTTTAACACGACCATGATAGAGATATCCGCCACGATCGAAGACGACATTTTCGATATTCTTTGCCTTGCAAGCTTCAGCGATAGCCTTACCAATTTCTTTAGCAGCTTCAATATTTCCACCATTTTTTAATTTTAAATTAACGGATGAAGCACTAGCAAGAGTAACACCATTTACATCATCTATAACTTGAACATGAATATGTTTGTTTGAACGGAATACATTCAAGCGCGGACATTCAGGAGTTCCCGAAACAGTTTTACGGACACGAGCGTGACGTCTTTGACGGACTACGTTACGTGATACTTTCTTTATCATTTTTCCTTACTCCCTTCCACTACTTACCAGCTTTTTTACCTTCCTTACGACGGATGTGTTCTCCTACGTAAGCAATACCCTTACCAAGATAAGGTTCAGGTTTACGAACAGCTCTAATTTGGGCGGCTGTTTCGCCAACTTTTTGTTTATCTGTACCAGTTACAACTATTTGAGTAGGTGAAGCAACAGTGATTTTAACACCCTCAAGTGGTGTAATATGCACTGGATGGGAGTAACCAACGTTTAAAACAAGGGTTTCACCATCTAAACTTGCTTTATAACCGATACCAACGATTTTTAATTTCTTTTCATAACCTTTTTCAACACCAACTACCATGTTGGCAATTAAAGAACGGATTGTTCCGTGTATTTGTCGAGTGAACTTTTCTTCATTATTGCGTTCAACAATAAT
>DUOZ01000121.1 GCA_012838555.1 bacterium | reverse complement strand
ATGCAATCATCACAAAAACCACATGTAGAAAACAATCATAATTATGTTAGAGATATTATTCCAAAACACGTTTCCTTGGATTTTTTAAATCAAGACCTTGTAGATTTAATGTTTTCTCATATTAATTTTGACATACTTCTTTTGAGGTAGAAGAATTTATACTGTATACTAAAATAAATTAATTAAAACATAGCATCATCATGATGCTCATATCTTAAATAGTTCTTTTTTAATTAGAGTTGATATATAAGTATAACCTGTAAAATCAGGATAAATTCCATCTTCTTTAGGTAAAAAGGTAATTGTACAAAGAGAAGTTATATCAACATATTTAGTAGATGTATCTTTACTAACTTCTTCAATACATTCATTTAAATCCTCTATAAATTTTAAGGCACTTTCATCAACAGAAGTAAGCAAGGTTGGATATGGGAAGTAATATCCTATTAATAAGATATTTTCACTATTTACTTCTTTTTTTATTTCTTCAACTAAATGAAATAAATTTAGTGCTAAGATAGATAAATTTCTTTCAAAAGCTTCTTGATCATATGTTATTGTTCTATGAAAAAAATCAACATTAACTAATTTAAATATTTCTTCAAAACCAACAGAGATTGTTACATATTTAGCCCTTTTTAATTGGGTATAAAAGTGAATTTGACCTTTACCTTTAATAACTGAAGCATTGTTTTCAACAATTTCTAAAAGTTCACCACTGGTCATTTTGGGTTTTGTAAATAACTTACTATAGTTTAAAATCAATTTTTTTTCAATTAGGTATTCGCCTAAAACATCAGCGTAACTTTTTCCACTTTTGCCATCATATTGTTGACCATATGCTAAAGAATCACCTAATGCTAAATATAGGTTATCTTCCTCTTCCTGTAAGTAAATAGTAACAATCCTAATAATTACTAAAACAACTAATATAATCGCTCCAACGATTAAAAACTTTTTATCCGTTGTTATTCTCGGCCACATCATTATCACCCTTTTTTATAAAACTTATATCTGCACCTAGTTTATTTAATTTATTAACAATATTGTCATAACCCCGTTTAATATGTCTAAATCCATGAAGATAACTCTCACCCTCTGCTAATAGGGCAGCTAAAACGAGTGAAGCTCCACCTCTTAAGTCTTTACCACTTACTTGACAACCTTTTAATAATGTAGGTCCTTTAATAATGATGTTATTATCATATACTTCGATATTTGCACCCATTTTATTTAATTCAATGACATGGGCTGTTCTTTTAGCATATATATTTTCTTTAATAATACTAATCCCATTAGCTTGTGTTAATAGTGTGGTAAGTGGTTGTTGTAAGTCAGTTGGAAACTCTGGATAAGGATTAGTTTCAACATTAATACTTGTAAGATTAGTAGACTTTTTAATAATAAGCACATCATCATACACCGTTAAATTAACACCGATTTTTTTAAGGATATAAATTAAAGCTAGGCAATGATTTGTATTACAATTTTCAATAAAGACTTCATCACCTAAAGCCGCACCAATAATAGCATATGTCCCTGTTTCTATTCGATCAGGAATAACCCTGTAAGAACAACCTCTTAGCTTACTAGCTCCTACTACGATAATTGTTGAGGTTCCTGCTCCTTTAACACATCCACCCATATGATTAATTAAATTAGCTACATCAATTATTTCAGGTTCTCTAGCAGCATTTTCTATAATACTTACACCATCTGCTAAAGCCATAGCAATCATTAAATTAATTGTTGCACCTACACTTACTTTCTTTAAAACAACAGTTTGACCGATTAAATGAGGTGTTTTGCATGTATAAATATGATCTTGATAATTTACTTCAACATTCATTTTTTCAAAACCACTAATATGAAGATCAATCGGTCGTTCTCCGATTGAACATCCTCCTGGTTCTCTAATTACTACCTCATTAAATAAAGCCAGTAAAGCCCCCATAAAATAGTAAGATGCTCTTACTTTTTTAATTTCTTCACCGATTAAAGGTTTATTACTAATCTTTGATGAATCAATTGTTAAGGTTTGACCATCAAATTTCGTCTTAACATTTAAATATGAAAGTGTAGTTAATAAAGAGTTAACATCCTCTATATGTGGGACATTAGTAAATGTAACCACATCTTTAGCTAATAAACTTGCAGGAATAAGTGCGACAACTGAGTTCTTAGAACCATTTATCGAGATTGTTCCATTTAATCTTTTTTGTCCTCTTATTCGAACTATATCATTCATGATACCACCCATTTCATTTAATAATATTCAAACTTAATTAAAAAAATGAGTTAGCTTATGCTTTTAAACGATATATTCATTTTAAAAACTGGAACATTGTGGTAAAATCTTTGTGGTGATAAAATGGAAAGTGCTTTATATTACAAATTAAGTAAAGAAATTAATGAAAATCAAGTTATTAAAGGTGAAAAGTATCGAATCACCTTACTTGGTGAAAAAATGGTTAGATTTGAATATTCACCTAGTGGTAAGTTTCAAGATCATTTAACCACGATGGCTATAAATAGAAAATTTGACGTGCCAAAATACAACTTAAAGATTATTGATGATGTCTTACATTTAGAAACTGATTATTATGAATTAACTTATCCTATTAATGCTCCTTTAGAATTACTTAGAGTTAAAATTACTGGTAGTAATGTTGATTCTTATTATTATGAAAATGAAGAATACAACTTATTAGGAACATATCGAACTCTAGATGGTATTAACGGTTCAGTTCCTTTAGATAAAGGATTATTTTCTTTAAGTGGCTATACTTTTATCGATGATACTAATTCTGCAATTTTTAATGATGACGGTTTTATTGTTGAAAGAGAAAAAGAAGAAGGTTATCAAGATATTTATTTATTCTTCTTTTATGATGATTATTATGGTGGTTTAAAAGAATATGCAAAGTTATCAGGTAAAACACCTTTAATCCCTCGTTATGTTTTAGGTAATTGGTGGAGTCGTTACTATAGATACAGTGAAGATACACTAAAAGATTTAATGCTTAACTTTAAAAAACATAACCTACCATTATCAGTCTGTATTATTGATATGGATTGGCATATAACTGATGTAAGTGAAGAACTAGGTGGAGGATGGACCGGTTATACCTTTAATAAAGAATTATTCCCTAACCCTCCTAGAATGTTCTCATTCCTACATGATTTAAATTTAAAAACAGCCTTAAACTTACACCCTCATGCAGGTATTAGATACTTTGATGATGCATATCCTGCTTTAGCTAATGCAATGGGAATCGACCCTAATAGTAAACAAACAGTAGAATTTGATATTTACAATCCAAAGTTTGCCGAAAATTATTTTAAACATGTTCTTCATCCATATGAAGAAATGGGTGTAGATTTCTGGTGGATTGATTGGCAACAAGGAACTAAAACTAAGTTTTCTGATTTAGACCCATTATTCCAATTAAATCACCTACATTATATTGATTTAGATAGTCGTAAAAGAGGTTTAACCTTCTCAAGGTATCCAGGTTTAGGTGGACATAGGTATCCAATTGGTTTTAGTGGAGACACCCTGATAACATTTGATTCACTAGCCTTCCAACCATATTTTACTGCAACAGCATCAAATGTAGCTTATTCTTGGTGGAGCCATGATATCGGTGGTCACTGCCACGGAAAAGATGAAGATGAGTTATATATTAGATGGCTTCAATTTGGTGTCTTCTCGCCTATAAATAGGCTACATTCAACTAATAATGAGTTTATTATTCGTGCACCGTTTGAAAGAAAGAACCCTCTACCTTTAGAAGTTGCTAAATCTTTTATGCCTTTAAGACATAAATTAATTCCTTATATCTATACTTATGCTTATAAAAACTATAATGAAGATATTCCTTTAATTAGACCTATCTATTATGAATATCCTCAACACAATGTTGCTTATAAGTTTAAAGATGAATATTTCTTTGGTGATCAAATCTTAGTAAGTCCAGTTATTACTCCAATTGATTCTTATTTAAATACAGCAGTTACTAAGGTCTATTTACCAAAAGGGAATTACTACAATTTCTTTACAAATCAACATTACAAAGGAAATCGTCAAATTTATATGTATAATGATATCTTTAGTATGCCTGTGTTTGTTAAAGAAGGTAGTATTATTCCTCTTTCTGTTTTAGAAAAAGACAACCAATGGGAAAACCCACGTCAAATGGAAGTGTTAATCTATGGAGGTAAAAACAATTCATTTACCCTATATGAGGATGATGGATTAACCAATGATTACAAAAACGGTGAAAGTTATCAAACATTCTTCAATTTAAAATACACCAAAAAGAGTATTAACTTATCCATTAGAACAAGTGGTAATCCTTCTTTAATCCCACAAGATCGTGAATTAATCCTAAAATTCATTAATATTGAACCTAATACTGTTATTAAAAAGAATATAAGAGACTTAATTGAAGTTAATTATAATGAAGAAAATAAGATTCTAACAATTAGAATCTCAAATCCAGAACATAAGACTACAATTGCATTGGTTAATGAAAAACAGATTATGTGCAATCGTAGTTTAGAATTTGTTAAGAAAAACATTATAGATTTCATAACTGGATTAGATGAACTAGTTGATGTTAAACAAGAAGTAAAACATCATCTAATTGATACTGATTTAACTACATTAAACGAATATCAAAAAGCAATTAACAAAATAACAGTCCTACCTAAAAAGGCTAAGAAAGCATTATTAGATATTGTAAAACAAGCATTTTAATAATCTAAGTCTTCATCATCTTCTAGATTATTAAATAAGATTTCTTCAAGATCTTTTAATTTCATATGTCTTAAAAAATTTAAATTATTTTTTTGAATAACATCATCTTTAACTTCATCGAGGTTAATCATACCTTCATGTTCAATTAACTCATCAAAATTAAGTTTCACTCTGGACATACAGTAATAACAATATATTGAATCATCAGGAATTTCCCGTTTACACTTTTTACATTTCATACAAGACACCTACTTCAATACATTTTATTTGAAGTAGGTTTTTTTATTACACCAAACAAAAAATAGGCCAAAGCCTATTTTATGTGTTATCCATGACTGGTTCTAAATGAGTCATTTCACTTTCAATTTCTTCTTCTTCAACTTCTACTTTATCCAAACCATTAATTTCCTTTGCCTTGCTTATAGCAATTTTTGCAAAGATCGGTCCAGTTACTTCATAGATTAAGACACCAAACATAATAATTGTCGTAATTAATTGAGCATATTCAGGAAGTTGTTGTCTAACAATAACAGATAGACCAATCGAAATTCCACCTTGAGGTAATAAAGCTAAGCCTAAATATCTTCTAACTTGCTTCTTAGAATTTACCATTTTAGCTCCCACCCAAGCACCAAGATATTTACCAATACCTCTAGCTAAGATATAAGCTATTCCTACAACTCCAATTGAATATAAAATATTTATATCTAAACTAGCTCCTGCTAGGGTGAAAAACATAACAAATAACGGAGAAGCAAAATCGTTTATTGCATCAAAGATACCTTTTGGATTCTTTAAGGTATTAGCAATTACAGTTCCCATTACAATATTAGTTAATAACGGGGATAAACCTAAGGCATTTGATACACCTGTAGCAACTCCTATAAAGGCTAGTGAAACAATTTGTTTTTCATCTCTACCCTCTAATATTCTCCTAACAAATGTTAATACAAAACCAAATAATAATCCTAAAATTAATGAACCTACAATTTCAATTAATGGTTTGGAAATCATCTCTATAGGGGATAAGTTTCCTCCTGTTAATAATAATTTAGCAACAGAAATAGCGATACCAAACACCATAATTCCACAAACATCATCTAAAGCTACTACAGGGAGTATTGTTTTTGTTAACGGTCCATCAGCTCGATATTGTCTAATAACTAATAAAGTAGCAGCAGGTGCTGTCGCTGCAGACATCGAAGCTATAACTAGGCTGAAAGGCAAAGGCATTTTAACAATATAATACATGACACCGAAAACAATAAAGACAGCACCTATTACTTCTGCTAAGGTAATAATAGCTATAGCTTTACCCACTTTTTTCATTTCTTTAATAACAAATTCGCTACCTATACTAAAAGCAATAACTGCTAATGCTAATTCACTAATAACTGAAAAGGCATTAACATCATCCATATTAACAAAATTAAATAATGAAGGACCAAGTAATAACCCGGCTACTAAGTAACCAGATACATTTGGTAGTTTAATTAATTTAGCTAATTTTCCACCAATAAATCCTACAACCAAAATGATTGATACTTTTAAAAGGATATCCATTTTTATCCAACCTCCCAAACTATAAAATGGATATGACCTTTGTTGTATCTTTTATATTAATCTTCTTTTTTCTAAAAAAGGTCAATATAAAAAAGCGTACAACATGCAAATGCGGTCATACGCTTGGTGTACTCCTATGAGGTTAGCTGTCGGATTAGGGCGCCCAAGTCGCCCTTCTTGAATAATCAAGATTCACCCCAAAATTTGGTTCCCCCACTATATAAATATTCGGAGATTGACTTTAATATTTTACCATATTTATAAGGGTTTTTCAATGATTCCTAGGGTTATGTAAACACTTTCTTAAAACACAGATACAGTAATAACTTTATCAAGACTAATTAAAGTAATATCATTATCATGAACTGTATAATAATTGTTATTTCTGTTAGTTCTTAGAACTAACAATAATTCTTACTTTCTTACCTATATATTTTTTCAACATCGCATTTCACCCTTTTGCATAATTATTCTTTTTCTTTTAGATGATTCTTTCTAGCTAAAAGTAACGGAATAAAGCAAAGTATGATTATAAATGATGCAACTGCAAAATTAATATTAGTAGGCACCATTCCTTCTTTTCCTTCAATTATTTTTAAGATTCCAAAATTATTAACTAAAGGATCTGCTATAATCGGACCAAAAATCATTGGAATAAGTACCATAAAGACAATTCTCATTCCTTCAAACTGAGCTCTGTTTTCTTCAGGGAACAATCCTTTTGCCCATACAGTTAAAGTTTGAGTAACTAACACATAACCAATTCCTACTAAAATAACACCAATAATTAATAATGGCATGCTTTTACCTTCAAATATGTATAATATCCAAAGTCCAATAAATTCAGAGATTAATGCAATTGTTACTACGATTGAATTCTTTCCTTTATTTAATAAAATAGCAGCAGGTATCGTAGCCAAGAGAGAGATAATTAAACAACCACCTTGAATTAAGCCCGCTAAACCTTCATCAAAACCTAAATTATAAAGCATATAATTGCCTATATGAACAAAGAAAACATTAAAACCTATAAAGAAGACTGCCATTGTTAATAAAACAAAAAATAACTCTTTATTTTCTTTTAACTTCTTAAACTCAAATATTGATAGGAATTGTTTGATAAAAGATGGATGTGTCTTTTTTGGAGTAAGTTCTTCAACATCATTTAAGAAAAATAAACTAAATAACCCCATGACAACTACTAATAAACCCATCACGACAAAGAATGATAAATAACCAAACATACTTATAATAATGCCACCGACGACTGTACCAATAATTGTAGCCAAGACAGGGTGAGCGGCAATAGTAGCACCAATTTGTCCTTTATTTTCATCATTTAGTAAATCAGTTGTCCAAGCATTAAAACCTGAGTCATTTCCAACTGAACCAAAAAATGACATAATAGCATCTGCACTAATAACGATAATCGCCGCTACAACAATATTATTACTAGCAAATTCTGATAAACCAAAAATAATGGTGAAAATACCCCATAAGATATATCCCCAACCAATAAATGGTTTTCTTTTGCCAATTCGATCACTAATTGTTCCAAATACAAAAGTAGCAATTGTTGTCATCGTCGCACTTATAGCAACCATTAAGGTAATAATCGTTGGATTAGGCTCAATTTTTGCATATACAAAGGTATTAAACCAATAATTTTCAATATTCCAACAAAGTTGACCTACCATTCCAAGTGACCAAATAAAGAACCAATTTTTTAATCCAAGTTTTCTTTTTCTTGCTTCCATAAGTATTTCTCCTATAATGCTTATTCTATTTGGTTCTATTCTAACATTTTTAACTAAACTTTTATATTATTTATTATAAAGTTGTATATTTTAAACAATTTATAAATATAAACCTGTTAGTTTGTCAATGATGTGAGACCAATTCTGGGTAAAAAAAGGAAGGTGGTATTTCCTTGATGTAACCTATCTT
>DUOZ01000120.1 GCA_012838555.1 bacterium | reverse complement strand
AATCTTTACTCCTTAAGTGTCCAGCTTCCATTGTTAAAATTTGTACATTAATATTAGTACGATTTATCGCAGCACATACTTCTGGTAACTTACCAACGTAACATGGTGTAATTCCATTAAAATCAACTAAACAAGGTACCTCTACACATGCTTCTTCTGGTAAGTTTTCAATAAAGCGTCCTGTATTCATGATATTACCATGAATGCGATAAGTGCTATTAGTTTCAATTGCTTTAATAATATAAGAAGCATACTCATGGGTTTTAGTATGAGTAATATTTTTGTTTTCTACTAACTCCTTCTTAAGTTCATTCCATCGTTTTATTTGCTCTACACATCTTCTTGGATACTCATCAAGAGGAATTTTAAACTCATCTATTAAATGAGGATATTTATCTTTAATATACCAAGGAGTGTATTCAGCATTATGCTCACTAGATTCAGTAACATAATAACCAAAACGTTTCATCATATCTAATCTAACTAGATCCCAATCCTTGTTATAACTACCTTTCGATTCTAAATTTCTTGCCTTAATAATTGGATATAAATCATTGCCCTCTTTATCTTTAATTTCCAATAACCAAGCTTGATGATTAATACCTGCAATTTTCCAAGTACAATTATCAATGTATTCGTTCATTTTAAAAGTTTCTAGCAACCCTTTAGCACAATCTTGTACAGAATGGCATAAACCGACTGTTTTAATTTTTAAATATTTTTCTAGATAACCAGTCACCATGGCCATAGGATTAGTATAATTAATAAAAAGTGCATTCGGACACACTTCTTTAATAACTTTAGCCATATCTTCTAGAACATAAATTGTTCTTAAAGCACGGAAGATACCACCAATTCCTAAAGTATCACCGATTGTTTGTCTTAATCCGTATTTTTTAGGAATTTCAAAATCAATAACGGTGCAAGGTTCATAACCTCCGACTTGAATAGCATTAACTATATACTTAGCACCCCTTAATGCTTCTTTTAAATCTAAGTGCTTAGTAATTGTTGCCTTACCATTACAATTAGCATTAATGTTACATAACATTGTGTAAGATTCATTTAACCTATTTTCATCAATGTCATATAAAGCTACTTCATAATTTTCTAATTCAGGGGTTAAAATTAGATCTCCAACCAAACTTTTAGCAAAGACTGTACTCCCTGCTCCTAAAAAAGTTAATTTAAACATACATCCACCTCTTTTATTCTTCTTTCATTTGGATGTATTATAGCAACAATAAAGCAACATTTAAACTATAATTTGTTGCTTATAAATGGTTAAATGTTGCAAGAATCTACTCATTAACTATTTCATAAGGCTTTGCCATATATTGCTTAGGTGTTAGTTTGTATTTCTTCTTAAACGTTTTTAAGAAATTTCCATAATCTTTAAAACCTGTTTTTTCAGCTACTTCTTTAACACTAGCATTCTTGTATTTTAAAAAGATACGCGACTTTGATAATCTAACCTCGATAATGTATTCTTGTAAAGAGATACCCATTTTAGCTTTAAAAATGCGATAAAGATGTGATCGATTAATTCCAAACTTTTTTGCTAAGTTATTAACTTTAATATCACTTGCATAATTCTCTTGGATATAACGAATAATGTTACCTACAATATCTTTTTGGTAAAATACTTTATCATCACGTTTTTTACTTCTTTCCCCAACATAGATACTAAATAAATGATACAACTTACTTAACATCAAGTAGTTGGAGGCTTGCTTTGATTTGTCACACTGAGCTATTTGCTTCATTATTTCTATAACTTCTTCACCATGTTCAGGTCTAAAAACAAAGTTATTAAGTAAATCACAACTTTCTAGAATGTTTCTTACTTCTAAACCATGAAAACCAACCCAGTAATATTCCCAAGGATCATCTTTATCAGCATAATAAAAATTTGCTACTCCTGGAGGAATTAAAAAGCAATCTCCGGTTTTGACTTCATATTCAGTATCATTAATACGATAATACCCTTTCCCTTTTGTTAAATAATGAATTAAATAATAATCTCTTATGCTTGGACCAAAGGAATGATTAGGATTACACCTTTCCCATCCACATTCATAAATAGCTAAATCTGCAGTAACTCTTTTTGCATTTACATAAATTTGAAACGTAGGATCTTTTCTTTCAATTTCATACATTGTAATGATTACTCCTTCATTCTTATTACTTATTATTTTAACATATTATTCAACTAAAAAAGAGGTAGTAATACCCCTTAATTTATAATCTTTTGACTATTAATAAACTTTTCGATTTCTTCAACACATTGAGGTTTAGATAGTAAATAACCTTGATATTCATGACATCCTAAATTTTTAATAGTTTCTAATTGATCTTCTCTTTCTACACCTTCACAAACAACTTTTACACTTAGTTTCTTACAAACCTCAATAAATGCTTTAACTAAGATTTGATCAATTGGATTATTTGTAATTTCATCGACAAATGCTTTATCTATCTTCAAACAATCAATAGGATAATTCTTTATATAATTTAATGAAGAATAACCTTTACCAAAATCATCTAAGAACACTTGGATTTTTCTTAACTTTAATTGTTGAATTTTAAATCTAGTTTGTTCAACATCAGTTAAGGCGACATTTTCAGTTATTTCAATACTAATATATTTAGGATCAATATTAGATTTAGTAATTGTTTCATCAATTAATGAAATAAACATTTTATCACTAAAGAACTTTGGTGAAATATTAATTGAAACATTAACTAAATCAAATCCACATTTCTTCCATTCATTAATTTGATTACAAACTTTTTTTAGTACTAATATATCTAAATCTTTAATTAAACCAGTTTCTTCCATTACAGGTATAAAATAACCTGGAGAGATAATTCCTCTAGAAGGATGTACCCATCTAACAAGAGCTTCAAGTCCAGTGATTTTATTATCACAAGTTGATGCTTTAGCTTGATAATAAATAATGAATTCATTATTTTTTAAAGCCGACTTTAACTCATTATATGTTACAAATTTTTCTTTTAAACCTTTATTAAAACTATCATCATAAATAGCATAAGTATTAATTCCTTCTTCTTTAGCTTTATACATTGCAATATCAGCTTTTCTAATTACTTCTTCGATGCTTTTATCATGATAAGGATAAACTGCGACTCCATAACTACAATTAATATTAACTTCTTCACCTTTTAGATAATAAGTTTGAGTTAACTCTCTTGTTAATTTAGACATAACAATATCAATATCATTTAAAGGATTATCACTATAGACAATTATTAAGAATTCATCACTATTTAATCTAATTGCAAGATCTTCATCTTTTATACATTCTTTAATTCTCTTAGCGAATTTCTCTAATAATAAATCTCCATATTTAATTCCCAAATTATCATTAACTAATTTTAAATCTTTGATATCAAGGAAAATAAAAATACTTTGCTTAGTTAAATTAATTTTATCTTTACATGGGACTTCAATAATACTTCCATTTGTTCTTACTGTTTGATTTATGCCTAAAGAACTAAAAATAATATTCGCATTGGGTAATTTAGTTAATCTATCATAGTAGCTAGTCTTTTCTAACTCATTTAATAAATTCAGTTTCACTTTTTTATTCATTTTATAACCTAAGACGATAAATATAATACCAACCATACTAAAAACTTCGTAAGTAATTGATAATAGCGAATTTAAAACTGAATCAAAATCCAAATATAACATTGTATAAGTTGATAACCAACTAAAAGTAAGTAAGGCATAACCAAAAAGCATCTTTTTATCGATAAAGTTTTTCATATATAAAAAACTTATCGGGATGAGTATCAATTTCAATGACTTAATAATCACAATCACAATTTCGTCACTAGTTATTTGACTTTGATACTGTAAAGGCAACATAACTAAGAGTATTGAGGTGATTAGGGCTACAATCATTAAGAGTAAGTTCCTCTTGTTTGGCACGAACAACACCTCTTTTACTATAACTGACAAAATTCTACCAAATAATACATTTAAAGTCAACGCAATGAGGGGTTTTCTGTGCAAGTAGCATATATACATTTTTAATTGACAAACACAACAAAAAACATCGTATATCAATAACTTTTTTAAGCATTATAAAATTAAGTTAATAAAATTTAATAACATTAATTAAACACCGATTAAAAAATCACTAAATTCAACAAGATTATTTTTAATTTTAATCTTATCATCATCAAGTAAATACCATGTATCATAATAAGAAGGATGATCTACATTAACAGTTAATGGCGACATCACATTAGCCACATAGATTTTAGTTAAACTATTTAATGAAGTTTCTATATCTTGATAAAATGTCGAACCTAGATTCATCACCATAATTTTTACTTCAACTTGTTCATTAATTAATTCATTGATAAATTTACTAATTAAATTATCATTACAAGTATATTTCTTTTTATATCGACTCTTAATTTGATCATAAACAACTCCATCTATGTTATAGCGATTAATTAACAACACATTATGAATATAATAAAGGTATTCAGCAAAAAAAATCGGGGGTATTTCTTTGGTATTATCTTTTAAAAAAATTAATAACTCTTGTCCTTTTTTAACATCACCACATAATAATGTTAGAATTCTTTGAAGAGTACAAGTTGGAGTAAAGTTTGATGTAATAAATCCAATTGAGCCAAGCATTGAATAAAAAAGCAAAATTCCTCCGATATGAAATTTAGTAAAAACACCAATAGATTGTCTTGTTATCTTACCTGTTTTTCTACTTATTGAATATTCATAAGGTTTTTCATTTAATAATATTCTCATACCAGGAAAAAAGCTAGATGGAATCTTTAGCTTTTTAATGTAATTATCTAATAACCTAATCTTATTAGTGTTTTCTTTAATAAAAACTTCTTTGTACTTATTAATATAATTTAAAATAACTTCCATCTTCTCACCCTTTTAGTGCATTTATTTCATTTTAGGGTAAAAATAGAGAAAAACTTGTCAGATTAAGTCGAAAAAAATCTATTTTACTTCCCTCATGTTAATTACTTCTTGTTCTCTTTCTCTTCTTCCTTCATTAATTTGATTAATAATGATTTTAATAGCGATAGCTACTAAAGGGGAAGCAACCATTCCAGGAAAGCCAAAAACAGCTCCTAAAACAGATAAACTAATAATACTCTCTAAAGGATGAACTTTAATAACATTCTTCATAATATAAGGTTGAATAAAGTTTCCATCAATTGTTTGAATTACAATTAAAACTAAGACAACTAGTAAAGCAAATTCAATCGAAACAGTAAGTCCTAGTAACACTGCTGGTGTTCCTCCTAGATAAGGTCCAATAATAGGTACTAAATCAAAGATACCTACGATTAAACCAAAAACAATTGGATACTCAAGTCCAACCATCCAAAATCCAGTCGTCGATAAAATCCAAATTATAGTTGCATCAAGTAATATTCCAAATACATAGCGATGGATCATAGTTAAATATTCTTTAAAAAAGGATAATATTCCTCGTTTAAAGGTTTTAGGTAATAACTTTTTAATCCAAGCTTTAAACCTATCAAAATCAAAAGATAAAAAGATAGAACCTCCAACTACTAAAGTAACATTAATAATATTAGAAAAAATAGATATAATGATATTAATGGTGTTGATTGAATTATGAGTAATAAATTCATCGATTATTTTTGCATAATCTATATCTATTCCATAATCATTAGAGATATTATCTAAAAATAAAGTTATTGAACCAATTATTAATGGTAAATTATTAATAAACTTTGTTATTTGAGCGATAATATTTGGTATTAATAATAAACCTAAAAGAGTTAAGATTGAAGCAATAATAAAATATGTTATTAAAACTGCATAAGGTCTTCTTATTCCTCGTCTAATAAAAAATAAGATAATTGGTTCGATTAAAAAGGCCACAAAAATTGCCATAATCGCAGGAATTAAAGCAACCAAAATTGTTCTAATTAAACTAAAAAAACCAAGGTGATTTAAAACAAGAAGAGCGACACTATAAATAACGATTAAAAGACCAATAAATATTAGTCGTTTAATATCTTGGTCTTTAAAAAACTTCATAACAAAATAAACCCCAAGTTAAGGGGTTAATTTTTCCTTTATTTTTCTGATTTTACAGCAGACATTATCATATATATCATTAGCTGTCTCTTGATTATTCATAATCACATATGATACTGCCACTGCTGTAACAAAAATCAGAAACTTTTCTCTTCTTGTTAACATAATTATCACCTCTTACATTATCTAGTTTGTGTAAGAAGTTGCACTTATTACCATCCTAATTTTTCCTTAATTCTTTTTTTAATTGTCGACCTTGATTCTATTTTTTGATCATTTGTTAAAGAATATTTAAAAGCATCAATATTTCCTAGTAAAATTAAACTTTTTCTTGTTCTTGTAATTCCCGTGTAAACTAGTTTCTTTCTTAACATAATTCGATAATCATATAAAATCGGAAAAATTACTATTGGATACTCACTGCCTTGAGATTTATGAACACTTATACAATAAGCATGAGTAATGTTAATAAAGTTATCTTTGTTATAAGTTATATAATTACCATCAAAATTGACAATGAATTTAACTTCATCACTATCGAGAATAATCTCATCTAAAATCCCAATATCACCGTTATAAACATCATCATCAACTTGATTCTTAAGTTGTAAGATCTTATCTTTTTCTCGATAAATAGTTTTCCCAATTTGATATTCTTTTTTCGTTAGTGATTTTGGATTAAATAAATCTTGTAATGCTACATTTAAAGCATCAATTCCTGCGACTCCATCATACATCGGTGCTAAAACTTGAATATCTTCACTTGTATATCCTCTTTCTAAAGCCTTTGATGCAAAATAAATAACTAAATCTTTAACTTCATAACTAGAACAATTTACAAAAATAACATCATCTTTTTGTAAGTTTTCTTCATTAAAGATTCCATGTCTAACATCATATGCTAGAGGAATAATTCCACTTGTTTCTTTTTGACGATGGATTTTTTGTAAACTAGTATGTTTTATCTTATCTAAACTTAATAATTCATGTAAGACATCACCTGCATTAACAGGTGGTAATTGTTCATCATCACCGATTAAAACAATTTGTTGATACGGATGAGTTCCTTTTAATAATTGATAAAATAAAACAGCATCAACCATCGAAAATTCATCAACTATTAATAAATCACCGATTAAAGGATCATTTTCATCATGAATAAAAACATTACTTTCCATATTCCAACCTAGTAAACGATGAATAGTAGTTGCTTCTTTATTTGTTAACTCACTTAAACGTTTAGCTGCTCTTCCTGTAGGAGCACATAAAGTTATTCCACCTTCACCAAATAACTTTTCATATACTCTAATTAAAGCATTAACAACAGTCGTCTTACCAGTACCAGGACCACCACTAATAATACTAATACCACTAGAAACAGCCATCTTTATTGCTGCTTTTTGTTCATCACTATATTCAATCTTACTTTCATCTTCTACTTCATTAATCGCCTTATTTATATCTTCATCCTCTATATAACTTATTTTCTTATTAAAATAAGGATATAAATAATTTGCAATACCCACTTCTGCTTCAAATAAAGAATAAGGATAAACACGGTCTTCTTCAACAATTATTTCTTCATCTTTAACTAAACCATCATAAGACTTATTAAATTCTTCATCTGTTAATTCATCTATTAGTTTAGTTGTTTCTTTTTTAATTAACACATAACTTATATAAGTAGATTGATATCTAAAACAAAGTCGATTAAGACAATAAACAATCGCAGCTTTAATCCTTCGTTCATCTTTTTTATCGATTCCTAAAGAAAGAGCTATTTTATCAGCATACTTAAAATTAATCCCATCAATATCTTTTATCATCCTATAAGGATTATTTAAGATAACATGAGTCATATCTTCTTTATAAAGAGCATCAAGTTTAAGTAAGGTTTTCATCGTTAAACCATGACCGACAAACAATTTCATTGCTTCTTCAAGTCGAGATTGACTATTTAATCCTTTAATTAAAGAATCCACTTGTTCTTTTTTAAATTCTAAAGGATCTAGTTTACTTGGATTATCTTTAATTATTTCTAAACATTTATCACCTAGTAAATCATAAACTTTTTCTGCAGTTTTTCTTCCAATTCGAGGAAATAAGGATGAAGAAAGAAACCTAATAATAGCTTCCTTATCATTAGGTAAGACCTTTTCATATGATTCAACAACAAATTGAGAACCATATTTAGGATGAGTCTTAAATTCACCATTAAAACGATATAATTCATCTTTCTTTAATTCATCAAAATAACCCACAATAATAATCGATTCTCTTTTCTTTTGATCTAATCTAACTAAAGAAACATAATAATTATTATTATGATTATGATAAATTATCCCCCTTATATATCCTTGCAAAGTTTCCATATCTTAAATCCTTTTAACTTCTTCAATAATGCCTCCGCCTAGGCAAATATCTCCGTCATAAAAAACACAAGATTGACCCATTGTAATAGCTCGAACTAATTCTAGTGCTTTAACTTCAACACTAGTTTCATCAATGAATCTCATTAAAACAGGGATATCTTTTTGACGATATCTAAACTTAGCATTTAACTCGATAAATTTTTTGTTTTTAATATCTCCTAGCCAATTAACATTTTCAATTCTAGCCCAATTATGGAATAAATAATTATTTTCTTCACCTTGAGCGACATATAAAATATTCTTATTTACATCTTTATTAACGACAAACCAACTTCCACTTTCATGATTAGCAATGCCACCGATACCTAAGCCTCTTCTTTGACCTAAAGTATAATACATTACTCCATCATGTTCTCCAATTACTTCATTTGTCTTAATGTCGACTATCTTTCCTTTTTGAGCAGGTATATAATTTTTTAAGAAATCTCTAAAATTACGTTCACCAATAAAACAGATTCCGGTTGAATCTTTTTTCTTAGCCACGTTTAAATCTAATTCTAGGGCTATTTCTCTTACTTCCTGCTTCGTTAAGTGTCCAACAGGGAATAAGACATTACTTAACTGTTCTTTGCTTAATTGACATAAAAAGTAGGTTTGATCTTTATTTTGATCAATACCTTTTAACATAATATGATTATCATTTTCATGTATGATTCTAGCATAATGTCCTGTAGCTAAATAGTCTGCACCATTTTCTTTAGCAAACTTAGCAAAAGCATCAAATTTAATATATTTATTGCACAAAATATCAGGGTTAGGTGTTCTTCCTTTTTTATATTCTTCAATAAAATAAGTAAACACATGTTCCCAGTATTCTTCAACAAAATCAACTCTTAACATTTCAATACCTAGTTGCTCTGCTACTTTTAAAGCATCATAATAATCCTCTTCTTGAGGACACATATCATTTATTAAAGTCGGATTCCCTAAAATATCATTATTGGCAATAGCATCCCAATTTCGCATAAAAGCTCCGACTACTTCATAGCCTTGTTTTTTTAATAGATAAGCAGCGACTGCACTATCAACACCACCACTTAATCCAACGATAACTTTGGCCATATAATCACTTCCTTATACTTAGTTTAACCTTTATTCATATTGAAGTCGATAAAGGTTATAATACATTCCTTTCTTCTTTAATAATTCTTGGTGATTGCCCACTTCTTTAATCTCACCATGACTTAATAAAATAATTTTATCAGCATGTTGAATCGTACTTAAACGATGGGCAACAACTAACATTGTTCCAATATTCATCATCTTTTGTAATGATTCTTGAATTACTTGTTCGGTTTCTGTATCAATATTAGATGTAGCTTCATCTAAAATCATTACAGAAGGTTTATGAGCAATAACACGGGCAAAAGATAATAATTGACGCTCTCCAGTTGAGAAATTACTACCTCTTTCCTTTACAATTGTATCATATCCATTCTCTAGTTTATCAATAATAAACTCAGCATTAACATATTTTACCGCTTCGACTACTTCTTTATCAGTTATACTATCATCTTTTAATTTAATATTAGCTTTAATCGTACCAGAGAATAAGAAGACATCTTGAAGCATTTGACCGATATTCTTTCTTAAACTATCAATATCATATTCTTTAATATCAATTCCATCAATTAAGATTTGACCTTTTTGAATATCATAATTTCTAACTATTAAATTAAGAATAGTTGTTTTACCACTACCTGTAGCACCAACAAAGGCTACCGTTTCTCCTTCATTGACTTTAAAAGAAACATCTTTTAAAATCCAATTTTCATTTTCATAAGCAAACCAAACATTCTTAAACTCAATTTCTCCTCTTAACTTATCAACTTTAATTCCATCTTTATTATTTTTAACTGTAGGTTCAGTATCTAAGACATCAAAAATACGTTCAGCCGCAGCAAAAGAAGATTGTAAAACATTAAATTGTTCACTTAATTGTTGTAATGGTTGAAACAACTGTTGTATATATAATGAGAAAGTAGAAATAATACCAAGTTCAACCACTTCATCCATAACTAAAATCGAACCAATATAAAGAATTAAAATTGTTGATCCAATATTTAATAAATAAATTAAAGGCCTAAATATACCAAAGATAATAATCTCTTGAATATAACTTTTCTTTAACTTATCTGATTTTTCTTTAAACTCACCATATTGTTTTCTTTGCTGATTCATTCCTTGAATAATCTTCATTAAAGATAAATTCTCTGATAAGAAAGCATTAATATTAGATAAATTACTTCTAACTAATCGATGAGCTCGTCTAGCATAATATCTAAAAATAAGCGAAATTAAGAAAATAATAGGCAAGACTGAAAGAACAAACAATGTTACTCTAACATTATAGATAAACATTGCAATAACAACACCAATAATAGTAAAAACATTCTTAAAGATATTAATCGATACTTGAGTATACATTTGATTTAATGTATTAGTATCGTTTGTAACTCTAGTAACTAACTTACCAATTGGAATATGATTTATTTGTCCGATTGATAATGATTCAATTTTAGTAAAAACTTTACTTCTAATATTAAATAAAATACTTTGACCTGTTTTTTGAATCTTAATCGCTTGCATATAATTTAATATTGAACTAAAGACTAAACATATAAAATAACCACCTGAAAGTAATAAAATTATATTAAAATCAGTCGTTCCATTTTTAAGTAGGTTAATTATTTCACCTACAATAATCGGAGGTACTAAGTCAATTAAAACCATGACAATAATTAGAATAAAAATAATTATAAACTGGAGTTTATAACAAGTAGCAAACCCCATTAATCTTCTAAATAAATCTTTATCTTTAATATTAGTTTTTAGATTATGATTGTCTGCAAAATCTTTCATGACTTACACCTCCCCGATTTCTTCTTCAAGTTTCTGTCTTGTAACAATATCTTGATATAATTCGCATCTATTTAATAATTCATTATGACTACCTACATCAATAATCCTACCATCATCCATAACGGCAATCTTATCTAAATCCTTAATCGTAGAAACACGATGAGCAATAATAATCGTTGTTCTTCCTTTTCTTGTTTCTCTTAATTGATTTAAAATAATTTCTTCAGTTTTGGTATCAACCGCACTTACTGAATTATCTAAAATCAAAATATTACTTTCTTTAATTAAAGCTCTAGCAATCGAAATTCTTTGTTTTTGACCACCAGAAACAGTTACACCTCTTTCACCTAAAAGAGTGTCATACTTATCTTCAAATTCCATTACATTTTCATGAATATCAGCTTGCTTAGCATACTTAATTACTTCATCTAATGAAGGAACCCTATCTAATGCAAAACCTATATTCTCCTTAACTGTTTTAGAGAATAAATATGTATCTTGAGGTACAATCGCTATATTAGTTCTTACCACACTTAAAGGTAACTTCATAATGTCATGATCATCTAAAAATAAACTATCTTCATCAACATTATAAATCCTCATAATTAAATCGACTAAAGTGGTCTTCCCACATCCAGTTCTTCCAATTATTCCAACCATTTCACCTTTATTAATAGTAAAATTGATATCCTTTAAAACTGGATGCTTATCTTTAGGGTAAGTAAAGGATAAATTCTTAAATTCAATTTTACCTTCAATCTTATCAATACTATAATCAGCTTTATTATCATTAACTCTAATCTCTTCATTTAAGTAGTTATTAATTCTAGTTAAAGATGCCATCGCCTGGCTTCTCATGGTAATAAATTGACCTATTGCCATCATCGGCCAAATTAAAGAAGTAAAATAAGAAATAAACTGTGATAAATGACCAATAGTAAATCTTAAATCTTCTTCTAAACCTCTTGTATTTATAACTAAATAACTACCATAACTAATAATGAAAATAATCATTAAAGTAATCGTCGCACCTATAATAATATGCATTAAAGTTGATACTTTAACAAAATCAATATTCTTTTGTTTATATTCTTCATTAATTTTACAGAACTCTCTAAACTCAATTTCTTGCTTAACAAAAGCTTTAATAACACTAATTCCAGAAAAATTCTCATTCGTAAAATCAGACATTCTTTCATATACTTCTTGCATTCTTCTAAACTTCGGTCTTATAATTCTTCCAATAATAAAACCATAAGAAGCAATTAAAAATAAAGGAATAATCGAAATCAATGATAACCTTAAATCTAGTTGAGTCATTTTATAAAAAGCTAGAACACCTAAGAAAGAAGCGTCAACAACTATTAAAAAACCATGACCAAAAGCTTGTCTAATCATCTCTAGGTCATTAGTAAAATAAGCCATTAAACCACCGACTTTATTATCATTATAAAAAGTTTGGTCTAACTTTAAAGCATGTTGAAACATTTGATTTCTAATATCATGTTCAATTTTTCTTGATGTTCCAAAGATAGAATATCTCCAAGTAAATCTACCAATTACAATAATAATAGCAATTAATCCTATTTTTATAACATACTCTACAATAATCTCTCTAGTCATTTTCCCTTGTTCTAACAAGTCAATTATATCACCAGAATACTCAGGAATTAGAAGTTGAAAATAGTCAACGACTAAAAGAGCGATTAATCCAAGTAAAAAGAAATGTAAATACTTTAAGTAATATTTATTTATATGGCGTCCAAAGATCATTTTAACAACTCCTAACTATTTCCTAAATCACAATAAAAAGGGTCAATGAACATTATATCATTATGTCGCATGACTTCAACCCTTTAAATCGTAAATATATTTTAATATCAAATACTATAATAAGCAAAGATAAATCAAATTTCGAAAATAAAACTATTATTTAAATTATTTTAGATGGTTTAATCTTCTT
>DUOZ01000119.1 GCA_012838555.1 bacterium | reverse complement strand
GAAAACTAGATAATAATATTGAGAGTAATTTACTTAAATCTTTATATGATTTAATATTATATCAATTTAATAATCATCAAATAACAACTGTTTCCCAACTATATCAAGATTACTTTGTTTTTATTACTTTAAGTGACAATGCTGATTTAATTAAATACCACTTAACAGAAGTAATGAATAAGTATGAAGAAAAGTATGAAGAGTTATTTTCGATTGGAGTAAGTAATTATTTTGATAGTTTAAATGAAATACCAAGATGTTATGAACAAGCTAAAAGTGCATCGTTAAATAAGATTTTTACAGCCATAAATACGATAACATTCAGTGATGAAAAGATTAATAATTATAATATTAAGATTCAAAATGCTCTAGATATTATTTATAAGAAATATCATACTAATTTGACTGTTTCAATAGTCGCTGATGAACTTTATGTTAGTGAATCTTATTTAATGCATTTATTTAAAGATACTTTAGGTATGACTTTTAATGAATGTTTAACTAATTACCGCATCATGATGGCTAAAAGATTATTGTTAAAAGGTAGTTATCGAATTAATGAAATAGCAAATCTAGTTGGTTATAACGATGTTAAATATTTTGGTCAAGTTTTTAAAAAGATTGTAGGTTGTACTCCTAGTGATTTTATTAAAAGTCATGTTAGTATAGGTGAACAAAATGTTTAAAAGGGCTAGCTTATTAAATAAGTTTTTAATTGTTATTAGTTTCTTATTGCTACTTAGTTGTTTAATTATCGTAATGGTAATCCAATTAATCGCTGAATTTTATATTAGTCCTAAATTAAGAGAAAGTACTTATGTTCAACAACAAAAAGTCGATGAAGTTATTTATTCTATTATTTATGAAACAATCGGTGTTTACACAAGAATGTTTAATTATGAAAATGTTTTAGTATTAATTGATGAAGATAATTTAAATAAAGATGAACAGTTTTTAAGAATGTATCAAGAAAGTCGAATTAATTATGAATTCTATGAAGGTGTAGTAACGATATTGTCATCAAATATTTATAAAAGTAATCCTGTATTAGATTTACCAGACTCATTAATGCAACAAAATGTTTTGGAATCGAATAATTATTTAAACTTTGCAGGTGTTATCAAAAACAAAAATCAAAGTTATGTAATTTTAGGTAAGAGGATTATAGATGTTGATGGGATTTCACCTCATGTTTATGGTGCGGTTTACTTTTATTTAAAAGAAGATGTTTTACATAATTTGTGCAAACAAGTTATTTCAAGTGATGGTGATACCTTCTTAGTTAACAATAGTAAATATGTTTTTTCTCATCCTAATAAGTCTTTAATAGATACAACGATTTATGATCGAAATTTATATAATTTCTTAGATAAACCATCACATTCTAGAACTACATTTAATAATTTAGATACAATTGTTATTATTAGTCCTTTAACTGTAACTAATGAAGCATTTAATTTTTCTTGGCATATTGTAACTGAAATTCCTAGTTATATAGTATATGGTAATTTAAATAATCTTGTTATCATAATTATTTTAATAACTATAAGCATGTTACTTATTGCCTTTTTAGTTAGTATTCGTTTAATTAAGGGGTTATTAAAACCGATTAATAAGTTAAGCTTATCTTTAAGTAAGTTTTCTTTTAATGAAAAAAGATCCTATTTAAATCAAGAAAATAAGGATGAGTTATATATTTTAGAAAAGACTTACAATGAAATGATTGATCGTATTTTTGCTTTATTAGAAAAAAATAAAAAAGATATGGAAACACAAAGAAAATTAGAGTTAGATTCTTTACAAATGCAGATTAATCCTCATTTTTTATATAATACCTTGGATGCTATTGCCTGGATGGCTAAAATAAAGAAGCAAACTGAAATTGAAAAACTAGTTTTATCTTTAGCAAAGTTTTTTAGAATTAGTTTACATAAAGGTGATAAGTACATTAGTGTAAAAGAAGAAATTGAGTTAATCCAACATTTTATTGAAATTGAATTATTTAGATTTCCTAATAAGTTTGAGGTTAGTTATGAAGTAGAAGATAAAATTAAAGATGCTCAGACATTAAAATTATTATTACAACCAATCGTTGAAAATGCGATTAAACATGGGATATCTCCGATAACAAAAATGGGACATATAACAATTAAAGCTTATAGTGATAATGATGATATAGTTTTTGAAGTAATAGATGATGGAGTAGGTTTTAATCCTCCAGAAGATATCTTGATTAAAACAAAAGAAAAAAAATTAAACCAAAATGGTTATGGTTTAATCAATGTTAATGAAAGAATTAAATTAGAATACGGAGAAGGATATGGATTAACGATTAATTCTACCCTTGGAGGTGGAACTAAGGTTATTGTTAGAATTAAGAATAGAGGTTAATTAGAATGTGTTATTTGATCGTTTTGCATTTTATCTTTTAATTTTTCTAATTCATGAGTAACATAGTTAGCCAGTTTTTTACCTCCGATTATAGTTAATAAAATTAAAATACAATCAATTAATATAATGATTAATAAAATTATTGATAGGTTAATTAATAAATTGTTGATAGGAATAATTGTAATTAAACGATAATTATCTAAGAATGAAGTTTGATAAACATAATTATTTAAATCATATAAATCAAATGAATCTAATTTTTTGTATGAAAGAAAATGACTATTATTTAAATTATCATTACATTTTAAATAGTCTTCATCATTATAAGTTGTAATTAATGTAATTGTACCTGTAAAATCTTGATAATCATTAAAATTAAAGTATTTATTATAGATGTATTCAGGAGAGATATCAACAACAATAAGACCGTAAAGTTGGTTCCCTTCTTCAATTTTAACTAAATAAGAAATCATACCATAACTATCATCATAATAAGTTGACTGATAAAAATCAGCGATATGAGAGGTTCTCAAATTAATAATACTTTTATCATCGCTATTAATAAAGTCATTTATACAAGAGATTGATTTTAACTCATTAAGTAAAGGGTATTTTGAGATTGAAGACGTTGCAACCGAATTAGAGGTATTAGTTTGATAAAGCGTTACTCCGATAACTGCATCAAAATAATTACTAATACTACTGATTTTATTAATCGCTAGTTGAGGATTAATATTATTAATAACATAATTAATAATATCTTCATCACTACTTAAAGCCGTTGTATTACTTTTAATTAATGATAAATCAAATTCAAAGTTAGTTATTGAAAGATTAATAATATCTTGTTTTGATTTTGAAAAATCATTAATTAGATATATAGATAGAGTAATCATTGAAAGAGATGATATAAAAATAATAAAGATTGTTATTAGTAAGATGATTGTTTTCTTGATTCTTTGTTTAAGTGAAGTAAACATTATCTCACCTCTTTTTTTCAATTATATCATACAATATTTTAACAATAATAAAGTAGCATATTTGTCTACTATTTTGCAGAATTGTTCTATTGTTTTGGTATAAGTAGATTTATATAATTATAATGAAGATAAATCTTAAAGCGCTTACTTTATATTTTTGAAAAGGGGATATGGATATGAAGATTAAAAATAAGTTCATAATCAGCCTAATCTTAATTGTTTTAGCAAGTTTGATTTCAGGATGTAATAATGATGATGAATATATAAGAATTGAAATTGGAATGTGGCCAGAAAGTCAATTAACTCATGATATTGCCATGTTTACTACATGGAAGGAAAGATTTGAAAAAGACTACCCTCAATATAAAATCGTTCCTGCAACATACACTTATTCAGTTGATACAATTCACTCAAAAGCTCAGTCTAATTCCTTACCAACTGTTTTCCAAACATGGTTTACCGAACCTAAAATGTTAATTAAAAATGGTTATATTAGAGATATAAGTGATGAATTAAAAGAACTTGGTTGGTACGATAAGATGGATGTAAAGATGAAAGAAATCCTATCTAGTGAAGGAAAAGTTTATGGAGTACCTAGAGATGGGTATGGTTTAGGATTAATTTTAAATTTAGAAATATTAAGTTTCTATGAAATTTTACCTGATATTGATGGTGATGATAAAGCTGATTTATATGATGAAGAAGGTAATCCTTTATATCCAACAACTTTTGAAGATATATATCAAATTTGTGTTGATATTAATGAACGTTCTGAAGGAGATGTCAAAGGACTGTTAGTTCTTTCATCAAATAAAAATGGTGGTTGGCAATTTGCTAACATGGCTTGGAACTTTGGAGCTAGTTTACAAAAACAAAATGAAGAAGGTAAATGGGTTGGAAATTTAGATGATCCTAAGGCTGTAGAGGCTTTAGAATGGATTCAAAAACTAGCTCAAGAAGATTTATTAATTAATGCTGTTACGCTTGCTTATAATGATTGGTATACCAATATAGGTTCAAGAGTGGGTATGGCTATTGTTGGTAGTGATGTTATCTCATTAGCAGTTACAAACGGTGGGATGAAATTAGATGATATCGCTTTTATTCCGATGCCAAAAGGTCCTTATGGAGATCAATATTCATTATTTGGTGGAACTCCATATGTCTTTTCTAGTCGTGCAAGTGATGAACAAGTCTTAGGTGCTCTTAGGTTCTTAGAATATATTGGACGTTCGCCTGAAACAAGTGATGTATCCTTAAAAGCAATGGAAGAGGGTTATCAAACTGCAGTTAAGAAAGCTATGCCGATTCTTCCAACAATAAAAGCATGGCAAAACGAAGAGTATTTAGATGCTGTTAGTGAATTGGATGAAAGATACATTAATGTAGATATGAAATATTACCAAGATTTCTTTGATACAATCTTTGACATTAGACATATTGAAGAACCTTATTATACTCAAGAAATGTATGGTTTATTAGATACGGCAATTCAAGCGGTTTTATCAGATCCTGACACTACTAATGCAAAATCTCAATTAATTACAGCCAATTCTACATTTAATAATTTATACATGTCTAAATTATATCGCTAAGATGTTTTTGATGGGAATGAATTAAAATGCTAAGCCAAAATATCAAACTTAACAAAGATAAAGTTAAAAAGAATTTAATTGGCTGGTCAATTATGTTACCTAGCCTAATTCTTTTTGCTTTTTTCATTTGGATACCTCTTATATCTAATATTCAGTATTCATTTTATGAAATCCAAGGTTTTAATCGTGAGTTCGTAGGATTTCAAAACTATATTGATGTTTTTAGAGATCCAAAATTCATGGCAGCTTTTACTAATACCTTTAAATATGTCTTTTATTCTATTATTATTGGTTTTATCGTACCTATTTTTCTAGGTTTGTTACTAAGTGAAACCACTCATTTTAAAGGATTTTTTAGAG
>DUOZ01000118.1 GCA_012838555.1 bacterium | reverse complement strand
TACTGCTTTTTTGTAATCTTTACTTTGTCACCTAACAAAGGATACCTTTATATTTACTTTTTCTCAAATCGTTAAAAAGTAGAACAATCGTTCAAAAGTAGGGGTAATCGTTCAATTGTTGAGTAATCGTTCAAAATTAGTAGTTAAAAAGAAAAAGAGACCAGCAATTAGCCTAAAATCCGACTACTACTGATCTTATAAAAACTGGCGGAAAGGAGTTTTATCCCTTTCTGCCACCAAATAAAAAAGGTCTGATATTGTATCAAACCTATGCATTCAATATGGAGCGCGCAACGGGAATCGAACCCGCATAGCTAGCTTGGGAAGCTAGAGTTTTACCACTAAACTATGCGCGCATCTATCTAAGCAAAATTATTATAATTAATTTTAGATTTAGGCGCAAGAAAAAAAGGACCGATTTTGGTCCTAATTTCCTAATAATTAATAATCTTTTACATGTAGTTTAAAGTAAGCTTTAGAATGGGCACAAACTGGACATACTTCTGGAGCTTCATTAGCTACATGTAAGTGACCACAGTTTGTACAAATCCAAACAACTTTTTCATCTCTTTTGAAAACACGATCATTTTCAATATTTGCTAATAAATCAAGATAGCGTCTTTCATGTTCTTTTTCAACATTAGCTACACCTTCAAATAGGTAAGCGATTTTGTCAAATCCTTCTTCACGTGCTTCTTTAGCAAAATTAGCATACATTTCTGTCCATTCATAGTGCTCACCAGCTGCACCATCTTTTAAGTTTTCAGCAGTAGTGCCAATTCCATTAAGTAATTTAAACCAAATTTCAGCATGTTCTTTTTCGTTATCTGCTGTTTCTTGGAAGAAATTAGCAATTTGAACATAGCCTTCTTTTCTTGCTTGTGATGCATAAAAAGTATACTTATTTCTCGCTTCAGATTCGCCAGCAAATGCAATCTTTAAGTTCTTTTCTGTTTTACTTCCTTTTAAATCCATTAACATGTCCTCCTATTTCTATATTTTTTTAAAGGTCTGCCAAAAAATGGCAATACCTTTAATCATATTATATTTTACAATCTTTGGCTGGTCAATGTTATTTTGAGAATAAAATCTTTTCGCTATGGAATAGTCTAACCAAAACAAAGCTAAATAAAATGAAATAAACGATAGTAGAACTAAATATCAAGATCAATTGATAAAGTTCGATTGAAAAAGATAAAATACCTTTAAGGCCTAAAACTGAATTATAAATCGGAATTAAATAATAATAGAATTCCTTTGGTAAATCGGTTGAAAACATTGAAACAGTTGATGCTAAAATTGCAACAATGTAAATTGGCATTGCATACATTGATGCTTCTTTTGTGGTTCTAGCTAGAGTAGAAGCAAATAAGACTAAGCAAACTGCCATCATTGCAACTGAGAGTAAAATAAAGAGTATACCTACATAATCCATAACTGAATAAGTAATCGGCCCACTTACATTGAAAATCTTAGTTGCAAACGGAAGTGAGGCAGCAATTCCTAAAAACGACCCTACTGATGAAAGTAACGTGATAATAGTAGTTGCTAAGATTTTGCCAACGATAATCTCAGTTTTAGTAATCGGAGCCATTAATAAGGTTGATAAAGTTCCTCTTTCTTTTTCACCAGCGATTACATCAGCTCCAATTCCTAATGAACTAGAGAAGACAATTGTCATGACTATCATTGGTAATAGCATTGCTAAACCAATTCCAGTTTCCTTCTTTTTATCACCGATTGGTTTTGGTGTTGTATTAATTAAATTAATATCACCATACTTATCTTCTAATAATAAATCATGGTACTTTTCTAGTAATACCTTCACCTTCTCATATGCAGTTGCAGACAAATTATCTAATTGATTAAAATACAGTGTAAAATGTTCTTTAGAGTCGATAAATTCTCCAACAATATATAAATCTACATCATCTTCAAAAATTCTAGTCTTAATCTCTTCTTCAGTTAGGATTGTGTTATCAATCCTGAGATCAATATAAGTTTCATTCCTACTCAAATTAATAAATTCATTAAATTGGTCGCTTGTTCTAACCAAATATACTACACTTTTATGCTCTTGAATTTTACCACTTTCTGAATCTAAAGAGATTCCCATAAAAGAATAAATACCACCAATGATTAATCCTGGTAAGATAAACGTGGAGAAAAACATTCGAGGATTTTTAATAACCTTATCTAACTCTTTTTTAATTATACCCCAAATTTTGCTCATAATAACCCACCTGCTTCCATTTCTCTTTTATATAATTCAAAGAAAACATCTTCTAAATCATTACTAGGCACTAAAGCACATACATTCTTAACTGTGTCAGAGACTATCATTTTTCCATTTATAATAATTCCAACACGGTCACAAATTTTTGTAACTAAACTCATTATATGAGTACTTATAATAATTGTTTTACCTTCTTCTCTTAATTCTTGTAAATAATCTGTAACCGTTTTTGCAGTTAAAACATCTAATCCATTTGTTGGTTCATCAAAAATAATGATATCTGGGTCATGAACTAAAGAAACAGCTAGAGAAACTTTCTGTCTCATACCTGTTG
>DUOZ01000117.1 GCA_012838555.1 bacterium | reverse complement strand
TGTGGTAATAGAAGCAATGTTTATAAGTCTAGTATAAGTAACTAAAAGTGTAAAAGCAAATGCCACATACTGCAATAAGAAAATAATTATTCCTGAAATCAAGACTGATTTAAACTTTTTTTGTTATGCCAAAGACTAACTATAGGACCAATACCCATTAATAGTTATAAGTGGACATATTAATAATAGACCTACTATTACATTATTATTTGGATAATTTATTGACGAAAGATCGATAATATTAAAAAAAACAACACTGAAAAAGTTAATAAAGCAACATAACTTGATAATAAAATTATACTTGTTATTTTCTCATATTTTTCCTCCGTGATTGTTACAGAATATTTCTTTTTAAACTTATACTTCAATAGTAATGAATCACGGCTGACATATAAAGTAAATAGTATGAGTGTTATTTATTAAAATTACATTTATATATAACTCGAGTGCGAACTAAAATAAAATTAAAAACTGAATATACTATTAATAATAATTCAGTTTTTAATGTAATAACCGAAACACTTATATGTTATAAATATTCAATCATTTTGTGTCAATTTTTTATTGTTATTCTACTATTAGTAATTTAACTATTTAAAAAATCTAAAGCAAATTGTACATGGAATGCAACTCCAAGTTTTAAATAATCCTCATCAATTTTAAATTTTTCATGATGTGGTGGATAGATACTACCTTTCTTTTCATTTTTGTATCCTATAAAGGCATAAACACCTTTAGCCTTTTGGAAATAATAAGGCATATCCTCAGATGCCATTTGACGTTCCATAGGTAAAATATGACCTTCACCAAATACTTTTTCAGCTGATTTAATCGCTAATTTTGTTAATTCCTCATCATTATATAGGCTAAGTGCACTTTCTTCTATTTTTATTTCAACATCTAAATCATAAGCGTTCGCAATTGCTTTTGCATGCCTTTTTACTTCTTTATGTACTAATTTCCTAACTTCTGGATTAAAATATCTCATTGAAATATCTAATTCGGTTCTCTTACAAATTATATTCGCTTGTGATCCTGCACTAAATCTACCAACAGATAATATCACTGGTTCTTTAACATTCACTTTCTTAGTTATGATTCCTTGAAGATCAAGAACAAACATACATGCAGGGTGTAGTGAATCCTTAGCTAAATGAGGTAATGAACTATGACCTGATACGCCTTCAAATTTAACATAAATGGTATCACAACCTGACAATCGATAACCAGGTTCAATATTTACATAACCTGTTTCTAAATCAAGCATTCCATGCATTGCAAAACAGGCATCAACACCATCCATGCCACCTTCTTCAATAATCTTTTTAGCTCCTTGGAACGTTTCTTCTGCTTCTTGAAAGAAAAATCTAATTTCACCAATAATTTTATCTTTCATACTAGATAAAATCTTAACAGCACCAAGTAACATCGCAGCATGAGCATCATGACCACATGCATGCATAACTCCAAAATGTTCAGATGTAAATTCTACTCCTGATGCCTCTTTTATTGGAAGAGCATCAATATCTGCTCTTAAAGCTACAATTTTACCTTCTTTACTCCCTTTTAAAGTTGCTATTAAAGAGGCATTACCTACTTTTTTATATTGAACATTTAACTCCTCAAGTTCATCTATTATTAACTTTTGTGTATTCTTTTCTTCTCCACTTAATTCAGGATGTGCATGCAATTTTCTTCTAAACTCAATTACATAATTTTCGATTTCTTTTGCTTTACTTAAGATATCAGACATTCATTAACACCTCAAATTTTCTTATCTCTTCTTTAGTTTATGCTTAATATCAAGTTTTAAATCTAAATCAAAGTTTAATCATAATTATTAAGAAGAAAATTGACGATGCCTATCATACACATATTTAGAAATCCATAAACTATCATTGTTATCTATCTTCATTAATAGGACATGGAATTGATAAATCATCTTCTAATTCTAGTCCTGGTTTACTAAATTCATAAGTAATTCTCTCATAACTTAAAAACTCAATTGAAAACCCAAGTGCACCTCCGATTGCTCCACCTATTAAAGAACCTCTAATTTTATCTTTTATATTTTTGCACATTTTCATTTTTCTTTACTTTTATTTTTTATAAATTCTTTCCTAAACTTTCAACATATCACAACAAAACTCACATAATAATAAAGTGTTTTTACAATAAAAAATAAATTAAATAGGTTTAAAATTTGACTTAAATAAGGTTAATAAATATAAAAATTAGCATTAAAACGATATAAAAACACTTAATAATGTATAAAAAGGATAGTAAAAAGTTTTTGTAGGTTTAACCCTAATTAAGTTTAGAAATATTTTATTAAGTATTAAGATAAAAATCAATGCTTAT
>DUOZ01000116.1 GCA_012838555.1 bacterium | reverse complement strand
AATTAATTTTTTTTATTTGCTTATCTTTATGAATTATTATATACTAATTAATAATTATTAAAAAGGAGTTGAAAAAAATGATTTCATCAAAGGTAGCTCATGAAGTCTTAGAAACTGCATTAGCTAAAGGTGGAGATTTCGCAGAGATCTTCTTAGAGGATACAACCAAGAATTTCATTGAAATGACAAGTGGTGAAGTTACAAGTGCGACGACCTCAAACCTTCATGGAGCCGGAATTAGAATTTTAGATGGCTATAATGAAGCATATGGGTATTGTAATGATCTGTCTAAAAAGAGTTTAAATGAACTAGCAAGTAAATTATCTCAATCTTTCAACAAGGATAAACAAGACATTTCCTTTACAATTAAAAAAGTTAAATATGAGAATAGACATAAGGCTAAAGTAGAACCATTAAGTGTTCCTAATGCTAAAAAGGTAGAGTACATGAAGAAAATATCCGAAATAGCATTAAACTATAGTCCATTAATTAAACAAGCAATGGTCTATTTACAAGAAGAAACGCAAAATGTTGAAATTATTAATTCTGATGGAAGAAGAGTCAGTGATGTTAGACATCATATCCGTATTACTGTTAATGTAGTTGCATCTAAAGATGGAAAAATGGAATCAGCACATAATAGTGTCGGAAAAAATATTGGATTTGAGTTAATTGAAAATCTAGATTTAGAGGCATTTACTAAAGAAGCATGTGAAAGTGCACTTATTATGTTAGATGCTCAAGAAATGGTTGGACAAGAATTACCAGTTGTAATTCATAATGGCTTTGGTGGTGTTATTCTTCATGAAGCATGTGTGCATTCATTAGAAGCTACATCTGTTGCTAAAGGATTATCTGTTTTCACTGGTAAATTAGGTGAACAAATTGCCTCACCAATCGTAACTGCAGTTGATGACGGTACTTTAGAAAACTATTGGGGTTCTTTAAATGTTGATGATGAAGGAACACCAACAAGAAGAAATGTTTTAATCGAAAATGGTATTCTAAAGAGTTATTTAGTTGATAAGCGTAATGGAAGAAGAATGAATACTGAATCAACTGGATCTTCTAGAAGACAAAGTTATCGCTACTCACCTACTTCAAGAATGACCAATACATTCTTTGTTAATGGTACTTCGACATTTGAAGAAATTATTGCAGCAACTAAATATGGTTTATTTGCGAAGAAAATGGGTGGTGGCTCAGTTAACCCTGTAACAGGTGAATATAACTTTGCTGTTTTAGAAGGATATATGATTAAGGATGGTAAGATTACACATCCAGTTAAAGGTGCTACTTTAGTTGGAAGTGGTAAAGATACATTACTAAAAATTGATATGATTGCCAATAACTTAGAGACAGCTCAAGGAATGTGTGGTTCTGTATCTGGCTCAATCCCAACAGACGTTGGTCAGCCAACAATCAGAGTTTCTAGTTTAGTTGTTGGTGGAAGGGGAGGTAAATAAAATGAGGTTTAGCCGTTTATTTGCTGTTGCTGAAAATAAAGGTGTAAGTGAACTCGAAGTTTACTTTGCTAATAGTGAAGGTTTTGATGTTGCATTATTTGAAGGAAATATTGATTCATATAAAGTAAGTAGTTCTCAAACTCTTGCTGTAAGAGGTATTTATCAAGGTAAAATGGGTTTTGCAGTTACTGAGAATATTAGATCAAGTAATTATGAATTCCTTATTGATCGCTTAATTGATAATGCTAAAATCATGGGTTCTACTTTTGTTGAAAGAATTTTTGAAGGTTCCCCTAAATATAAAAGAGTTTCATATAAAAAGAGTGACTTCCATCTAGTAAGTGTGGAAGATAAAATTAGTGACTTAAAGAAGTTAGAACAAGAAGCTTTAAATTATGACCCTAGAATTGTAAAAGTCGATCATTGCTCTTATGAAGAGAAAAAAGCAGGAGTTGAAATTTATAACACTAAAGGTCTTAAATTAAAGAAAAAATATCAATATGGTGTATTTGTTCTTTCTGTTGTTGCTAAAGATGGAGACAGTACTAAGACAGTATTTGATTACACAATAGCTAATACATATGCTGATTTAAAACCATTTGATTTAGTTAAAAATATATGTGATGAAGCAATTAGTGGCTTACATCCTCAAAAAATTAAAACTAAGAAATATCCTGTTATTTTAAGAAATGATGTTGCAGCATCACTTCTAGCTGCTTTTGAACCTGTTTTTAACGGTGAATCTGCAGTAAAAGGATTAACATGGCTAAAAGATAAGAAAGATGAATTAATTGCAAGTAAGAAGGTTACTATTATTGATAACCCTGTCTATAAAGATGCTATTATTAAAATGCCATTTGATGATGAAGGTGTCGCTTGTAAGGAAAAGAAAATTGTTGATAAGGGCGTCTTTAAATTATTCCTTAATAATTTAAAAACAGCAGCTAAATTAAATGAAGAACCTACAGGTAATGGATTTAAAGCAAGTCCAGCATCTAGTGTAGGTGTTTCAAGCCATAACCTTTATATCAAAAATGGACGTACAAGTTATGAAGACATGGTTAGTTCAATTAAAGAAGGGGTTATTATTACCAGTGTCGCTGGTCTTCATTCAGGTGTTAATACGGTAAGTGGTGATTTCTCGATTCAAAGTTCTGGTTTCTATGTCAAGGATGGAAAGATTGCTCATCCAGTGACATTATTAGTCTTGTCTGGTAACTTCTATGATATGTTAAAACAAGTAGATAAGATTGGTAATGACTTAAAATTTAGAGGAAATCAAATTGGATCACCTTCCCTAAAAATTAAAAAGATGTCAATTTCTAGTTAAGCACCAAATATTGGTGCTTTTCTTTTAGGTCGTAAGAATGTTATTATTAAGTCTGTGGTGATTTTATATGTCAAGAATTGAAATTTTAGCCCCAGTTGGGTCAATGGAATCTTTAATTGCAGCGATTAAGGGTGGGGCTAATGCTATCTATCTAGCTGGTAAAAGTTTTGGAGCTCGTGCTTCCTCAAGTAACTTTACAAATGAAGAATTAGTTGAGGCAATTAAATATGCTCATTTAAATAATGTAAAAGTATACGTTACAGTAAATATTTTAATTTTCAGTGATGAGATTGATGATGTCTTAACATTTGTTAAGTTTTTATATGAAAATAATGTTGATGGTATTATTGTTCAAGATTTTGGTTTACTATATTTAGTTAGAAAAATGTATCCATCATTAAAAGTAGTCGCTTCAACCCAAATGAATGTGCATAATGCTCAGCATGCAAAACTTCTTAAGAGTTTGGGTGTAGAACGAATTGTTGTGGCTAGAGAAATTTCATACTCTCAAATTAAAAGAATCAAAGATGAAGTAGACATTGAAGTTGAAGCCTTTGGTCATGGAGCATTATGTGTGAGTTTTTCTGGTAATTGCTTAATGAGTTCCTTTATTGGAGGTAGAAGTGGCAATCGCGGAAGATGTGCTCAACCGTGTCGCCTCCCTTATACTCTAGAAAGTAATAAAGGTTTTAAAAGTGAAAATAGATATTGGATGAGTCCTAAAGATTTAATGACGATTAAAGATATTGATAAAATATTTGAAAGTAAAATTGACTCAATTAAAATTGAAGGAAGACTAAAAAATAAAGAATATGTATATATGACTACAAATATTTATCAAGAGAAAATCAAAGAATATGAAAAGCATTATAAAATTAAGTTAAATGAAGATGATATTAAAACCTTAAGTGTTTTATTTAATCGGGGATGGACTCCTGGATATATTAATGAAGTAAAAAGTTATGATTTAATAAATGAAATAAGACCTAATCATCAAGGCATAAACCTAGGTGAAGTTATTTCTTACAGTGTTGGTAAAGCTAAAATTAAATTAAAGGATAATCTTGTTATTAATGATGGAATTAGAATCTTAGATGAAGATGAAGATATAGGTTTTATTGTAACTAGAATCATTAAAGACGGTAGAAGTGTTAATAAAGCAAGTATTAATGATATTGTTGAACTAGATGTAAATAAGGAAGTTAAAGTTGGTTCACCTGTTTTAAAGACAACTGATTATTTATTACAAAATGAAATCGAACAAAAATTAAATGAATTTAAAAAGGTAAGACCAATAAGTATTAAGTTTAATGCTTTCATTAACGAATATCCAAGTTTAACGATAATAGATCAAATTACGAATTTAAAAGTTAGTGTTAAAGGAGTAGAACGTGCTGAAGTTGCTACTTCTAGAGGTTTAAGTAAAGAAAGAATAAGCGAACAATTAAGTAAAATGGGTAGTAGTCCATTTTATTTAAATGATGTTAATATAGATATGGATGAGCAATTATACTTAAAAATAGCAAGTCTTAATAAGTTAAGAAATGAAGCGATTGAAAAGTTGACGAATTTAATTATTAAAAAGGAAGAAGAAAAAATAATTAATCCTAAACCTACATTTAATTATCTTAATAATGAAGATGATGTTAATTTATTTGTTAAAGTCCATAACTTAAATCAATTAAAGGCTGCGATATTAGAAGGAATTAGTCATATTTACTATGATGACTTATTAACTCTAAACGAAGCTTTAAAATATAAAGATAAGGCTAATATCATTCCTGTTTTAAATCGAGTTAATTATGAGTTTAAAGATGAGGTAAATGAAGATACATATTTAATCAATGAATTAGGAAGCTTTAATAAATATCATAACTCAAAGACTTTAATTGGTGATACTTACTTAAATGTAACAAATGAATACACTTTAGCAAGTTTATTTGAATTAGGGTTTAAACGTTTAACATTATCAGGAGAACTTAGTAATACGCAAATAGAAGGAATGTTAACTAATTTTAAGAAATTAACTAAAAGTGATGCTAATGTTGAAGTAATTGTTTATGGACGTTTAGATTTAATGTATACAAGAAATTGTCCAATTACCAATGCCACGAGTGTAAAAAAAGAGAAATGTGGTTTATGCTTAAAAGATGATTATAAATTAATTGATAGAAAAGGATATGCTTTTCCTATTGTAGGGAATGTAAGTAATTGTCATGTTCGAATTTTAAATTCTAAAAGATTAAATTTAATTAATCAAATTGATGAACTAAAATCATATGGTGTTAAATCTTTTAGATTAGAGTTCACAATTGAAAAAGAAGATGAAGTAAGAACGATTATTCAAGAATTTAAAAAAGCTGTTAATAGAGAAAATCATAATTTAAAATTAAATGGTGTAACATACGGTCATTATTTTAAGAAAATTGATTAATGAATTTAAGTCCTCTTGTATGATAAAATGGATTAAAGGAGGACTTTTTATGAAGGAAAATAATAAAAAAATCCTAAGAAAACTTACCTTAAGAGATAAAATAAATCTTTTATCAGGAAAATCATATTGGCATACTTATGACTTAACAAAAAAAGGCTTACCACCGATTATGATGTGTGATGGACCTCATGGCTTAAGAAAAGAAATAATCGCAGATGACGAATTAATGCCTAAAGATACAGTGAAGGCAACTTGTTTTCCGCCTTTAGTTAACCTAGCATCAACCTGGGATGAAAAATTAGTAAAGGAAGTCGGACAAGCAATAGCTAAAGAAGCAAAAAAAGAACAAGTATCAATTGTTTTAGGTCCAGGAATAAATATCAAAAGGTCGCCTTTGTGTGGTCGTAATTTTGAATATTTTAGTGAGGATCCATATTTATCAGGACATTTAGCTAAAGCCTTTATTAACGGAGTTCAAAATGAAGGAATCGGTACAAGTTTAAAACATTATGCTTTAAATAACCAAGAAACGAATCGTTTGCATATTAATGCTATAAGTGATGAAAGAACGATGAGAGAAATCTATCTAAAAGGATTTGAAATAGCAATTAAAGAATCTAATCCTTGGACTATCATGTGTTCTTATAATAAGATTAATGGATATTATGCTTCAATGAATAAATATTTATTGAATGATGTTTTAAGAGATGAATGGAAATATGACGGTATTGTTGTTACCGACTGGGGTGCAGTAAGTGATCGTTATATTGGTTTAAAATATGGTTTAGATTTAGAGATGCCTACATCAAAAGGATATAACAACAAAATTGTCTTATGGAAGTATCTAACTTTTAGAGCTAGAAGAAAATATTTAAATCAAACAGCAAGAAGGTTAGTTAATTTAATTGTAAAGTCAAGGGAAAATCTTGAACCAAATTATGATTTTGATATAACATCTAATGAAGAAGTAGCCTTAAGAGCATGTGAAGATTCTTTTGTTTTACTTAAAAATGATAATAACTTATTACCACTTAAAAAAGATGATAAGATTTGTATTATCGGAGAGTTTGCTAAAAGGCCACGTTTCCAAGGTGAAGGAAGTTCTCATATTAATGCTTATAATGTTTATAATGCTTTTGATGAATTAAAAAAAGCATATCAAGATGTAAAATATTCTAAAGGTTATAACTTAGAAAAAGAGGAAATTAATGAAGAATTAATTAATGAGGCAAAAGAATTAAGTAAAGATGTAGATAAGGTTTTATTATTTGTGGGCTTACCTACTTCTTTTGAATCTGAAGGATATGACCGTAAGCATTTGGATTTACCGCCTTCACATTTAAGGTTAATCGAAGAAGTAAAAAAGGTTAATTCAAATGTAATCGTAATCTTAACTAATGGCGCGCCTGTAACGATGTCCTTTGTTAATGATGTGGGTGCTATTGTTGAAGCCTATTTAGGCGGTCAATGCGTTGGTAAAGCCTTGGCTAATGTCTTAACAGGTAAAACTAACTTTAGCGGTAAATTAGCCGAAACTTTCCCTTTAACATTAGAATCTAATCCAAGTTTCCTTAATTTCCCTGGAGAAAAAGGGAATGTCATTTACAAAGAGGGTATTTTTGTTGGTTATCGTTATTATGAAAGTAAAAATATCCCTGTTTTGTTCCCTTTTGGTTTTGGTTTAAGTTATACAAGCTATGAGTATAGTGAATTGAAAATAAATAAAAAGGTTATAGATATTAATGATTCGATTAAATTAAAGTTAAAAGTTAAAAATATCGGAAATTATGATGGAAAAGAAATTGTTCAACTTTATATTTCACCTAAAAACCCATCAAATAAATTTTCTAAAATAGAACTAAGAAGATATGATAAAGTAAGTCTAAACATTAACGAAGAAAAAGAAATTGAATTTACTTTATCTAGTGATGATTTTACTTATTTTGATGAAGATGAAAAACGTTTTGTTGTTAATGATGATGAATATGAAATCTTAATAGGGGCTTCAATTAAAGATATAAGATTAAAAACTTCAATAAAAGTAAATGGTGAAAAGATCTTAAAATTGCCTAGAAAGTTAACCCTAGAGTCAACATTATATGATTTATGTTATCATCCTGCGACTAGAGAATTTACTTTTAAATTACTAGATCCAATGGCAAAAAGTATGATAGGAAAAGATGCTAAATATTTATTTGAACATTACGATGATGACATGATTTCTTCCATGATAATGACAAAGCCACTTTCCGGCTTACCTAGTTTAGCTCAAGGTAAAGTCAAAAAGTGGCAATTAAGGTTACTATTAATAATTATGAATCGTAAGATTAGAAAGTATAATAGGAGATTAGACTAAATCTCTTAAGATATCAGCGTAAGCAAAGATAACTTCTCCGATTCTAAAGAGCTCACTTTCTTTTGAATCTTTGCGCCAAGATTTCTTGAAATCAAGGAACCAATACTCAAGTTCTGCTGCCAATTCTTTATAGTCAATTGGCAGTTTTTCTTTTTTCTTAGAAAAAAATTCGTTTTTAATGACTAAACCAACTTTGTTAAATAAAATAATTGCTTTACCCATTAAAAGATAATCATTTAATGAAGGGTGTTTTAAAGTATTGATATGAATTGCTAAAGTTTCATAAGCTTCTGTGGCTTCTTTAATAGTATTGTTTATTTTTTCTAAAGTAAGTGAATTATAGAAATTCTTGGCCATTTCTTTAACCCAGTCTTTATTAACAATTTTAGATTCTAAATAACCAACGATGACAGTCCAGTCAATAAGTTGAGATTTAGTTAAGTTATAAACTAAATCAAGGAATTTACCACTCTTATCACCGTATTCTAAAACTGAGATATCATGATTAATTTGTTCAAAACTTGGTATATTGTCACTCCAAGCAGCTTGTGCACCATAAATTAAACATGGTATGGTTGTAGCAACTGTATTAATATTTCCATAATCGCCCCAGTTAGTATTTAATAAACCAATAATATTATTTTCTTTACCGCATTTGGTAATATTAAAGATATTTTCATAAGCATATTTATAAGGATTAACAAATTTATTCCATGATGAAGTTCCACTGCAAACATATTGTTTTAAATTCCTTTCATGAACTAATCTAATTTTATCTTCTGGAATCTTAGGGTCATACCACCAACTTAGTAAAACAACATCGCGATCTAATTTATCAATAATATCAGGATGGTTAGTGATAATATCTCCCCACATCATAACTTCTTTTCCAAAACTCTTAACATAACCAACAATTTTATTAACGAAATTTAAATAAAGCAGACCTTCACCAATTTCTTCTTTTAAGGCTTTGCTTTTTCCTTTTCCTAAGTCAAAAGTTTCATCACAACAAATATTAAATTTGTTAGATGTAAATAAAGGAATATATTCATCCAACATTTTCTTAACTAATTTAAAACTATCTTCATTAGAGACGTCTAATGTATGATGAGACATTCTATCAATAAAGGAGAATGGTTGATTTTCATCAACATCTAATTCACATAAGTGCGAATAACTCTTTGAAATTAATAATCTATATAGATGACCAAAAGTTGATAGTGATGGAACTAGTTCAACGCCATGTTTAATTGCATATTGATCTAATTTAAGAATTTCTTCTGCAGTTAATGTATCTGTTTCCCTAGTTACTTCACTAAAATCATCAAATAAATATGTATGTTCAACATAAAGCTGTAATTGATTTAATTTATAATAAGACATAACATCAATTAATTCCTTTAATGCTTCATAAGTTGGAACTCTTCCTCTAGTAATATCATGATAGAAACCACGATTTCTTAATGCAGGTGAGTCTTCGATGATACATCCATTTAAGTATCTACCTTTTTGGGTGATGATTTGTCTTAATGTTTGTACACCGTGTAATAAACCGCGAACACTATTAGCATTAATAGTAATATTTGATGCATTTATTTCTAAATGATAACAATTATCTAAAGATTTATTTATATTCAAAATAATTGAGTTCGTATAATGCTTCAAGGTTCTAGTAATCTCTAAATCTAAATCGGTAATTTCTAGAATATGTTTTTTAAGTAAAAGGGCATAATCAAGTTCATAAACTGATAAAGTTGAGCCCAATACAATTTTAGTTGATGGTTTGATAATAAATTCTTCTGTAGTTAATTCGATTTTCTTTGGATTTGGAATTATAATCATAGTCTTTTCAATCTCCTTCTATATGTGTAAAGGTATTATAACATGAATGGTCTTATTGTTGAAAACTTATTTGAAAAATTAGCAGTAATATATTATATTTAAATTATGTATGATAGTATAAATAAAAAAGGGGATTTGTTATGAAAAGTGTAAAACCAGGTAGAGGCTATTCCAAATTAAGTTATAGTAGTTCTGTTTTTGCGATTTTATTTGGTGTTATATGGACAATCGTAGCTTTTGTTATTGCATTTTTCATTTTTGCTAGTGCTCCATTTTTAGGAATAATCGGTCTACTTTTTCCTTTGTTTGGAATTATATTTATTATCGCAGGTGTCAAGCAGGCTAGATTTCATAAACACAATGCTACACAAAGAAATCGACATTCAATTGTCGATATAACTAGTGATGAAGAAGGGGACCCACTAGATAGATGGGGAAGAAGTTCTAGTGAATTTGATTTATCAAATAGATTTAATGAAAATGTTACTAAATATTGTAGTAATTGTGGAACAAAACTAGAAAGTGAACATAACTTTTGTCCAAGATGTGGTAAAAAAGTTAGATAATAAAATAAAGGGGAGCAATCCCCTTTATTAACTATATTGACAACTATTTAGTTGTTACTTCATCTAGGTCAACAATTTTACAATTTTCTTCTTTATTAAAAGTGAATGTATCAATTTTACATGGTAGTAAGCTGGCAAGTAATCTGTCGATAGCATCGACATAGACAACTTCTACGTTTTCATTAAGATCTTCAACTGTTAGAGGTCTAGGTATTTTATAACCATAACCATGGGCCTTAACAATGAGCCTTTCAACCCGATATTTGCTTTCACACAAAATAGGGATGTTATTTTTAGCGCTTAATTCTAAGATTCTTTTGGTCTTGCCTGAGCTTGGACTACCAATAATGATATTCATTTTTATCTTCCTCCTTAATAAATAATATTCTATTACTTATATAATACAACATTTAAAGTCAAATTTCAGTAAATATTAATTTAAAAATCTTATTAGTGTGATAAAATGATAGTAGATAAAAGGAGCGATCTTAATGCAACGTGGGAGCGGTATCTTACTACATGTTACATCATTACCATCACCTTATGGAATTGGAACGTTAGGAAAAAAAGCCTATGATTTTGTGGATTTCTTAGCATCTACTAAGCAAAAATATTGGCAATTTCTTCCTTTGAATCCAACTAGTTATGGAGATTCCCCATATCAATCTTTTTCAGCTTTTGCCTTAAATCCGTATTTTATTGATCTAGATGATTTAGTTGAAAGAGGACTTTTAAAGAAGGAAAGGTTAGATAAGATTAATTGGGGAGATAACCCTAGGTATGTTGATTACGGGAAAATCTATGAAAACAGATTTAAGGTTTTAAAGAGTGCCTATTATAAGGGTTACCCATTATATAAAGATCAAATCAAACAATTTGTAAAAGAAAACGAATATTGGATAAAAGATTATGCTTTATTCATGGTTATTAAGAAACATTTTAATAATCAAAGTTATTTAACTTGGGATGAAGACATTAAAAAATATGATAAGGAATCTATTAGATTTTATAAAAAGAAATATGCTCATGAAATTAGATTTTATTATTACATGCAATATCTTGTTTTTGAACAATATCAAGCATTAAGAAAATATGCTTTAAGTAAAGGTGTTATGTTTATTGGAGATGTTCCAATTTATGTTGCCTCAGATAGTGCTGATGTATGGTCTCATAGTGAATTATTCCAATTAGACGAAGCAAAGAATCCAACTGATGTTGCAGGTGTACCACCTGATTATTTTAGTGAAACTGGTCAATTATGGGGAAATCCACTATATAATTACGATAAAATGAAAGAAGATAATTTTGATTGGTGGGTTAAACGTGTTAAACATGCTTCAAAATTATACGACTTATTAAGAATTGACCATTTCCGTGGTTTTGAATCTTATTGGGCGGTTCCTTATGGACATAAGACAGCTCAATATGGAAGATGGGTGAAAGTTCCAGGAAAAGAACTATTTGCAGCGATTAAAAAAGAAGTACCAGAACTACAAATTGTTGCTGAGGATTTAGGTGTTATTACCGATGAAGTTAGAGAATTAAAAGCACATGTAGGCCTTCCTGGAATCAAAATAATGCAATTTTCCTTTTCATCACAAGATTATAATGATCCTCATTTACCTCATAACTATGAAAATAATTGTGTGGCTTATTTAGGGTCTCATGATAATGATGTTACCAAGAGTTTCTTAAAAAAGAATCCTCATGATGCTTATTTAGCTAGACGATATTTTGGTATTGATGAAAATACTGATTTACTTGATACAATGATAAAAGCATTGTTTAAATCAAATGCTGATGTCGTTATTTTAACAATGCAAGATTTATTAAAACAAGATGAAGAAACAAGAATGAACACACCAGGTGAACAACATGGTTGGTGGCGTTATAGGATGCTTGAAGATGATATAAGTGAAGAAGTAAAAGAATACTTACTCAATCTAACGATTAGTTCTAATCGAACCTAAAGGAATGATAATCATGGAAAATTTAAAAGGCATTGGAGAAACATTAAAAAAGGCAGTTAAGGAATTAACTAATTTTGCTAAATTAGAAAAAGGATCTATTTTAGTGGTAGGATGTTCTACTAGCGAAGTTATTGGAAAGAAAATTGGAACTTTTGGCTCGATTGATGTGGCTAAAGTTATTTATCAAGCTATAGATGAAGTTGTTAGTGAGTTAGGTGTTAACTTAGCTTTTCAATGTTGTGAACATCTAAACCGGGCAATTGTTGTCGAAAAAGAAGTAGCAAAAAAATTAAATTTAGAAATTGTTAATGTTGTTCCCGGACTAAAAGCAGGAGGAGCGATGGCAACTCATGCTTACTCAATGATGAAAAATCCTTGTTTAGTTGAGTTTATAAAGGCTGATGCTGGAATTGATATCGGTGATACTATTATAGGGATGCATTTAAAACATGTAGCAGTTCCTTTTAGGATAGAAGGAATAAATAAAATAGGTAATGCTTCATTAGTAATGGCCTATACACGTCCTAAATACATTGGTGGACCAAGGGCGGTATATCAATGACATTTAGATGTTTTGGTAATAATGACGAACTATATGCTTATTATCATGACAATATTTGGGGTAAACCAGTTTATGATGATAAGACCTTATTTGAATATCTAATTTTAGAAGGTGCTCAAGCTGGATTAAGTTGGATTACCATTCTAAAAAGACAAAAAGAATATCAAAAAGCATTTGATAATTTTGATTTTTATAAAATAAGTGAATATGATGAAAATAAAATTAGTGAGTTAATGAATAACAAAGGAATAATTAGAAATAAAAGAAAAATTATTTCAACAATAAAGAATGCTAAATGTTTTATCAAGATAATTAATGAATATGGTAGTTTTTCAAATTATTTATGGAGATTTGTAAATAATAAACCTATTATTAATAATTATAAAAGAATAGAAGATATACCTGTTTATGATGATTTAGCACTTAAAATAAGTAAGGATTTAAGAAAGAGAGGATTTAGTTTTGTTGGTCCAACCATTATATATTCTTATTTACAAGCTGTCGGTGTTATTAATGATCATTTACAGCAATGTGAATTTAAATACTAGTAAAAAAATACAGACTTATATTTATGTCTGTATTTTTTAATTAAATAAATTTAACTTTTGAATATATCTTTCAAGTTTTTTAAAAGTTTCATCACTAATTTGATGTTCCATCTTACAAGCGTCAACTTCGGCAGTTTCATCATTCACTCCTAGAACATTGATTAAAAATGATTTTAATAATGTATGTCTTTTATAAATCTCTTTTGCTTTTTCAATACCTAGTTGGGTAATATTTATTGAACCATAAGGACTTTTTGTAATATAACCAATATTAACAAGGCGATCCATTGCATTTGAAACGCTAGCTTTTGACACATCTAAGAGTCTAGCAACATCGACTGATTTTATATTATCAGTTTTTAGCGACAATGTATAAATTGCCTCGATATAATCCTCTAGTGATGAATTAACCCGTTTAGAAGCCATAAAGGACCACTCCTTTGGCTTAATTATAACATTATTCGTTACTTATTGTATACATTTATGCTTTTTGCTATTATCTATTTAGCAGGAAGTGATACGATGAAATTATTGTTTGAACTTGATGAAAATAATTATAAAGGTAAAAGTAAAATATTTAAAAGGACTGCAGTTCGTTCAGTTATATTTATAGATAATAAATTAGTAATGATTAAATCTTCTAAATACGGTGAATGTAAGTTTATTGGTGGAGGAGTAAAGACAGATGAATCTCATTTTGATACTTTAAAAAGAGAAGCAAAAGAAGAAGGAGGTATCATCCTTAATGATGATATTAAGCCTCTAGGTTATGTAATTGAAAAGCGAGCTTCCACTTTTGCTGAAGATGAGATTTTTATTATGCATTCATATTATTATTTATGTAAGATTGATAGATATGAAGAAAATAATCTTCAAGATTATGAAATTGACTATGATTATAAACTTGTTTTTGTTGATCCTCTTGTAGCTTATATAAATAATTTATTAATTGGATTTGATAATCCAAATATAAAGTGGAATAAAAGAGATACATGCATGTTAGATTTAATAGTAAATAATAAAATTGCTAATTTTAACTAGAGTAATTATAAGTATAGTTTAAGGCAATGTCTCAACAAATAGAACCTAATTTAGTAATTACTTAATCAGAATATGATTATGGACTTACAAATTAAAGAGATAAAATTATTTAAAATCCCTCATTTACCTTTTTATTTAAAAGGATTAGCAAAAAGTCAACGAAACTATATAATTAAGTAAAAATCTTGATAAGATTTTGCTATTTGGTTTTTAGTGTTTTTTAACTATTAAAAAAACCCCTGTGATCACTTTCTTTTATAGTGTCTACTAGGGGTTATTTATCTATAATTATATATATAAACTTAAATAATTAAGTTGCTTCAGCTAAGAAATAGTTACAAAGAACTATCAAGAATTATCTAAACTAGATTATCTAATTCTATTCATATATAGTTCTTTGATGTTGTTTTCATACTCTTCAATCGATTGAGTAATTGATAAGGAAATAAAAGCGAATATCCCTACAATAGCTAGTATGAAGATAATTGATAATAAAATTGCTAACATTTACTTCACTCCTTTCGTTTGCATTTCCATTATATGTAAAAAAATTTATAATACTTGGAATATGCTCACGAAAGTGGTTACATAAATGCTGAAAGTGTTTACACAAAAAAGTTAGTAATTATTTGGTGTTTTAATTAGTTCAAAATATTCTTCTTTTAACAATGAGTAACATACATCATCATGAATTGTACTGTCATAGATTTTTGATGCTTTTCTAATGATTCCTTCAAACTTAAAACCACACTTTTCAATAACCCTTTTACTCGCTAAATTAAATGGAAAGTGATAAACAGAAAGAAGATCAACTTTTAACACATTAAAAGCATAATCCATAATAACTTTAACCGCTTCAGTTGTTATTCCTTGATTGTGATATGGTTTAGCTAAAACATATCCAACCATTCTTACATTGATGTTTTTTCTTTTATCATCTTGGTGAAGGCCTATTGAACCTATTACTTTATTATCACTTTTATGATGTATAGCCCATACTTCTTCACTTTTTATAAAATTGTTTAAAATCTCTTTTGATTCATCAATCGATTCATGAGGTTTCCATCCAGCATTAGGACCGATACTTTCATCTTTAGCATAATTATAAAAATCATTTAAATCATCTTCTTTAAATCTTCTAAGTATTATTCGATTACCTTCTAAGATCATAACTACACCTCCAAAAACAGGTTGTTATTATCATATTATGATTAATATCTTTTTACAACCTATTTAGAAAAATAAAAAATCTCTTAGAATAACGCCATATATTTCTAAGAGATTTAAGTTAAAGTTATATCTTATGAAGAAGCACCTTGGATATTATATCCGCCTTTAGATTGCATGTATTTGAAGAGTTCTTCACCATGTTCTTGTTCTTCTTTTTGAATATGATTTAAAATATTGCGAATGTTTTTATCTCTAAATTCAAAAATAGCAGTATCATAAGTATGAGAGATATACTTTTCAGTAGCAAGCATGTCATTACATAAATCAATATCGCTTTGATTAATAAGACCTGTCTTACCACTAGTCATTTGTTGGCCTTGCATTTGCTGATTTTGTTGCATTCCCATGCCTTGTTGTTGCTGTTGACTTTGACCTTGATTTTGCATTTGAGGCATTTGACCATTTAAAATCTGATCAATAGTGTTGTAATGCTGTTGTTCTTTTTGTTGGAACTTAGTAAACATCTCTTTTAGTTGTGGATCTTGAGCTTGTTCTGCATAATTTCCATATTTTTTAATACATAATTCTTCATGATGCTTTTGATCTTCTAGCAATGTTCTTTCTTTTTGCGTTAGATTTACCATATATGCCCTCCTTCAATTTATATAATCGGTAATATTTTGGAATTTATACTTTTTTATGAGAATTTTGTATAACTGATATATTATAGATGTAAATTATAGCCATCTTAATCTAGACATTTTTTACCAATATGATATTATTTTATTAATAAATTTAGGAGGTATTTTAATGAATAATATTAAAGAAACTGGCTTACTAAGATGTAAGGATAAACTAATAGTTGATCAAAACGGAAAACCTTTTCTGCTTAGAGGTTTAGGACTAGGTGGATGGTTAGTAAAGGAAGGGTATATGTTGCATTCAGTTGCAGCTTCACCTACAACAATTGAACTGGCTATTACCGATTTAATTGGTAAAAAGGGATATCAAGAGTTTAATCAAGCTTATGAGCAAAACTATGTTAATGAAAATGATATTAAAGCTATCGCAGATTTTGGCCTCAATTCCATTCGTTTACCATTCTCTTATAAGATGTTATCACTAAAAAGAGGTCAATATTTAGAATCTGGTTTTAAAGTTATTGATCAAGTAATCGAATGGTGTAAGAAATATAATTTATATTTAATTTTAGATATGCATTGTGCTCCTGGAAGTCAAAATGGTCAAAACATTAGTGATGGCGATATTGATAAAGAAGCAAAATTATTTACTAAGAAGAAAAAATATCAACCTTGGACAATTGAAATTTGGCAAGAAATTGCTAGAAGATATGTTAAAGAAGATGTTATCGCAGGTTATGATTTAATTAATGAACCTGTTTTACCTGAAGGAATTACAATGCAAGATTTAAGAGATTTCTATATCGATTTAACTAAGGCCATTAGAGAAATTGATACTAGACACATTATCTTTATTGAAGGTGATTGGTATTCAACTAAATTTGATGGTTTAGCACCTAAATGGGATGATAATATGGCTTATTCATTCCATAAATATTGGAATCCAACTGATGTTGAATCAATTAGAGATAGAGCACTTGATTTAAGAGAACAAACTAATGCACCAATTTGGATGGGTGAATCAGGAGAAAACACTAATCATTGGTTCTATGAAACAATTAAGTTACTAGAAGACCATCAAATTGGATGGAACTGGTGGACTCATAAAAAAGTTTCCAATTTAACTAACCCTTATAGTGCTAAAATTGGTAAGTACTATCAAAAGATTTTAGATTATTGGCGTTTAAAAGGACCACGTCCAACAAAAAGCGAAGCGAAAAAAGGCTTTATGGAACTAGCAGAAAATTTAAAGCTGGAAAATTGTCACTTCTTTAAAGATGTTGTAAGTGCTATTTGTGATTTAAGTGGTTTAGAAAAGTCAAAACCTTATGGAGATAATACTTTACCAAAATTAATTAAGTGTGTAGATTATGATATTGGTGCTAATAATGTTGCTTATTATGTAAAATATGCTAAACGTGATGATCATAGAATGAGAAGAGTCTTCAATAGTGGTAGAAAATATCGCAATGATCCAATTCATATCTTTGAAGAAAAAGGTAATTATGTGGTCGGATTATTTGAAGATGGTCAATGGTTAAAATACACTTTAAATTCACCTAGTAGTGAGGAATATGAAGTTATTTTAAAATTTAGAGGTAGTGGAAAAATAAGAGTTGAGGTAAATGGTCAATCAAATGTTGTTAATTTAAATGCCGTTAATTATAAAACCAAGAGTTTAGGCACTTTCTCATTAAATAGAGGAGACAATCCGTTCTATTTACATGTTGAAAAAAACGGTTTATTTATTAGTGAATTAGAATTTAAAAAGGTAGTGAAGGAGTAATGATTTCTAAATTAGAGTTAGAAGAACTTAAATCAAGTCTAAATGAAGATACGATTATTGTTGCTGTTTCTAAAAACCATTCACTAGAAAAAATAAGAATAGCAAATAGTTTGGGTTTAACTCATTTTGGAGAAAATCGACTTCAAGAATTAAAAAGTAAATATGTAGATGATTTTAATTGGCATTTTATTGGCCATATTCAAACCAATAAAATTAAAGAGATTGTTAAATATGCTAGTTTAATTCAATCCGTCGACCGTGAAAATGTTTTAAATAGTATTAATAAAGTAGCATCTAAAATTAATAAAATACAAGATATCTTAATTCAGGTTAATGTTTTAAATGAAGAAGGTAAAAGTGGAATTAGTCTTGATAAATTAGATGAATTAATTAATTTAGCATTAAGATTAGATAATATTAAATTAAAAGGTTTAATGGTAATAGGTCCGACCGATCAAGACATAAATAAAACTAGGTTAGTTTTTAAAAAGATGAAAGAATTATTTGATTACTATAAAGATAAATGTGATGATTTTAAATATCTTTCTATGGGTATGAGTGATGATTATCTAGAGGCGATTAAGTATGGATCAAATATGATTAGAATAGGAACGAAAATATTTGGGAATAGATATTAAAGGAGGTAACTCATTTGAGGGAGAAAGCGAAATTTATGGTGGATGAATACAAAAAATTTGCCTTAAAAGGCAATATCTTAGATTTAGCAATCGCAGTAATTATAGGTAATGCTTTTAGTAGAATTACCCAAAGTTTGGTTAATAACATTATTATGCCACTTTTAAGTTTACTAATCGGTGAGATTAATTTTAATGATTTAAAAGTGGTCTTTAGACAAGCGACTGATACAACACAAGAGGTTGCTTTAGGTTATGGAACATTTATTCAAGTTGTAATTGAGTTTTTAATTATTTCAGGTTCAATCTTTATTGTCTATCATTTTTTAACTAGATTAAGAGAAAAAAGAGAAGCCAAAATTGAACAACAAGAGACTCCTCCTGAAAAGACTAATGAAGAAAAGATTGTTGAGTTATTAACAGAAATAAGTGAAAAAATCTCTAAAGATTAACTTATTTATTTTCTCTATTTAAAATATCTTTAATCTTTTGAACAATTTCTTTAGTTTCTTTTTTAAAGGCTGGATCATTTTGCTTTAGTAATTCTTCAGCAAGTTCTAAATCAGCCTTAGAATAACGATTCTTAGCTTTAAGTTTTTCTAGTTGCATTTTATGTGAACGATTCATTAATATCACCCAATAATAGTTTCTATCTGGTAAGTAAGATTATTCGTCTATTTTATTAAAACTTCTATATGATTTTGCAATCTTCTATTATAAAAACGATTATGATATAATCAAACTATAATAAAGAGGTGAGAGTTATGAAACGAAAATTATTAGCGTATTTAAACTTAATTGTTGCTGCTTATTTTCTAACGCTCTCCTTTTTTTATTTAATTAGTGATATAACAACTTTAAATGTTATTTTCTTAATTTATAGTGGACTAGTCTTTTTAGTTATCGGAATAGGATTATTAGTCAATAAGTTAGAGCGTACTCTTTATTTAGTATCCTATTTAACAATTGTGTTATTAATGTCTTATTTATCAATTTTTATTTTAGATAGTACTAATTTAGATGCATATTTAGTTGGGTTTAGTGCTTCTTTATTAGGTGTTATCTTATTAATTGTTAATGAAGTTATAATTAAAAAGATTTCATCTTCATTTTCTAAAAAAAAACTCAATTTGAAGAACCTTTGATTGAAAAAATAGAATATGAAGTAAAGTATAATGTCTTTGAAGAAGAAGAAATTAATGAAGATATTATATATGAGAAAGATTTTACACCAAAATTAGTATGGCCAAATCGTCATTTAAATGGTTATTTTTGGCCACTTAAAGATAAAGTTCCTCATTTTGCAAAATATATAGAAAGTTTAATTCACTTTACAGGTGAAGATTCTAATATTTTATTATTAGAATTTTTAAATAAAGCAGAATCTTATGACTTAGCTACTAAGAAACATTTATGTGATTATTTTTTTCCGTTATTAGAAAGGAATAAAAATAATCAATATTTTGATCAAAAGCGGATATTTAGTGTAAAAATTAGATCATATTTTAGGAAAGTTCTTAAAGAATTGCAAAGAGAGTATCCTAGTGATTATCACTATTATAAATGGTATGGACTTTTTCTTAATTATAAGGACAGTCTTGATAAATTAATTATTGCTAATCAATTACTTAATAATAGTGATGATGAGGTTTTAATTAAAATCATTAATTATAAAGTTACTCGAATTAGTAATAATGTCGATCAACTCTTATATACATATCTAGAAAAAGATGTTGACCGTGATATTAAGGAGTTAATGGAAACAGTAACGATGGTATCTTGTTTAAAATCCAAAAGTGATAAAGAAAATTTAATGAAAGTTTGTAATGATTTAACAACAAGATTAACTGAATATAAAATATCAATGTATGCTTTAAATAAATAATAAAAAATACTGGCCTGAACAATTGCCAGTATTTTTATTGTCTTTTATTTTTTGTTCCTCGTTTAATCCAATTAGCACAGAGATTAACCCAACTTGAGACATCTTTATTAATGTAGTAGTCATCCCCGTCATGAGCACTAGTTTCATCACTGACACTTAATCCGTGAGGTCCTTCTTCATAAATGTGGAGCTCAAATGGAATTTTATTAACTCTAAGTGCATTTGCCATAATTAAGGCATTTTCCATTGGGACGACATCATCATTATAAGTGTACCAAATAAAGGTTCTAGGAGTTTTACTATTAACACGATTTTCAATAGATAGATGTTCGCTTAATTCTTGGTCATCACCGATTAGATTCAATTTACTTCCTTCATGAGTAAACTCTTTTAATGTTAAGACTGGATAGCATAAAATCATGCCATTAACTTTAACATCATCATAGGTGTAACCAAGTTGTTTAAGTACCTCTTCTTCTTTATATGCAGTACCCAAAGTTGCACATAAGTGACCTCCAGCAGAGAAACCCATTGTATAAATAGCATTTTCATCAAGATTCCATTTTTTAGCATTCTTTCTAATAACATTTAAAGCGACTAATGCTTGAATTATTTGAGCTGGATATTTTAAATCTTTTGTTTTGTATTTTAAAACAAAAACGGAAATATCATGACCTAAAAATTTTAGACCAACTGGTTCTCCTTCACGGTCACATACAGAATGATAACCACCACCAGGAATAATTAAAAGACCTGGTCTTTTTCTTTCTTTAGAAAATCCTTCATAATTATCAATAATAAAGCAATCTAATGTAGCATCTTCTGATAATGGATGTATTTCTTTTAACTTAATTTTTAGAGATTGCATTTTCTTACTCCCTTCTTCTTCTTATTAAATAATACAATTTTCTAATTATATATTCTATATTAAATTCGTTTTTTGTATTGTAAGGATATTTAATAAGAAATTTGATAAAATGTAATTAAGAAAAACGAGGGATAAACATGAGTAAAAGAAAGATCAATAAAACCGTTAAAACTTTATCTAAAAAATCTAACAAGTTTCTAGCATTTCTAGTAGTTGTTTTACTTTTAACAAATATCACTACTTTATATTTATGGCTTAATGGGGAAAGTTTTCCACTTTTTGAATCTTCTAGTGTACCAAGTAGTTCAACTATAATAAGTTCATCTAATGAAAGTTCAGTTGTT
>DUOZ01000001.1 GCA_012838555.1 bacterium | reverse complement strand
GTAATAAAATCGAATTAGCAGAACTAAAATAATTTTCTTTCCAAAATTATGTATTAATACCAATACCTCTTAATTATTATTTTAATTTATGTTATATTAAAAAAGAATTAGAAAAGGGGTATAAATATGTTTATATCTAGAATGAGGTTGCGTTAATTAAGTTAATTTTAAGTAAATATATCCACGTATAAATCTAATAGAGAATATATAATGATTTAAGTATTAAAATTGTTAAATGAATTTTTGTTGTGCAACTTTTTTACTTTTTATTTTCTTGACATCATTTCAAATTAAAATTTGCGGTGAGTTGATAATATGTCTATTAATATTAAAAAGAAAATAAGAATAAAAGAACTAATTAAATTGAATAAATATTTATTTAAATGCCCAATATGTAATGAAGATATGTTTATAAATGAAATTGATAGTTTAGTATGTGAGTCAAACCATAGTTTTGATATGGCTAGAAAAGGTTATATTAACTTATTAACATCTAAAATTACTTCTTTTTATTCAAAAGAATTATTTGAAGCTAGGCATACTGTTTGTAATGCTGGTTTTTATACACCTTTAATAATAGAAATTACAAAAATTATAGACGATTATATAGCGAATTTATACTCTGAGAAAATTAATATTTTAGATGCAGGATGTGGTGAAGGTTCACATCTTTATAGTGTTTTACAAACATTAAAAAATAGTCAAAATAATACTTATGTAGGAGTAGATATTTCAAAAGATAGTATTAATATAGCATCTAGAAACAATGCTGATATTATTTGGTGTGTTGCAGACTTAGCTAAATTGCCTTTTCAAACCAGAGCATTTGATGTTATTTTAAACATTTTATCACCTGCTAATTATAGTGAATTTAATAGGGTGTTATATGATGAGGGCATTATTATCAAGGTGGTACCTGGTAACAATTATTTAAAAGAATTACGTGATATTATATATGATAATAAGGAATTTACTGAGTATTCTAATAGTAATGTGATTAATCATTTTAATGAAATGTCAATTATCCATACGATGAAAAACATTAATTATCGATATGATGTTCGTAAGGAGTTACTACCAGACCTAATTAAAACCATTAACTCTAACAAAAGATGTTGAAAGATTAAATAGAATTAATCATCACAATTTATCTTCAATAACTATTGATTTAATTATAATAGTAGGGACTAAGAAAAGAATATAATTATATAAAAATTAAATGTGAACAGTCAGTATTGATGTCTAGAAAGTAAAATAGTGAAAAAATTATAAAATAATGGGTTTCCAAGTGTTAAGTAATTTAAACACCAGTCTTGGAAACCTTTTTATATATTATGTAATATAGTCACTATCATCATAACTATCTTTTCTAATGAATATTATGATTTAGGAGTGATTGTATGGGTTATTTTATAAAACTGAATAATATAAATATTTTTGTTGAAGATTTAAATCCTGAATGTAAAGAAACTATTGTTTTCTTACATGGATGGCCAGGTAGTCATAAACTATTTGAGTATCAATTTAATAAATTACCTCAACTAGGTTATAGGTGTATTGGTATTGATACTAGAGGTTTTGGAAAATCTGATAAGCCTTTTAGTGGATATGATTATAATACTTTAGCTGATGATGTTAAAGGTGTTGTAGATGCTCTTGGATTAAGTGAATTTACATTACTAGGACACTCTACAGGAGGCGCTATTGCTTTAAGATATATGGCACGACATAAAAGTTATGGCGTTTCTAAATTAATCCTAGTAGCAGCAGCTGCACCTAGTTTAATTAAACGACCCAATTTCCCTTATGGTATTGATGAAGAGGTCGTGCTAAAGATTATCGATGATACTTATAATGATCGCCCTAAAATGTTAAAAGAATTTGGTGATAATTTTTTCTTTCAACATACTTCACAAGCTTTTTCTGATTGGTTCTTTAGTTTAGGATTACAAGCAGCAGGATGGGCAACCGCAGAAATAGCAAAAACATGGATTAACGAGACTTTATTTGGTGATATGAAATCTATTAATGTACCAACTTTAATCATTCATGGTATTCATGATAAAATTGTCCTCTTTAATCTAGGTGAAGTACAAAATAAAATGATTCCTAATTCGATTCTAGTACCTTTTGAATTTTCTGGACATGGCTCATTCTACGATCAAAAGGATGAATTTTATAATACCCTTATAAAATTTGTAGAGAGTAAATAGATTAATTTGATGAATATGCATACTAGCGATAAAAGATAGTAAAAATTTTTTGTAGGTTTAACCCTAATTAAG
>DUOZ01000115.1 GCA_012838555.1 bacterium | reverse complement strand
TTAGTAGCCAAGAAGGTTTGATTTTTGTATTTTCCACTGGTTTACTAGGTCTTTTTATTGGTTCATTTATTAAAAGAAAAAGTATTATCTTTTCGATAATAATTTCTTGTTTATCACTATTTATTGGATTACTTTCACTTACTAATATCCTTGGAATTAAAGTGTTCGGTGATTTTTCAGATAAAATAAAAAATGAAATTATCTATATTGTTTTATTATCATTTTCATTTATATATTCATTATTGTCTAACCTATTAATAAATAGATTAATTGATTATCTTATTAAGATTAAGTTAATTAAAAATTATAATACCAATTCATAAATATGTGTTATACAATCATTTTGATTATTATTACTTCCTTTTGATTTACCTACAAAATGCATCCCAACCTTTTGCATAACTCTACCTGAATTAGGATTATTAACATCATGTCGAGCAGATATCTTTCTTACACCAACTTCATCTTTAAAAAACTTAATAATTTTTTCAAATGCTTCAGGCATAATTCCTAATCCCCAATAAGATTCGCCTAATACATACCCTATTTCAAATGTTTCATTTTCTTCATCAATCTTAACAACACTAATTGAACCTACTACCTCGTTATTACTTTTTAATTCAATCGCCCATTGATAAACATTTAAATTATTGTATGTACTAACAACATATTCTAAATAACTTTTACTTACTTCAACACTTTTGTGACTAGGCCATGTTAAAAATTTAGTTACATTATCATTACTAGCATAATTATTATAAACATCACTAGCATCACTAAGTTCAAACCTTCTTAATATTAACCTATCAGTTTCTAATCTTTTTGTTCCTTGGTGATTCATGATTTACCTCCTAAATTGATTAAATTATAGATAAATCATAAATATAGTTCAATACTAAAAAAATAAACCTAGGTTTTACTTAGGTTTATTTTAATTTCCTACTAGTGATATCTTTCCTTCATCTAAAAGCCTAGCAAAGTATGGTTTAGAAGAATGAATAACGACTTCGACTGGGGTTTCTATCCCTAGTTCTTGTTTAATTAACGAATATTTTATTAATAAAACTTTAATATCATCTTTAGATAAATCTTCATTTACATAAACATTTACATAATATGTGTTGCATCCTAGATGATAATTTATATCCTTTACATCAGCACTTTTAAATAATTCATTAAAGTTATAATTATCTTCAGTTACACATCTATTACCAAAAGGTTCTTCTTTTTTATCTAAAGAAACAACCAAAATTAAAGACATAAAAGCAATAACACCGTAAAAAAGAATAATACCTCCTAAATTTGCAAGTAATTTAATCAATTTCATTAAATCCACCTCAAAATTTATTATTCCCAATTAGATGTTATTTTTTGTATCAATTCCTTTATTAACTAATTCTTTAAAATATTTTTGATTAATAAAACGGTCAAAAATTGAATGTGAATATAAAGTCCATACTATAACAGTAAATATAAATCCAATTAACCCACATCCTAGATAAAAGATAAAGGTTAATAAGTTATTGCCACTTAATAAAATTAAGATTAACGGAAACATAGATAAAGTTAACATTAAAAGATTCTTTATTATTTTAACAATTGCAAAAACAAAACTATTCTTGATTAATGATCTAAATGATTGTTGATATATAACAGCTTGACTCATTCCAAACATTACCATTAATAAAATTACAATAAACTGAATTATTGATAAATAAGTCATAATTGTAGTAATAATTGGATCAAAACCTAAATCTAATCGTAAAAAATATAAATTAGTCATCATTACATCGATTGATAATCCAAGAATTAATCCTAATAAAACACTCTCTTTTAATGATTTTTTAATTCCATCTTTATAATCAAATTTAAAATCTAGAGTTTCATCCCATGCCATTTTTTTAATAACATAAAAAACTCCACCTAGGTTAACAAAAACAATAATAATTAAAGGTATTGATATAGTGTATGTAAAAAAGTTAATTAAAAATAAGCCATAAGGATTATCTTTAATACTTGCATCTCCATACATTATATAAATATCTTTACTTACTAATAAAATAACTAAAGGTAGAGTTGATATAAAAATAGAAAAGGACAGTAAAACAAGTTTAAGTGGTGATTCATAAAACATCAACTTAAAAACTTCAAAGCGATTTTTAGGTTTTAAGTTCTTTTTGTTATCAAAGCCCATTATGAGCTTATTCATGAAACTTCTTTTTTTCATATTACTTAGTAAATGTATTAATCTCCTCTAAAGTAGGTAAGGCATCAATCGCGCCTTTTTTTGTTGTTGTTAAAGCTCCAGTAAGATTAGCAAATCTTAACACCTCTTTAATTACATTCTTATCCTTAACAAAGTTTTCAAATCCTATACGGTCAAGTTGGGATAAAATCGCACCATAAAAGGCATCACCAGCTCCAGTTGTATCCACAGACATTACTTTTATTGAATGTGATTTAACGACATTTTGATTGTAATAACATAGTGAACCTTCTTTACCTAAGGTTAAAAAGACTAATTGATTTGGCTTTGCTATTTCATTTAAAGCTTGATATATATCATGCTTAGATGAAAATAATTGAAGTTCATCTAGTGAATATTTAATTATATCAGCCTTTGAAGCATAATGTTGATATACTTTAATTGCTTCTTCTTTGCTCTTATAAATATCATCTCTAAAGTTAATATCAAGACTTAATAACTTACCACTTTTCTTTGTTGTTTCAATGATTAAGTCTGCCATTTTTCTTCCTTCTTCATTTGATAACATTAAAGTACCTACATGAACAATATCAGCATTTTCAATTTCAGCAAAGTAATCTGTATTAAAAAAATAATCAGCAGTATTTTTACGATGAAAGCAAAAACTTCTTTCACCATCTTCATCATTTTTAACAAAAGCAAGTGTTGTATTATGTTCTTGATCTAGAGAAATTAATAATTTATCAAAACTTCTTTTATTAGCGAAGTCTAATAAAAACCTACCCATAATGTCGTCACCAACATTACCGATAAATATAACATTGCCTCCGAAATTTTTAATTCCACAAGCTACGTTAAATGGAGCACCTCCGGCAAAAACATCATAACTAGTACGTCCATTTACTTCTTTACCAATTAAATCAACAAGTATTTCACCAATACATAAAATCATCTTATTTCACCTCAGTAGTTTCACCAATAATAAAATCAGCAGGTACAATTGAAAGTTTCTCACACTTTTTCTTTTTCATTCGTCTAACTAATTGTTGAACAATTTTTTCACTTAATTTATCTAAGTTTTGCCTAACAACAGTAAAAGTAGGATGTTGGTAAATTTCATCCATAACACCATCATATCCAACAATCTTAATATCTTCAGGTATCTTTCTACCTCTTTGCAATTCAATTAGATAACAACAATGGGCAAATATATCACTTTGAGCAAAAATCGCATCCAAATCAGGATTTTCATCAATAAACTCTTTTGAGATATTGTACTCTTCTCCGTGTAATATTTCTTTACGACAATCAATAATCTCTAATTGATACTTATTCATGACATCACAATAAGCTTCATATCTTTTTTCAACTTCAGAACCTACTTTAGTTAAACCACCGATATAACCAATTTTTTTACAACCTAGTTTAACTAAATATTCAACCGCTTCATATGTTGACTCATAGTTATTTGAGGCAATACAAGGGACTCCTGGTATTTTTCTATCTAATGTAACAATAGACATTCCTTCAAAATTAACATCATCATGAATATGAGTCGTAATAAAGATAATCCCATCAACTTGTTTATTTTTTATCATATCAAGAAGTTTAACTTCTTTTTCCTTATTATCTTGAGAAGATACTATAATCATTCTAAACCCATATTTATAAAGATAATTTTCAATGTAATATGCAATTTTAGAGAAGAATGGGTGAGAGATTGTTGGAACAAATAATGCTACTAAATGCGAACTAAGTCGCTTAAGATTTCTTCCCATCTGATTAGGCACATATTTTAATTCTTTGATTGCTCTTTCAATTCTTTCTCGTGTTTCTTTTGAGACATAGCCAGAATTATTTAGAACTCTTGATACAGTGCTCGTTCCGCATCCGGCTCTTTTTGCTACATCTTTAATCTGAACCAAATCGACCACCTACTTATTTATTTACTAATAATATACCATAAAATAAATCAGAGGATGAGACTTTTTCATCCTCTGATTAAAGGATTATTCAGCTTCTACTAGATTAGATGCTAATTGCCATGGAATGTTATGACTACGTTCAACTGTAAATTCACCATCATCATCTAGAGAGTATAAAGTTACAGTGTCAAAGCCATTATCAATATCAGGTAATTCTTCATAGTAAGTAATTACGTCATCAAAGAAGGCAACTGCCCAACCTTCAACTTCAATATCTAATAATTCGATATATAGTTTTTGACCTACATAATCACTTAAGTCAAAGAAGTATTTACCCATATCAGCCCATGAACCACCTTGATCTAAGTTAGGGAAGTTAGTATCGCTGAAACGGTTTTGTTTATAGAAACCTACAAGAGTTCCATCTTCTAAGTAAACTTTAACTGCTGCAGCATTTCCACCCATTTTAACAGAGATATATCCTGTTCCATGTAGTGTAAATACTGTTGATCTTAAAGCATAAGTTTCATTTTCATTTACACCTGAACTCCATCCATCAAAGTGGTAATTACCAGTTTGATTGTATGGAAGTTTTTCATTCCAGTAGAATGAATCGCTAATAACAGCATTAACTTTAACTTCTTCACTAGTCCATCCAGTCATGTCACCAGTTTCAAAGCCACCATTAATGATATAAGCATTATCTGCATATTCCCAGTGGATTTGAACTTCTTCACCAGTTTCATTAGATTCTAGAACTGTATCAAATCCATTTTCTACATCTGGTGTAGTTTCATGGTAGAAGTTAATTTCATCAAAGAAGGCAACTGCCCAACCAGCAGCATTAGCGTCATCGATTAATTCAACATAGACTTCTTCGCCTAGGTAAGCTGATAAATCAACAAAGTATCTAGTCATTGTAGCCCATCTTCCACCTGTAGCTAAGAGTGGGAATCCTTCATCAAGGAATTTATAGTTAGTAAAGTATCCAATTGGTGTACCATCTGCTAAACTAACACGTACTCTAGCAGCGTTTCCACCCATCATGAATGAAGCCCAACCTGTTCCTGATAGAACAAATGTATTTGAACGTAAGACATATCCTGCTGGTTCATCGCTAGTTGCTGTCCAACCATCAAAGTGATAGTTACCATGACGGTTATAAGCAATCTTTTCGCCCCAGTATGTTTCAGCATCGATAACACCGTCATCAATTTCACCTTCAACAACTGTCCAACCAGTCATATCGCCAGTTTCAAAGCCACCGTTAACAACGTTAACGTTACCTGCCACAACGATATTGAATGAATCTTCAATAGTTTCTCCTTCATATGTAGCACCATAGTAAACTACATATGTACCTTCATTTGCTAAATCAAATGAATCGAAACCATCTGTAAATGTTTCTTCTTCAAAGACAACTTTAGTAATTGCAGCTGGAACATCTACACTACCGTATTTAATAACGACATCTTTAATGAAATCATTTAAGTTAACATCTTCTTTAATTCCACTAACAACTCCACTTGCTTTATTTTCAAAGACTAATGCAGGAAGTTCAAATGGATATTCATAGTTTTGATAATAGTTTTGTAAGTGTAATAATGAATTGTATGAATCAGTATAAGTTTCATTCATAATCTTATCATATTGATATTTCATTAATGAAACAACTTCTTCTTCAGTCATACTTACATGGAAATCATCCGCAGTGATAAAGGCAAAACCACTTGAAGGATTGTTATCCACGATTGTGATATATAATACTTTATTTAAATAAGCAGAGGCATCAACATAAACTCTTCTTAATGTTAATGGTAAAGCAGGGTCTTTAAAGGTAGTATTTGTAACTTTAATTAATTCTTCACCAGTAACACCATCATTAATAGCAATATAACAATTAGTTGGTGCAGCACCAATCATGAATGAAATAAAGCCATCGCCTGCAAGAGTGAATTTAGATGAACGAACTACACCTACTGCAGATTCAGCAATTTCACCATTGTTATTGCCATCTAAGTAGTATTCACCTTCACCATAAACTGATCTATCTGTCCAGTAGTATTGTGAAGTAGGAACAATTACGTTTCCACCAAAGGCTGTACCACTTAAGATTTTCCAACCAGTTAAATCTCCAGTTTCAAAACCAGGGTTTTGAATTGTTGTTGAAGTTTCATCTTCTTCAAATTCTGGTTCAGAATAAGCTTCTAATTGGTTATTTCTTTCTGTAGTATATTTATTAACATCTTCTTGAGTTAGACAAATAACAAAGTCATCAAGGTTAACATAACCATAATCATCATTGTTATCATTATCAGTAATTTTAATATAGATATTCTTATCTAAATGTTCTGATAAGTCAACAATTTTACGAATCATTTGGTCAGTAATCCATGGTTCATTGTAATCACTGTTTGTAACTTTTGCTAAAACAGTATCAGTACCATCTTCAATGAATTCAACAAAGATTTTGTCTCCATATTTTGCTGCGCCCATTTTAAAAGCGATATGGCCTGTTCCTGTTAATTTAAAGACATTTGATGTAAGTGTACCAGTCATCTTTTGAGTTCCACCATCTAGTCCACTAAACCAATATTCGCCTTCTTTATCTACAGTTATGCCATTAACCTGTGTATCATTAACAACACCACGAGATGAAAAGGCAGTTCCTGTTCTTGTCCATCCTGTCCAGGTTTCTTGAGTACCTTCTTCAAAACCACCGTTTTCGATAGTTGTAGGGATGGAAGTACCTCCTTGATTGTTACATGCTGATGCAATTGATAGCGTCAACACTGCAAGGAGGGTGATTGAAATGCGTTTTACTAAGTTTTTCATACTTTTTACCTCCATTTTGCATTTTTTGTTTATATTCAGGCCATAAAAGTGGTATGCTATATATACAAGGTTTGATTCTCCCTGATCATCACCCCGACATGACTTGGATGAATCTAACCTTTTTCCTTTTTTATGACCTAAATAATCAAATTAAATTTTTAAACTATAATGTCATATTTATCTAATGATGTAATTCTTGCTTGACCATTTTCAGAAAAGAACTCAATGCCAACATCAAACTCATCTGGATAAACATTACTTGTCATAGTCATATATCCATCGTTAATAAAGACTTCCACACTTGATACATCAAGGAAAATTCTTAATTTAATTTTTCCATCAATTAATGGAATCGTTTCAGCACGATAGAAGTCATTTGATTCTGCTCCTGAAATTGACTTACCACTTCTAGAGCGGTCAAATGTTAATGTTTGTGTAGCTTTGTCATAAGATAAGACTGTTTCGTTATAAGCTCCTTTGAATAATTTAACTCCTGCTTTAGAAGCATTATTCATTTCTAATTCAAACTCTAATTCAACAGTCGTTCCAACAACCTTATCAAGTTTTAATTTTTCATCAATAACTTGATTAGTATAGCTCACATGGTTCTTACGATAATTTTCGATTTCTCTAACTGGAGCTTGATAAATGCGGTTATTTTTATAAGTTAATTCTCTTGGTAATGTGTATGAGCCTACCCAGTTATCTGCTTGAGTAACTAAAGTACGGTCCCACATTTGTTTCCAAGCGATTAAGATTGTTCTACCATCTTCATGTTTTAATGTTTGAGCCGCATAGAAATCAAATCCACTGTCAAATTCAATAAATTCATCATAAGTAAACCTTCCAGTCTCATAGTTAAAGTTACCAATCATATAGACAACTGAATGGATGTTCTCGAATTTGTTTCCATCTTGAGGTAAGAATTGGGGTGATGCAATAATCACTTCTTTACCATCAATTTCAAAGAAATCAGGACATTCATAAACTCCACTTAGTTGATAGAAATTAGGTTCACTTGGATTGGAACTATTCATAACTTCTCCTACATATTCCCATGAAGTTAAATTATGAGATTTATACATTAAAATCATTCCATACCCGTTCATCCTACTACCAATAATGGCATAGTAACTTCCGTCCTTATAAAAGACTTTTGGATCTCTAAAGTCTTTTGGTGAAGCTCCTTTTGGTAATTGATTGACACTTATAACTGGATTACGGTTTAATTTCTCAAACGTAATTCCATCACTTGAGACTGCTAGAGCTTGTTGTTGTAAGTCATTAGCTACACCTGTATACATTAAGTAGAGCTTTCCGTCCTTTTCAATCGCTGTACCGCTAAAGGCTCCAAATTGATTGTCATAATCCTTGTCTGGTGCTAATGCAACTGGTTGCAACTCCCACTTAATAAAGTCTTCGGTAGTGTAATGCCCCCAATGCATTGGACCCCAAACAGAATCATAAGGATTGAATTGGAAGAATAAATGACCTTTTCCTTGATAATAAATTAATCCATTCGGATCGTTCCCCCAATTAAGCGGGGGCATTGCATGATATGTCTGACGATAACGAGGATTAACTTTGTGCATGTTATCTAAGACATACTGATGTGCTTTGGCTACTTTTCCCACTGGTTCTACAACTCCTTGATAATTCACTATAAAGTCATCAACATTGATGTAGTTATATCCATCTACACCACTATCATTATCAACAACCTTAATTCTTACTTTTTTTCCAACGTGACTCGATGCATCTAAGATTACGCGGTGTAATGTATCTGCAGAGTCATTTTCATCGAATTCATAATTGCCTCGAGTAACAAGTACATTACCCTTACTATCAATTAAGGCAACATAACATTTTTCATAATTCTTACCGGCTCCAATTTTAAAACCGATTAATCCATTTCCACTTAAAATAAATTCATTTGATAACAATTCACCAACAGAGCCTTTTTTGGCTTTTCCACCATAGAAGAAGAAGTCTCCCTCTTGATTGTAATAATTTCCTTTACTATCTTTATCATCAAAGATAACTCCACTATTACTAAAGGCTTCTCCTTTTATTTCCCAACCTCTTAATGTTCCTGTTTCAAAGCTTGGGTTAGTAATTTCTTTTACTGTGGTATCATTACATCCAAACAATAAGAGCATAATACCAATCATTACCAAACTAGTTATTCTTTTCATTTCATTTCCCACCTCTATTCATAAATTGAGCGCATGGTCTTAACTACCATATTCTTAATCTCGACCGTGCCACCTTCTTCAAATAATTCAATTCCTAATGAGGTGATATCAGGATACACTCGAGCTGAGATTGCTTTATCAGAGTTAAAGAATCCTTCAATTAATGATCTATCTAGATATAAATCCATTTTTAATGTGTTTTCATCTAAACTTAATGGTCCATAGAATTTACCTGCAATATTTTGGTTACTACTATAAGCTCCACTAAGTCCTGTTCTAACTCCTACTGTAGATGTAGTTACATCATAGTAGAAAGCTGTTTCTTCAAGTACTTTGTCATTCTTTCTAACTTTAATTCCAAAGTTACTTGCACTCACATTTTTAAATTCAACATGGATATAAAGCATATCTCCTTTAACATCTTTTAATAACGCATTAGCGTCATTAACTGATTTATTTTTAAACTCGGCTAGAGTTTTGTCTTCTAAGTTTTTAATTGCTTCAACTGGTCTAATCTTTAGATCACTACCATCATCATTTAAGTAGATTTCTCTAGCTAATCCAACACTATTAGCCCAACCAGAACTAGCAACATGTCCAGGTAATCTTTGATCTTGCATAATTGAGAAGATAATTGCCTTACCTGTCTTTGGATCAATAAATCCTGAAGGACCTGTAAAGACGTTGTTTCCATAATCAAGCAGTCTAGGTTTATTACCAAAACTTGCATCAGGGATAAAGCGTCCATTTACTTTATCAAAATCACCTATCCAGTAATAAATGTCGTTATCTGCTCTATCGGCTGGTGCTGGCGAGATAATAAAGACATACTTTTTAATTGTTTTAGCTTCGTTATAAACCGGTAACAAGACTGGTAACTCCCACACACTACCTAAATCACCAGGTTGATTTTGAATCTCAAATAATTGACCTTTATAAGTCCAGTTTTCTAAATCATCCTTAGTAGTAAATAGAAGTGCTGTTCCACCTGTATTTGGTTTAGTGCTTGCTGAACCAATTAAGAAATAATAAGTATCATCTTCAATAAACAGGTGAGCATCTCTAAATTCACCCGGTTTACCTTGACCAGGCTGTTGAGCAATTACTAATTCTTCACCTACAACCCATTCTTGAAGTAATGGATCGTTTTTATCTTTAGGTCGAGCAATACCGATATTTTGATTGCTGATTAATCCATCTTTTCTAAATGAATCATTACCTGCTGTGAAGAATAAAACTGGTACACCATCTTTATCATAAGTGGCTCCACCTGACCAAACTCCATCAGGTGCTACTGTATTTGCACTTGGCATAATAATTTCCTTTAATGGACGCCAATTGACCATATCTTCACTTACTAAATGTCCCCAACCAATATTTCTAAAATAAGGACCAAATAAATTATGTTGGAAGAATAAGTGATAATAACCGTTATAATAAAGTGGCGCATGTGGTTCATTCATCCAATGTTGATATGGACCACCATGATATTGAGTTTTGTAATAATCATCTTGCAGAATATTAACTAACGCAATATCTTCATATTCTAATTTTGGTATGTCAATACCGTTAACATATTTTTCAATCTCACTAGTACTTAAAACTCGGTTATAAATTTTTAATTCATCTAGTAATCCACTTACCATATTTAAACTAGCAGTTGCATTTGAACCAGGATAATTGTTTCTACCAATTAATAATGGTTCATCATATGCTGGTGCGATTTCAGCTCCTTCAAAAAATAATTTTTCATTAATTAATTCTCCGTTTAAATAAAGAGCCATTCTACCTTTTTTACCATCAAATACCGCACTTATATGGTTCCATTCATACTTCTTAAGTGGATTTCCCTCATCCCAAATAGTTAACCAACGATCTCCAAGACCAACTTGGAAACTAAATGCACCGTGACGTTGATAACCTAGAATAAATCCACTATTGGTATCTTTACTATATTGAGATGCAATCGCTGTTAATTTATCAGTACCCTTTTCTTTAGCATTTGGGTCATCCCATTCAAAAGCTCTAGGGGCTACAAACACACTTATTGATAAAGAAGAACCTCTTATCTTAATGTCTTCATAGTTATAACGGATATAATTTGAATACCCATCAAACAGTAACGCTCCATTTATCACACCGTTTTCTCGCCACTGAGGATCTTGAGGTGAGGGTTGAAACTTTGGATTATTAAAGACATATTGAACTGTCGCTGTATCTAATTTCTTAGCTTTATCTTCAACCTTATTGCCACTTCCTTCATCAAATGAAAGATATAGCATTAAATCTTTATCACTACCAGAAGAATTACAACTAGAAGCTACTAATAATATAAAGATAAATGTTAAAATTTTAGTTAAGGTTTTTTTCATTTAAGCCCCTCCTTGATACTCTGCATATAGTTTATTTCTAGTAAATCAATCATTACTTTATCATCCGCATAGAATTCCATCTTAGTAGCAGTGTTATAAACCATCGCAGAGATTGTCTTATATCCATTGATGTAACACTCAATTGTCGCTCCATCGACATAAACTTCTAAATCAAGTGTTTGACCATCAATTAATTCTAGATACCCTCCAAAAATACCTTTGACATTTGTATTTCCTGAATTAGTGGTATCAATATATATTTGCTTTGTCGATTTATCATAACCAATGATTGTTTCTCGACCTAATTCATCTTTTTTAATTTTTAAACCAAAGTTAGTAGACTCAGATGTACTAATTTTTAAATGCACATAGACTTGAGAGCTATCCACTTTGTCTAACTCTTCATTAGCAACATTTATTGATGTATCTTTTAAACTTGCTAATGAATCACCTTTTAAAGTCTCTAATTCTTTAATCGGTGTGACCTTTAAATTACCTTCATAATCTAAAGATAATTCTCGAGGTATTCCAGCCATAAAGGCCCAACCTGCATCATAATGTTCTCTACCTGTTCTTTGATCTTGTAAGATTGAACTTATTAAGACTCTTCCACTATGAGGTTCTGTGTAAATCGTCGGTCCAGTAAAGACATTATTTCCATAATCCATTAAGAGTGGATCATCATGTTCAGGTATAAATCTCTTTGTCTTTTTATCAAAATCTCCTAGATAATAATAAACATCATTATCTGAACCACTTCCTGAAGGTGAAAAGACGAATAGATATTTAGACAATGTTTTACTTTCGTTATGAACTTTAACTAAATTCACCAATTCCCAAGTGCTTCCCATGTATGGATAGAAATTCTTTGGTGTAAATAAATTCCCTTCATAATTCCATGATGTAAATGAATCATCACTTGTTGTAAATAATAAGGCTGTTCCTTTTCCATCATGTTTTGAAGCACTAACAACCATATAGTAAACTCCATCTTCATAGTAAACATTAGGATCTCTAAACTCATTCATTCTTCCCATACTAGAAGTATGAGTTACAACTAAGGAATCATGGATTTCCCACTCTGTTAAATAAGGGTCATTTAAGTCTTTAGGGACAGCGATAGCAATATTTTGATTACTATATTGTCCATAAGACTTTCCATCATCACCTGCTGTAATAAATAAGACCGGAGTTCCATCTTGTTTATAAGCCATATTGCCACTCCAAGCGCCGTCTTTAACAACACTTCTTTCATCCATGACAATAGCTTCTTTAACATGTTCCCATCTAACTAAATCTTTACTTACCCAATGACCCCAAGTGATTTGTCGCCAATAAGGACCGGTAAGATTAAATTGATAGAACATATGATAATAACCTTTGTAATAAAATAAGGCGTGTGGTTCATTCATCCAATGCTGTGGGGGTGTTGCATGATATTTAGGATGATAGATATCATCATCTAAAATATCTGCATTTAACCAAGCATCTTCAAACTTAACTTCTTTTATACTTCCATCTATTAGATAACTTTGATGATAGTTATAGATATCTTCTTCATTTAAGGCTTTATTATAAATTCTTAGTTCATCCATTAAGCCATTAAACATATTTAGTTCAAAGACTCCGACACGTTGAGGTTGATGACTTTTACCAATGTAAAGAGGAACATTAGCAGGTGCTATACTTCCAAATACTTTTTCTTCATAGTTAACAATCTCACCATTTTTATATAAAGCCATGAAGCCAGTTTCACCATTATAGACGGCAGTTAAATGATTCCATTTATAACGGTCTAACTTATTCCATTCATTCCATAACTTAACCCATCTATCTCCAAGTCCAACTTGGAATGAAAAGTTACCATATTTATGCATCCCTAATACAAATCCAGCTTTACTATCCTTGTTATATTGACCTAGTATTACTTGTAAGTTTTCATTACCGTTATATAAGGCATATGGGTCATCCCATTCAAACATCCTTGGACTTACAAAGACATCAATTGTTAAGTAAGGTCCATGAACTTGAATAGTTGATGAAGGATACTCAATATAATTAGAATATCCATCAAATGCTAGAGCACTTCCGCTCACAGCAGACCTTTTTGTCCTTTGAGGATCTTCATTACTTTTATATTTAGCATCATTAAACACATAATTAATAGTTGCTAAAGATGAAGTAATTTTATCCTCTACTTGATTACCACTTTCTTCATCAAAAGATAAAGATAAGAGTAATGAATCTTGATTAGGATCTTTATAATCATTGATAAATTGAGAATCACTGTTCATATTAGTTTGAGCACAACCTAGAAAGGAAACAATGATTGACATCATAAATATAAGTGATAATGTCTTTTTCATTTTTTCCTCTCCCTTCTTTTTTTATTTTAATCCTGTGAATGCTACACCTTCGACAATGTAACGTTGACAGAAGATATATACAATCGCAATTGGTATCGTTGAGAATGTTAATGATGCCATTACTAAGGATATATCTTTTGGATTAAAGTTATTGATTAACTGTAGGAATACTTGTAATGGCTGTTGAGCTGGAGAAGAGAACATTAATTGAGCAAAGACATATTCATTCCATGAACCCATAAAGGTAAATATGGCAACTGTCGCAAAGACTGGTAACGATACCGGAATTATGATTCCAAAAAATGTCTTTAATCTACCTGCTCCATCAATATAAGCAGCCTCTTCTAACTCTTTAGGTATTCCTAAGAAGTAATTTCTAAACATAAAGATATAAAATGGACTAACTAATCCAGGAATTAAATAACCAATAATTCTTAGATTAGGGTCTAAAAGTCCCAAGTTCTTTAAGATAACGTATAATGGAACGATTGATGTTTCCACAGGGACAATTAGAATTAAGATAATAATATTAACAATTAGTTTATGACCTGGGAATACGAATCTAGATAAAGCATAACCTGCGATTGAATTAATAATAAGGACGCCTGTTATCGTAATTGAGGCATAAACGATACTGTTAATGATTGATTGACCAAAATAGTCAAATGTTGAGAATAAATTCTTATATGATTCAAACCATTTCGTTACATCCCATGTATATGGTAGGAATGTTCTAAGAGAATTAATGGTTTCATATACTTCTTTTTGTGATTTAAAGCTGTTTACTACCATCCACAAAACTGGGAAAGTGAATATAGCAGCTAGTAGTAGCATAAATGCGTAAAATAATGTTGATTTAATTACTCTCTTTGGTGTTAAACTTTTCTTTTTTGGCGGGATATAATTTAGTGATTCACTTTTTAATTTAAGTTCCATCATACCCCTCCTTAAACAGTGTTGTCCTTTTCCGTGATTTTTCGAAGTGTTAGTGCAATTGTTGCCATAAAGATGGTATAAACTAGAGCAATCGCACTTGAATAACCTACATCACGGTAAGTGATACCTTGTTGATAAATATAATAAGACATCGTTAAAGTCTTATTAATTGGACCACCTTGTGTCATGATCATCGGCTGAGTAATTAATCTAAAGGCTCCAATGAGCATGGTAATTAATACGAATGAAAAGGTTGGTCTAATACTTGGTAAAGTAATTCTAAAGAATTGTTGTCTTTTATTAGCACCATCAATACTTGCTGCTTCATACATTTCTTTAGGAATATTTTTTAAGCCTGACAAGAAGATTAACATTTGGTAACCTGCACCTTGCCATGCTGAGATTAAAACAATTAAATCCATCGCCATCTTAGGGTCACCTAAGAATTTTTCTTTTGGTAAACCCATCATCGTTAATATTGCATTAATTAAGCCATCTTGTTCGTTAAGCAAGTTAATCCATAACATCGAAGTAACTGCTAATGATAACATAACTGGAGCAAAGAATGCCCACCTAAAGAAAGTATTACCTTTCATTTTCTTATTAACAAGTAAGGCTAGACCTAGTGCAGTTAGTAACTGAAGTGGTACTACCTTAATAACAAATTCCATCGTATTTTTGAATGCTTGCCATAAAGTTTCATCACTTATCAAGAATTCAAAGTTTTTAAGTCCGACGAAATTAACCTGATTCAACTTTAATAAGTTCGCATCAGTAAATGCATAAGCTAAAGATATGACTATCGGCATAATAATGAAGATTATGCCCAGTATTAAGGCTGGTAAGAGGAACGTATATCCGATTATAGTATCGGATATACGGTAACTCTTTCCCATAAACCTAAAATACATTTTTTTAGGTTTTTTTACTGAACTAACACTCATAATAAGACCTATCTATCAATTTGAGCGATTTGTGTATTGATAAACCCAACTAGGTCATATTCTTCAGATTCATGCATTGTTTCAATATAAGAAATGATTTTACTGTATCCACTGCTTAGTTTTGGATAGTTAACCATTTTTGGACGTGGTGTCGCAGCTCTTTCTAAAATAACTGCTAATGAATTTAATGGACCTGTATGGAAATCACTAATTTCATCAAATAGTGATTTATGTGTTGGGAATGTACCAATTGATTCATATAATAATCTACTTGCTTCTGGTCCAGTTAAGTAAGCAAGTACTTTAGCTGCAGCGTCTTTGTCTTTAGCGTTTGGTGTAACACCAAATCCCCAAGATCCACTACCAGCAGCTAAACTTCCCTTATTACCATTTTCATCTTCATAAACTGGGAATGGCATAATATCATAACTATTTACAAATTCAGGATAATTTTTCTTAATAGATGCAATACTCCAAGGGCCAAAGACTTCAAACGCAACTTCACCAGCTGCTAAAGCATCTGTGTTGGCACCATTGTAATACCATGAATCGCCATTAGTATCTACTCTTAAGATATCTTCAAGGACTCTAATACCTGCTAATGTTTCTTCACTATTTAAAGCACCTTCAGTTTTACCTTCGCTAGTAATGAAGTCTCCACCAGCTGAGTAAACAAGAGCAGAATATAGATACATTAATCCTTCGTCTCCACCAAAGCCAAGGTTTAGTTTAATTTGATAAGATAAACCTTTTTCTTTTAACTTAGCCATAGCTTCTTTAACATCAACCCATGACCAAGGATTTTCAATACTTCCAAAATCTTCATCTGTATAACCTACTTGTTTTAGTAAGTCTTTGTTGTAATAAAGTCCTGTTGGAGCATCCATAGCAGATAAAGCATAAATTTTTCCATCAATAGTACTTTGTTCGATAACACTACTTACGTAGCTATCAATGGTTTCTGTCGTTAAATAATCATCTATACTTGTTAAGATTCCTGCATCTGCATACGCTGCAATATTAGGAGCGTCAACAGCAACGATATCTGGAAGACCACCAGTTAGAATTTCTGAACTAATAGCATTAGAAAGTGTTTCAGCACTGTTCTTAAATTCTAATTTCATCTTAATTGTTTTGGTGCCATCAGCAGTCTTAATTTCTTGTTCATTAAATAAATCTGCAACAGCTGAGTACACCTTACCTTCATCTTCTGCTTCGGATTTGTGAACCCAAATTTTAACAATTTTTACATCAGGTGATTCTTCTTCACCAGTATTGCCACCACAACCAACTAGCATCATGGCAGCTAAAGCAAGTGTAACAAACTTTTTAACTCTTTTCACTTTAGTTCCTCCTTCGGTGTGGTATCGATACCACATTTTTATGATTTAATAATACAACACATTTTAAAAAACTGTCAAGCGCTTTCATTGATTTTCATTTTACCCACCAAATTGTTAAAAAATAACAACAATAAAATAATCCTTAAATTATTAATACTTTTTTAACCTCATTTAACTTACAAATTTTTAAAGATTTTATAAATTATGTAAAAAGATGAGCCATTCAGCTCATCAATTTTAGTACTATCTTATCTTCGCTTCGTTAAAAATCTTACCAGTATGGTCAGTAAATTTCACATTTATACGATTATCTTCAAGTGTTATTGCAGCACCTATAAAGATATCGTCTTCTTTATTTAAAAATGGATTTGAACCAATAACAATCGGTATTTGATTCCCCTTTTCATCATGAATCTTATCACTAAAATCTACTCTTGTATCATGCATATGTCCGCATATCATTATATCTGGTTTTATATGCTCATCTAAAATACCTACCCACTTTGCATAAACATCCTTTTCAATGTTAAAAGGCGGTTCAAAAGTATCTGTAAACGGAATATGAGAGATTACAACTTTATGTTTAATCCCTTCAGCACCATATTCATTACTAGCATTTTTAACAATATTTTCAAGAAACTTAGTTTGCCTTAATCTAAAAGCATGACAACAAATCGTTCCACCATATTCACTATGATCATCATCTTTATCTTCACCACAGTCTAAAACAACACCCCAAAGCGGACCTAATCTAAAAGTAAAATATGAATTACCGTTGTCATGCGGAGTATAATCAATTAGATTTTCAGCATAAAATCCTCTCATATCATGATTACCCCTAGAAAATATAACAGGAATATTACCTTTTGTAATACTACCTGCGATTTCATAAATTGTATCAAAGTATTTTATTTCCCCACTATGATTAGGGATATCACCGTTTAAGATTAATAAATCTAATTTATCTTTAAAGTAACTACCTGCTTTAACAGGCGTTTCTACTTTATTATGTGCATCAGAAATATGGTAAATATTAATCGGTGTTTCTTTAACTGGCTTAAACTTAAAATTAATAAATACAGGTTCTTCTATTAAAGGAAAATAAGGTTTACGTTCAATAATCTTACGATAGACAACTTGATAGTTTAGTTCTTTATCTAGTTCATCTATTGGTACTATCATTCTATGAATCTTGTTAGAAGACCTTAATATTCCATTTGATTCATCATAATACTCATTACTTCCTACTTTAACCCACATTAAACAAGGTTCGTTAACCAAAACCATAATGTGATAATTGTTATTTAAAGCAAAAACAACTGGAAATGTTTTAAAAATCATAGGCAATTCCTTCATTTTACTACCTCTATCTATTTTTTCTTTTTCTTCTTTTCAAGATCTTCATCATAAGATTTATTCAGTAAATATATAATTTTAGTAGCAATTATTTTTTGAGCTTCGGCTTCAATTGCTAATTTAAGTGCTAAGTAATTTAATCTATTAATCAATAACTCTTTAGTATCTTCATCTATTTCATCACTTTCTTCATTTAATAATTCATTAACATATGAATTAATTTCTTGTTTTGAAGTAAATGCAATATGATGAAGATTATCTTGCCAATTTTTGATAAAAATCTGATATAAATCTTCGATATTATCACTTTTAATTCGTGATCTTAATTTAGAGATATCAGAAATTGATAAAACTTGTTTAACCGAGCAAATTCCTAGTATAAATCCCATATGTTCTCTAGAATATTTCTTCTTAATTGGACTAGGAATTAGATTACCTTTGACATAATTGTTAATCATAAATGGTGTAATAAGTTTTTCATGTTCTTCAACAGTAAGGGGTGATAATTGCTTTTCTAAATATGTTATTACTTGATCCATATATAAATCTAAATCAGGTAATGAGTCCCAATTTGGGAGTGTAAAATTTTCTAGTTGTTCTAACCATACTTTTAATTCAGTAATTATTTCCTTCATAAAAATCAACTCCGTTCATATTTTAGAATATTCTATTTAATAGTTCAAGCACATATTTATTGACAAGTAGTATTATACCATTATAAAATAGTTTTGAAAACTAGATGATGGGTTTTTGAAACTACATAAAACGACATTAACCGACTTTATATATTCATTTAAGGAGGAGATACAAATGAAAGATTATATTATTTTAACCGATTCGTGCAGTGACTTACCTACTTATTTAATTGAAAAGGAACACTTGCAAGTATTACCGCTTGGCTTTAACATTGATGGCAAGAATTATAAAAATTATAGTGATGAAAGAGAAATGTCACATAAAGATTTTTATGATTCATTAAGAAATCATAAAAGCGCGACTACTTCACAGCTTTCACCTAATGAATTTATTGAAGCAATTGAACCAATATTAAAAGAAGGAAAAGATGTATTATGCATTATTTTTTCATCAGCATTAAGTGGAACCTACAATTCTCTAGTCGTCGCTAAAAATGAACTTGAAGATAAATATAAAGATAACAAAATCATTGCCATTGATTCTTTAAGTGCTTCTTTAGGTCAAGGGTTATTAGTCTATAGTGCCCTTAATCTAAAAAAACAAGGTAAATCAATCGATGAAGTTGCTACTTATGTTGAAGAAAACAAATTAAAACTATGTCATTTATTCACTGTTGATGATCTAGGTCATCTTAAAAGAGGTGGTAGATTATCATCAACTAAGGCATTCCTAGGTACTGTCTTACAACTTAAACCAGTCCTTTACGTTGATGATATGGGTCGTTTAGTACCTTTAAACACTGTTAGAGGTAGAAAAGGAGCCTTCAAAGATATTGTTAAAAAGATTGAAGAACGCATTAGTAATGATAGTCAAACAGTCTTTATCTCACATGGAGACTGTAAGGAAGATGCAGAATTTATGGCAGAGTTAATCAAAGAAAAATTTGATGTTAAAGACATCGTTATTAGTCCGATTGGTCCAGTTATTGGAGCTCATGCAGGGCCTAATACAATTGCAGTATTCTTCTTTGGTAATTATCGTTAATTATTTAAATTCAAATTTAACATTTAAAATAGAGGCGATTTTACAAGTTCGCCTCTTTTTTCTAAAATGATTAGATTTAGACATTAAATACTAATAGATAATAAATAATATTATTGAACAGAAAAAGGAGATGAGTAAATGAAAGATTATATTATTATCACTGATTCATGCAGTGATTTACCTGCTTATTTAATAGAAGACGAACATCTTAAAGTTTTACCTTTAGGATTTAATATTGACGGTAAAAATTATAAAAATTACAGTGATGAAAGGGATATGACAAATAAAGAATTTTATAGTTTAATAAGAAACAAGAAAAATCCGACAACTTCACAAGTTACACCAATTGAATTTATAAATGCTATTGAACCAATTTTAAAAGATAATAAAGATGTCTTATGTATTATCTTTTCTTCAGCGTTAAGCGGAACTTATAATTCTCTATTAATTGCTAAAGAAGAGTTAGAAGAAAAGTACCAAAATGCCAAAATTATAGCTATTGATTCTTTATGCTCTTCTTTTGGACAAGGATTATTAATACATCAAGCGATAAATCTAAAAAAAGACGGCAAAACAATTGATGAAGTAGCAAGGTTCGTTGAAGATAATAAATTAAATTTATGTCATTTTTTCACCGGTGATGACCTTTATCATATGAAAAGAGGTGGAAGGCTATCTGCAACTAAAGCATTTTTAGGCACTGTGCTTCAGTTAAAACCAATTATTTATATGGATAACATGGGAAGACTAGTACCTATAACAACTGCAAGAGGAAGAAAAGGTGCATTCAAAAAAATTATAAAATTGATGGAAGAAAGAATAACATCATTTACTAAAACTGTTTTTATTTCTCACGGAGACTGTGTAGATGATGCAAATTTTGTTGCTTTACTTATTAAAGAAAAGTTTAATATAAAAAATATTTTCTTAAGTTTTATAGGACCGGTAATTGGATCACATGCAGGACCAAATGTTATTGGAGTATTCTTCTTTGGAAGTCATCGTTAAATATTAACATAATAAAACATTATTCCTATTGATTGTCTCCATTATTACAAAGGAAAGTTTGGGAACGTCCTTATTATTTTAAATTGACAAAAATGATCTAATAAAATTTATTTCTAATCAGGTATGAAAATAAAAAGCTTAACTCCGATTAATATCAAAATTAAGCTTTTATTTACGTTCTATAATAAATTTAATATCAAGTGATAAATAATAGGTATCAACATACTAGGCAATAAGTTACCGGTCTTTATTTTGCCTAACCCACTTAAATTAATGCCTATGGTGAAAATAATTACATATCCTACTAACAAGATATCATTTAACATTTCAGTTGAAATGCTTAAATATGGTGCTAGTAAATAAAATGTTATTTCAACAATGAAGATAGGTATTGAAGAAAAGATGACGCCATAGCCTAAAGTCGAACCTAAAATAATCGAACTAATAAAGTCTAATCCACTTTTAACTAATAAGATATTGTTATTACCTAATAAAGCTTCTTCAATTGGACCTACAACAGTCATAGCTCCAACACCAAAAAGTAAAGTTGCAGCTAAAAATCCACTCATAAAGCCCTTAATTTTATATTTATTTTCTAACTTTGAACTTAGATTATTTAAACGATCATCAATTTTAAAGATTTCACCAATAATAGCTCCTAAAACAATTGAAACTATTAGTAATAGTTCACCATTAGTAGTAAGATTACCATCTTTAATAATAATCGTTTTTGAAATCGCCCAGCTAAGAGCTAATACAATTACGACAACTCCTAGATATTTTAATATCCTTTTTGATATGTCTTCATTAATAAATCTTTTAAATAGTATTCCTAATAAACCACCGATAATAATGGCAACTACATTAATGAAAACGCCCATAACTACCTTTTTGCTAATTCTTCTCTAACAACTTGATTAGCTAAAGCTGGATTGGCTTGTCCTTTTGACTTTTTAATTGTTTGACCAACTAAGAAACCAACAATATTATCTCTTCCTTGTTTATAAGTTTCTATAGCTTGAGGGTTAGCATCTAAAACTTCAATAGCTAGTTTTCTAATAACTTCAATATCTGTTATTTGCATTAATCCTTTTTCTTTTGCAATCTTTCTAGGATTAGTTTCTTCACTATTTAGCATTAATTCAAAGACTTGTTTACCTTGTTTAGATGAAATATCACCTTTTGCAATCATTTCAACTAGTTCTGCTAAATCCACAGGTCTAATCTTAAATTCATTTATAGTAAGACTATTTTTATTTAAATAGGCACTTACATCACCCATAATCCAGTTAGCAAGCATTTTATATTCTTTTGAATATTTAACACATTCATCATAATAATCTGAAATTTCAATGACTTGAGTTAAAACACTAGCATCATAATCATTAAGTCCATATTCATCCATGTATTTATTGATTCTAACATCTGGCATAACTGGAAGTTCACTTTGAACCCTTTTAATCCATTCAGGATCAAGTCTAAGAGGATAAATATTAGGTTCACAGAAATATTTATAATCAACAGCATCAGACTTAGTTCTCATTAAGACTGTTTCTTTGGTTGCTTCATCAAATCTTCTAGTTTCTTGAATAACTTCTCCACCACTTAAAAGAATTTGCTCTTGTCTATTTCTTTCAAACTCAATCGCTCTTTCTACATTAGAAATTGAGTTTAAGTTTTTAATTTCTGTTTTAACTCCAAATTCTTCTTGACCTTCTGGTCTTAAAGAAATATTTACGTCGCAACGCATTGATCCTTCTTCCATTTTAGCATCACTAATGCCTGCATAAAGAACCAATTGCCTTAATTTATTTAAGTATGCTGCAGCTTCTTTACCATTTCTTAAAGAAGCATCAGTAACTATTTCAATTAAAGGTACTCCACATCGATTATAATCAATTAAAGTATAATCATCAAAGTGTAGTTGCTTTGCAGTATCTTCTTCCATATGGACACGAACAATTTTAATTCTCTTTTTAATACCATCTACAAAAATATCAACATATCCATTTTTACCTATCGGACGTTTATCTTGTGTAATTTGATAACCTTTTGGTAAATCAGGATAAAAATAGTTCTTACGGTCAAAGTATAACTCATTATCGATCTCACAATTTAAAATTGTAGCAGCTTTAATTGCATACTCAACGGCTTTCTTATTTAATCTAGGCATTGTTCCAGGGAAAGCCATATCTATTGCTGATACATTGGTATTTGGACGTGAACCAAAGGTATTTGGCGATGGAGAGAACATTTTTGTTTTAGTTTTTAATTCAAGATGGATTTCAACACCAATAACTGTTTCAAATTTCATCTTTAATTCCCTCCTTTTGCTACAACTTTATTTTTAAACCCTGTTTTTTCTTCTAATGCTAGAGCTAGATTTAAGACTGTTTGATCTTCAAATACTCTTCCAGTGATATTAACACCAAATGGGAACCCATCTATTAAACCACAAGGAATAGTAATGCTTGGGAAACCTCCAAAGTTACCAATTGCCATATGATTTTCAGCAATTAAATATTCATCGGAAAGTTTATCAAGGTTACTTGATTCAAATTCTGGTGCACTACTTCCTGCAGCAGGCAAGAATAAAGCATCATATTCTTTAAAGATATCATTTACTTTATCAACAAGGATTCTTCGTACCTTTTGAGCTCTAATATAGATTTTTTCTTGATTTTCTTTTTTAAGAACATAACTTCCTAATACAAATCTACGCTTAATTAATTCACCAAATCCTTGAGTTCTAGTTTTAATAACTGTTTCTTCAACGCTATCACCCTTGACTTGATAACCAAACTTAATACCATCTAAACTAGCATTATTTGAAGTCGCTTCAGCACAAGAAATAACCATATAAACAGGTAAAATCGCTCTTAATAAGTTTAAATCAACATCTATATAATCAACTTGAACACCTGTTTCTTTTATCTTTTCAATAGTTTCATCAAATAATTTTCTAACTTTTTTATCTTTTATCGAATTAATAATTCCGTTTACAACAGCGACTTTTCTTCCTTTAACATCACTAGATAAGTTCTTAGCATAATCTTCTTTTTCTTTAACTGCACTTGTCATATCTTTTTCATCATTGCCTGCAAGTGCATTTAATACATAAGCACTATCTTCAACTGTTCTTGTAAAAAAGGCAGCATGGTCTAAAGAAGTCGCAAATGGAAATAATCCAAATCGAGAAATTAAACCATAACTTGGTTTAAATCCTACGATACCGCAATAAGAAGCCGGTTTTCTTACTGAATCACCTGTATCAGAACCGATGGCAAAAGGAACAATTCCGCTAGCTACACTAGCAGCACTTCCTCCACTAGAGCCACCTGCCATATGGGAAAGTGTTTCTGAATAAGGATTTATCACTTTACCAGTATGTCCGCTTACTGACGTTCCACCCATAGCAAGTTCATCCATAACCGTTTTACCGATTAAAACAGCCTTATTTTGTTTTAATTTTCTTACTACTTCCGCATCAAAAACAGGTACATAATTTTTTAAGATATTACTAGAAGCAGTAGTTAAAATATCTTTAGTTGAAAAATTGTCTTTTAAAGCATAAGGAATACCAAATAAAGGATTATCAGATTCTAAATTATCTAATTCTTGGGCTTGAGTCAACGCTTCTTTTTCAGTAATAGTAACAAAAGAATTATATAATCCTTGATAATTTTTCGCTCTTTCTAAAGATTCTTTAGCTAAAGTAGAAGGTAAAACTTCTTTATTTTTTATTTTTAAAGCTAATTCTTTAACTGATAAATCTAAATAACTCATTTAGCCCACCACCTTATCAACTTTAATCATATTTGCTTGTGTTTCACTAGCATTCTTTAATACTTCTTCAACACTTAAAGGTGTCTCAATCTCATCTTCTCGCCAAGAAGTCGTTTGATAATCAAATGGAAAGACCATTGGTTCAACATTATCAACATTTTCTATCTTTTCTAATAACTCCATTTGTTTAAACATAACATCAAACTCTTCAAGTAAGGTTTCATATTCTTCTTCTTTCATCTCAAACTTAAGTCTAAGGGCTAAATCCTTTAATTCCTCAATACTAATTTTCACTTTCCTCACCTTCCAATAACCTAGTTAATTCATCTTCATTAATAATCTTAATACCTAGTTTCAAAGCTTTATCATACTTAGAACCAGGACTTTCACCAACAATAACATAATCGGTATTTTTTGAAACTGATCCACTAACTGTCGCATTTAAACCCTCTAATAAAGATTTAATTTCATTTCTTGAAAATTTAGTTAATGTCCCAGTAACAACAACTTTTTTATTGTTAAAAATTGTTTCCTTAAATTCTTCTTCACTTGATAAATACGTCATATTAACACCAAGTTCTTTTAATCTAATAATTAACTCTAAATTAACAACATCTTCAAAGAATGTCACAATTTCTGATGCTGTGATATCTCCTACATCAGGAATATCAATTAAGTCTTCATATGTTGCTTCTTTTAAAGCATCAATATTTTTAAAAGTCTTAGCTAATACTTTAGCCATTTTTTCTCCAACACCACTAATACCTAAACCAAATAAAAGTCTTTCAAGTGAGTTTGATTTACTCTTATTAACTGAATCAATAATATTTTGATAAGACTTTTCACCAAAGCCTTCTAGATTAATTATTTCATCTTTCTTAGTTTCTAGTAAGTAAATGTCATCAATTGACTTCAAAATACCTAAATCATAGAATTGTTCAACTATTTTTTCACCTAGTCCTTCAATATTCATTGCATTTCTTGATGCAAAATGAATTATACCTTCCATCTTTTTCGCAGGACAGTATTTATTTACACAAAAATGTGCAGCTTGTGAGTCTTTTCTACTAATAGGTTCATTACATGCTGGACAATTTTCAATCATTTCAAATTTAGTTTCGTTTCCTCTTCTTTTTTCAGGTAAACTTCTAACAACTTCAGGAATGATATCTCCTGCTTTTCTAATAACAACATAATCACCTATACGGATATCCTTATCAAGAACATAATCTTCATTATGTAAAGTTGCTCTTTGTACAGTTGATCCAGCGATAAAAACAGGTTCTAAAACTGCATTAGGTGTTATTTTACCAGTTCTACCTACTGTAAAAATAATATCTTTTAATTTTGTTGTTACTTCTACAGCAGGGAATTTAAATGCTACAGCCCATTTAGGTGACTTGGAAGTAAAACCTAATTCTTCTTGCATCGCAAAATCATTTACTTTAATAACTAACCCATCTATATCATATGGTAAATCATCACGAACTTTACTAAATTCTTCGACATATTCAATAACTTCATCAATATTCTTACATAAACGGTAATTAGGATTAACTCTAAATCCCATCTTTTCTAACCATTTTAAAGAATCATATTGGGAATTTATATTAAAATCCTTAGCATTTACTAAATAATAGATAAAAACCTCTAGATTACGTTTAGCGGCAATAGATGAATCAAGTTGTCTTAATGAACCAGCCGCAGCATTTCTAGCATTTGCAAAACCTTCTTCACCTTCTTTTTCTTTTTGAAGGTTTATTTTAGCAAAGGTTTTTTTAGACATGAATACTTCACCTCTAACTTCAAAGGTGTTCTTTTCATCGACCTTTAAAGGTAGAGTTGCAATTGTTTTAACATTATTTGTGACATCTTCACCACTAATACCGTCTCCTCTAGTGGCTCCATAATTAATCTTTCCATCTACATATTCAATCGAAATTGATAGACCATCAATTTTAAGTTCACATACATATTCTGGTTCATAACCAACTTCTTGTCTAACTCTTTTATCAAACGCTCTTATTTCATCAATAGAAAAAACATTTCCTAATGATAACATCGGCCGTTTATGAACAATTTTATTAAAATAAGGAAGAACAACTCCTCCAACTCTTTGCGTTGGTGATGTTGATTTATCTATTTCTGGATGTTTATTTTCTAATGCAATTAATTCTTTCATTAATTCATCATAATAAGCATCCGAAACAGATGGATTATCTAAGGCATAATACTCATAATTGTACTTTTCAATCAAAGCTCTTAATTCATGGATTCGTTTAATTTCATCCATATTCTCACCTCGGATTCATCCCTGCAAAACTTTTAGATATTTGTTTAACTCCGTGAGCAGGATTTTTAAATGCTACTCTAACAGAATCTTTATCTACTGAAATAATTATACCCTCTCCAAAGGCACGGTGATCAACCATTTGACCTGGACGATAGATTTTATCTCCACTTTGTGTAAAATCATCTCTAGATAATGATGTGGCAGATGGTTTAGTAGGAATAATCGTACTTGGTTTAATTTTAGTTCCACCAAAGTAAGGTCTAATATAATCTTGAACCTCACTAATAAATCTAGAAGTTACTCTAAATGATTGAGTAGCAAAACTATATCCTTCACTATCAGATAAGAAAAGTTGTTTTTTCGCCCTTGTAAAAGCAACATAAGCTAGTCTTCGTTCTTCTTCAATACCATCCTTACTCTCTAAGATTGTTTTAGCAGAAGGGAATATTCCTTCAGATAAACCAACAATAAAGACATAAGGGAATTCTAACCCTTTAGCTGTATGGATAGTCATTAAAACAACTTTATCATCATCAGACATTTCATCTTGAGCACTATAAAGAGTAAGATCTTGAACAATTTCATCTAAAGTAACTGTTTCGACTCCTTCACCTTGTCTAATAAATAATAAGTTAACTAATTCTTTTATATTGTCATTTCTTTCTTCTTCTTTTTCATCAATACACATTTGATAATATCCTGATTTTATCATGATTTCATCTAACAACTTTGAATAAATACAGTTTTCATCACTTAATTCAACTTTAGCAAGTTCTATAACCTCGATAAATGAAGATAACAAAGGATAACGAGAAAATTCATCAAGATGATGATAACAATATTCATATAAAGAGCAGTTTTCTCTTTCAGCGCCTTCTTGCATTAATTCAATAGCTTTTGGTCCTATTTTTCTTTTCGGCACATTAACAACTCTTAAAAAAGCCAAATCATCTTTGCTATTTAATACTAATCTTAAATAACTAAGCGCATCCTTGATTTCTTTTCTTTCAAAGAAACGAATACCACCATAAATACTATAAGGAATTTTATACTTAATCAGTTGATCTTCAATTGCTCTTGAGTAGTAATTCGAACGATATAAAATAGCAATATCTTGATATTTAACATTTTCTAATCTTTTAAGTTCCATTATTCGTTCACAGACCCAACTAGCCTCAAGTTCAGAAGATTTACCATTATAATAAACAATATCTTTTCCTTGTTCGTTATTAGTAACTAAGTCTTTTGGTACTCTTTTTTTATTAAAAGTAATTAAATGGTTCGCTCCATCTAATATCGTTTTTGTCGAACGATAATTTTCTTTTAATATATAATCCTTTGCATCTTTAAAATTCTTACTAAAATCTAAGATTAAATTAACATTAGCACCTCTCCAAGTATAAATGGTTTGATCTGGGTCACCAACAATAAATAGCTCCGTATCACCATTCATAAATAATCTTATTAAGTCATATTGCATATCATTAGTATCTTGAAATTCATCAACTAAGATATAACGAAAACGATGATTCCATTTTTCTCTTATATTTTTGAACTTCTTTAAAATTTCGCAAGTTTTAATAATTAAATCATCAAAATCTAGTGCTCTTTGTTTAATTAATTCTTTTTCATACAATTCATAAACATTTGCACTTACTAAATCAGAATCATAAGTACCCGCCATTGCTTTAGCCTCTTGGTAGGTAACTCCTGAAGATTTATGATAAGAAATATATGACTTAGCCTGTCTTGGTGTTAAATCTTCTTTTTCTATATTTAAATCTTTTAGAATTTTCTTAATAATAGAGTTTTGATCATCGTCATCTACAATTGTAAATGAAGCAGGATAATCAATAACTTTGATTTCTTCCCTTAAAAAACGCACACACAAGGAGTGAAAGGTTGAAATAAAAGGAACTGCACTTTGATTCATCAAGGCAGTTTCCACACGTTTTTTCATTTCATTGGCTGCTTTATTGGTGAAAGTAATAGCCAAAATACTCTTAGGTAAAATTCCTAATTCTTTAATTAAATAAATGATTCTTGATGTTAATACTCTTGTCTTGCCACTACCTGCACCTGCAATCACTCGAGCATACTTGGCAGTGGTTGTCACCGCCTCATATTGTGCCTTATTAAGTTTTGTTAAATAGTCATTCATTAAGCACCCTCCTAGTGAAAACAGCCCGTTTCACGAAATAAATTTTATCATAACCATAAATAATAGTCCACGTTCAAACTAGGTTATTCTAAAACATGATAACTTGTTTAATCATACTAGGAGTTTTCTTTTATCTATTTACTAGGCACTTACATAAGCTTCGTTTAATACATTAACAGCACTTTGCTTATTTGTATTTACTTCTTTATTTTCTTATCCTGCTTTCTTAAAATCTACTTATTCTCAAATATAAATCTAATCATACCATTACCCTTATTAGGTACAAGATGATAAGAATGAGGTAAAGGACCACATGCATTAGAGCCTAAACCTGACATATATAGGTCAACAGATAAATATGTAGCATCCCCATCATCTAACTCAAAGTCATGTTTCGTATTAGTTAAAGTTTGACTTGAATAAGGAAGCGCCGAGAATGATTTCATTCCTTCGACTCTAATAGTTGTTTTATTATCACTTACTTCAACATATTCTGCATCAAAGTGACTACCACTTTCTTGAGGTTTAATATAGTGATAATACTCATTATTAACATTACTTAGATATTCTTTTTTCATGGCAAATTCATATGAATCACAATAAGTTTCTTCAGGTCCATAAGCTAAATATTTTAAATATTGATACTTCTTATCTAGTTTCATCACAAAACCAATTCTAGGTAAGAAATCAAAATAACTGTCTTCATTTACTTTGTAATCTAATTTAATTTCAATACCATTTTCAATAAATGAATATTTAATCGTGGCTAAAACCAACGGTTTAAAACTAGAATAACCAATATCTACCTTAAAGATGATTTCATTATCTTTAATTTCATAAGAACTAGCATTAGATGTTGCATGATTTAAGAAATGATGTTCCCATTTTCTTCTTACATACATATCATTATCAATTGGAGCTCGCCATACATTAACTTTTATACCTTCATACACATCGTTTTGTGTTTTAATATAACAAATTTCTCCACTACATTTATCAATTTCAACTTCTAAATCATGATTAAAAACCTTAATATATCGATCATCATCTTTTATATCAATCTTAACTTTTTTATATGAAGGTGTTTCTTTTCTAGGAACATAGAATTGTTCTCTAGCAACTTCAATATCATCTTTTATGAAATAAACCTCAACACTAGATTCACCATCAATATCATAAATTAGTTCTTCTCTAGGATTAATATTTATTGAGATTACTCTTTCATTATTACCTTCGACAATTTTTAAGTCCCCATTTAAAGGTGCAAAGAAGTTTTTATTAAAAATAAAGAGTTGATTTTTTTGACGTCTAAATATTAGAGGTTGATACATTTTCTTCATTAAAAGAGTTCCCGCTTTAACTTTTCTATCTGGAGTTACAATTCCATCAATACAGAAGTTACCATCATGTTGAATTTCACCAAAGTCTCCTCCATAATAGAAGCCTTTATCATTATAGATAACTCCGTGATCTGCCCATTCCCAAATAAAGGCTCCCATAAACCTATCCGAGCTTTCCATTACATCCCAATACTCTTTCATTTCTCCTGGACCATTACCCATCGCATGAGCATATTCACATAAAACTAATGGACGGTGTTCTTTTTCATCATTTAAATACTCATCTTTCATCCATTCAACAGTTGGATACATCCTACTAACCATATCTAATGGAACTTTGTAATATTCATCATTCCTATAATGTTCTGTATCGATATGCCAAATACTTTCATAATGAACAGGTCGACTATCTCTTCTTTTAACTTCTTTTAATGCTTCATCTAAATTTTTACCCCAGCCAGATTCATTACCAAGCGACCAAATAACAACACAAGTTTTATTTTTAAAATTTTCAACATTACTAATTTGCCTTTCAACAATACTATCTTTAAATCTTTCATCTTGAGAAATTAAACCAAACTTAACACGAGAATCTAAACCTACATTACCGATATCGGTTGTACCATGTGTTTCTAAATCAGATTCACTCATAACATAAAGCCCATATTCATCACACATTTCATATAAAAGTGGAGATGATGGATAATGAGCTGTTCTTAATGCATTAACATTTAATTTCTTCATCAACAAAATATCATTTAACATATCTTCTTTAGAAACTGCCACACCTTTTTTAGGATGGAAATCATGTCTATTTACACCATAGAATTTAATTGGTTTTCCATTAAATAAATAAATTCCATCTTTTACTTCACTTGTTCTAATTCCAACTCTTTCAAAAATGACTTCATTATTTGCAACTAGTTCCATCTCATATAGATGAGGTAATTCAGCATTCCAAAATATCGCCTTTTCTACCACAAAAGCAATCTTTTCATTAGATTTAGCTTCTTTTACTTTATTATTAAAATTAACATTAATATTAATATTACTCCTATTTTCAAAAGTCACAATACCGTTATCCCCATCAATAGATGTTTCTATTTTATAATCTCTTATATGTTCTTTGGGTCTATTTAATAAATAAACATCTCTAAAAATACCTGTTAATCTCCACTTATCTTGATCTTCTAAATAACTACCAAAACACCACTTTAAAACTAAAACATCTAGTTTATTTACCCCCTCTTTAAGATATGGTGTTATATCAAACTCACTTTTTTTATGTGATATTTGTGAGAAACCTACAAAGTTACCATTAACATATAAATAAAAACAAGAATCTACTCCTTCAAAAACAATATAAGTTTTTTCTCCTTTTTTAATAGCTTCATCATTATTAAAATATCTTGCATAGTGATAAGCTGGATTTTTTGTAGGTATAATTGGAGGGTTATAATTAAAAGGATAACGAAGATTTGTATATTGAAAATAATCATATCCGTAATATTGAACACAAGAAGGTACATCAATATCATTTTGTGGTTCTTTTTCCCAAAACTTACCAGCATCTAAGACTGTTTCATAACTATCAATTTTCCATTTTCCATTTAATGAGATAAATCTATTACTATCTTCTCTATTATATGATTTTTTTTGACTTAACCTAAAAGGAACATAGTAAGACCTATAAGGTTCTAGATTAATTGATTTATCAAACTCATAATATTTTTCTAACATTTTATCCTCCATTCTCTTTATTTCTTTACTCTAGTTAACTATATAGAATTTAATTAAATAAAACAATAACTTTACGTAACATTAACCAAAAACATAAATTAAAAAATCCATTTAATTATAAATTAGATAATGTGATAAGATAATATTATGGGAGGCTTAAAAATGAACAAAATAAAACCTCTTACTCAGGCTGGTTTATTTGCAGCTTTACATGTAGTTTTATTAATCGTATCAAATGCAATTATTGGTGTTGATTTTATTTTAATTGTTGGCTTACCTTTTGCCTCTGCTCTTTATAGTTTAAAAAACAAGCCTTTACATACACTTTTATTTTTTGTTGCAACATCATTAATTTGTTTTCCTATTGATTTAATTAAAACTTTATTATATATCATCCCATCATTAGTAAGTGGTATTGCTTATGGTTATCTAATAAAACTAAAATTTAATAGTTTATCATTAATATACACTTTAACCTTTATCTCATCACTTTTATTTTTATTTTCAATTTTTATAATTGATTTAGTTTATCATATCGACTTTATAGATTTAGCTAAATCATTTTTTAATATCTCTGAAACAACATTTAATAATTACGGACCCTCATTAATTTTACTTATTGGATTTTGTCAAAGTATCCTTACTCATATAATTATCAAAGAAGAATTAAATAGAATGAATATAAAAGTCAATAATAATTATGATCCTAGTTTTTTCTTCGTCTGTTTTAGTTTAGTTGCCCTTATTATTAGTTTAATATTATTTAATACAACTTATCTTAATGTTGCTATTTATTTCATGTTCATTTATTTAATAACCTTTATTCCCATTATCATTTATGCCTTTAGTAAAACAAATAAACATTTTATATTTCTAGTTATAGGTTCTTTATTTATTTTATTTGTTACGTTACCTTTAATGAAAAAGTTTCCTAGTGATAGTATCTTAATGTTAATTACTTTCTTTTTTCTTCCCTACTATCTAAAAACTTTTGTCATATTGTTAACAAATATGTCGAAAAATGTTGTAAAATAATTTTAGGTGGTGAATCTCATGCTTAAATTGCTCACTTATTTTGTGAATGGACTAATTTATATAGTGTTAAGCCCTTACTATTTAGCTAAGTATGCTTTACATCTATTAAAAACTATTATCGTATTTATCGGTGGGGAGATCATCACATTATTCAATTTTTTAAACGGGAAGAAATTTCGTAATATCGACGAACTATCGCTCAAATTAGAAACCTGCTTGCGTCAAGAAGCATTACAAAAACAAACAATTCAAATGCAAACTATTCCTCAACAAAATTTTACTAACGGTCAGATTAATCAACAAATGAGTTATCCTCCTAATCAATTTAATCATCCGTATTATCAACAGCCAAATCCTACTCAATATCCACCTCAACAGCCTCAATATCCTAACTATAACCAACAGACTAATGAGATTCCAAAACAAGAGGATAAACTATGAGCATCTTTTTAATCCAACTTTCTGAAAGTGATAAAAAGAAAATCGCCATTATTGCCATTATTTTAGCTACAGTTATTGTCTTAATTGGCATAATAGGCGAACTAATCAAGAAAAGAAGCGAACGCGAAGGGGAATATATTGACGGCTACATGTACGGAATGATTAGGTTTAACCTCATTACCAATGTTGATAAATTTAAGAGTTATGTAAAACAAAGAGAAGAAAGATCACTTTACTTTGACACTAGATGGAAATTTAGAACCATTATTATTTTAACGATTTTATTTTTCCTATATTTCTACAATTTTAGGAATTTTGATTTTACGGGAATGTATAACGCTTTAGATTCATTAACGTTTGAATTATATTGGCCTACAGAAAGATTTTTTGGTCTAACATTAATTAGTGACTGGCCAATCGTTAAGAAGACACCTAATCCAGTCTTAAATCTTGATGGCTATGTTACTTACACTTATATTCTCTTAGTCTTTATCTCTTTTGTCTTAATTTTAGATCGGCTTTTTATCCACAACGCTAGAATTAAGCGTGCTAAATATGTTGCTCATAAAGCTCTAGCACCAAACTTAGAGAATCTTAATCAACCAAGGCAGGTGTAATAAAAATGGGAAATCAATTTTTAATTGAAAAAAGGACATCACTAAAAAGCATAATTAAAAAAACAACCATCCCTCTTGCAATCTTACTTTTGATTCTAGGAGGTTTAATGGAAGTTTTTCTAACCTTTCAATATGGTGAAGATTTAAATCGAATCATTATTAATACATCAATTTCACTTTTATTAGTTATTATTATCTCTGTTGCAGCGACTAACCATATATTTAAAAATACTTATGTAAGAGTCTATGATGATTGTTTAGAAATAAATGATGTTAGTAAGTCGTATTTAAGAAATAGTAAAATTAAATATAGTGATATTAAAACGATTAGCGTTGAAAAAGATGTCTTAATCATTGAAACAGACACTAAAATAAGGATTATGCATTTAATTGAACCTTATGAAATTATTAAAGCAGTAAATAAAAGAATTGAAGAATCAAAGTCATAGAAAAACTTTGATTCTTTTTTTATAGATTTTGTGCAATCATAGCATCTGCTACTCTAACAAATCCTCGAGCATTCGCACCAAAGACATAATTAGTTGGCTTTTCACCATACATTAAGCAAGTATTAATACATTCATCATGAATTTGATACATAATCTCTTTTAACATTTTATCAACTTGTTCACTACTAAAGTAGTAACGTTGAGAATTTTGAACCATTTCTAAACCCGAGACACTTACCCCTCCAGCATTCGCAGCTTTCCCTGGAGCATATAAGAAACCATCTAATTCTAATAAATAATTAATTGCCTCGTTATTTAAAGGCATATTCGCACCTTCTGCTAATAAAATACAGCCATTATTAATAATATTTTTCACTCTATCTAAATCAATTTCATTTTGAGTTGCACACGGTAACACAATATCTACATTGATATTAGCATCATAGACACTGCCTTCACCATAAACTGCATCCTTCTTATAATCTAAATATTCTTTAATTCTACCTTTCCTTTTTTCTTTTATTTCACTAACTAAGGATAAATCAACACCTTTTTTATCATAAATATAACCTTTACTATCGCTTATAGTAATGACCTTAGCACCTAGTTCTACTGCCTTTTTTGCGGCATGAAGTGCTACATTTCCTGATCCAGAAATCATAACTCGTTTATTTTTTAAAGTATCATTATTTTGACTTAACATTCTTTCAACAAAATAAATTAACCCATAACCTGTAGCCTCTTTCCTAAGTAAAGATCCACCATAACCAACACCTTTACCCGTAATTACGCCACTTAAGGATTGATTAGTAAGTTTTTTGTATTGACCGTATAAATAACCAATTTCCTTTTGACCGACTCCAATATCACCTGCTGGGACATCTTTGTCACTTCCTATATAGTGATAAAGTTCATTCATAAAACTAATACAAAATCTCTTAATTTCAATTTCACTTTTTCCTTTAGGATCAAAGTCACTTCCACCTTTACCTCCACCTAGAGGTAATCCTGTTAATGCATTCTTAAAAATCTGTTCAAATCCTAAAAACTTCAAAATACTCAAATTAACACTTGGATGAAATCTAATTCCACCCTTATAAGGGCCTAGAGCATTATTAAATTGAACACGATAACCGTTATGAACTTGATTAACACCATTATCATCTTCATACATAACTTTAAACATAACAACTCTATCAGGTATAATAATTCTTTCTAAAATTCTTTCTTTTTCATAAATAGGATTAATTTCAACGACTTTATTAAGTGATTTTAAAATCTCTTTTGCTGATTGAACAAATTCTTTTTCATTTTTATAGTTATCTTCAATGTATTTAATAACACGATCAATATATCCCATTGATGTCCACCTTTCTAGCTAATAGTTGCCTCTTCTTTAACTAACGTTACACTTAAGAACTCTGCAATCGATGATTCAACTACCTTAGCACTCGCCCCAGTTAATAACATATGTCTTCCATAAGGAATAATATCTAGTTTTTTATCTTGATTAGTAAATCTTTTAAGTGCATTCATTGATGAACTTAAAGGTATAAGTTCATCATTTTCACCATGATATATTCTAATAGGTATATCTAAATAACCAATATTTTTAATGCAATACTTTGTTAACATTATAAAATCGCGATAAGTCTTAAATTTGATTTTATTTTCATTTTGATATCCAAGTTCTTGTTTCATCATTGCTTTAATCTTATTAATACTAAAATAACGACGCTTAAATGCTAATTTAATATCTTTTATATTTTGAATTGGATTAAAATATTCAAATGCAGGAGCAATTAAGACCAATTTATCACAACCATGCTTATTAGCTAGATAAGTTGCAATTGTACCTCCCATAGAAAAACCTATTAGATATACAATATCTAATTTTTCTTTATACTCTAAATATCTTTCTTCTGCATAGCTTAACCAATTTTTCCAACTGTATAAAGAAGGATTTTCACCTTTATCATGGCCTGGTAATATTATTAACTTCGTATCAATATTTAATTTTTCTAATGCAACAGATAAGTTCCCAAAATCTGTCGGATACCCCATAAATCCATGAACGAAGAATGCACCAATTTTATATTCCATACTCTTTCACCTCAAAATTTGATAGATAAACTTATTACTATTATATAAAAATTATTATACTAATATCAAATATTTCAACTATTTTATGTAAACCCTGTTAAATATGGTTGTAAATTTTATTTCGAAAAAAGACAAAATGCAAAACAACCCACATTAAGTGATAGAGTAAAAATTCAATCCGTATTGAAATGAATAAGGCCGCTCAAGAGATTGCTTCTGTTATAAATGTATCTAGACAAACTATTTATAGAGAAATGAAAAGAAACAGAGGACATGCTAAAAGAAGAACTGCAACAGGTAAATCTATATTTTGTAAACATAGAAATAATTGTCCTTATAAAGCAAAATTTCGCTATCAAGGATTTATATATCCTAATTTCTTCATCCTTATAATATAATTCTAAACTATTGGGATAAATTAAAACTTTATTACACATTCATGTATGATATAATTTTATCAATGTAAGTTACTTGAAATATTGCCACTTTTTATATGAAAAATTATAAAATACTAAGGAGGGAGACAATGATCAAACTCAAAATTTCTAAACTTGATACAAAAGAAAAGATTGATTTTGATATTCAAAGTGAAGAAAATGCATCGTATGTTATATGCGACGATATATCTTTATTTGAAAAAGACAAGGTTAACATCTTAATTAATAAAGAAAACATTCCTGAAATTAAAAAACTAGTCAACGCTCTAAAAAAAGATGATTCAAGAATTATTGTCTTTAACACTGATAAAGGGCTACTTAGAATTTTTATTCAAGATATCTATTATTTCCAAACCTATGGAACAGATTTATTCTTATACACAAGAGGAAATAATTATCTAATTAAAAGCACACTTTATCAACTAGAAAACCTCTTAAAAAATGATAACTTTGTACGAATTGGTAAAGCTACAATTGTTAATGTCGCTAAAATAAGTGAAATAAGAACAGCTTTTAATGCCAAATTACTATTAGTGTTAGATAATAAACAGCAATTAGAAGTAATGCGTTCTTATGTTAAAAGTTTTAAAAACTTCTTGAAATTATAAAAGGAGGGATAATTAGATGTGGTATTGGTATTTAATTATAATCATTAATGTAATATTTGTTTTAACTTTTATTATAATCCTTTCTCTAAAAATAAAACAAAGAAAACTTAATATGATGTTAAATTTATATAAAGTAAAACATAACCTTCCTTTTTCTAAAATAAGAAGTAAAAACCATTGGAATCGTAAAATAGCCTTGGTTTGTTCCTTATTCATTGTATTTAATGTAACAGGAGCAGGTTTCTATCATTTAGTGAATGATTTCTTATTTAAAACCGGATCTGCATCTCCATCTAATATTCAGTCCGAAAGTTCAATTTGTGAAGAAGATTCAATTGTTGAAAGTGAAGAATCATCAAATTAAAAACTCTTCTAGGGAAATAACCTTAAGAAGAGTTTTATCTTTTTAACCTATAAAATAAACTAAAGTATTAATATTAGTAATGTCTTTAACTTCGATCGTTACAAAATCACTATAGAAATAATCATTTTCATTAAGCGAATAAGTTACAGTGTGACTAGTAAATCCAGTACCATAAACTCCAGATTTATGTTCTAAATTATCAATAAAGACACTAGAAACAGAATCAGTTTTAACGATTATATTAAAATTAAATGTTATACGAGAGAATAATACCATCACTCTATCTTTGGCTTTAAATTCAAAGTTTATGTATTCATAATACTCATTACGGCCATAAGCTTTACCAAAACTAACTTCAATATCAAAATAATCATAGACATTTTCTTGAGTTATAAATACACGTTTTGCATCATTAAAATTAGATATAAATAGTAAAATATCATCTTCATACAAATAAAATCCATATTCATTCATATCAATATAGATACGATTATTTTTAGCAAGTCTAATTGTTGATTCATTTGAATTTCTTAAATCAATATATAATTCTTTACCTAGATAAGAATTCACAAATTCTTTATTTTCTTGTGTTAAATCTTTATACAAAACTTCATAATAATCAGGAGAAACAGGAAGTGATATCTCCATGACATTATACATATCTTTTAATCTAATATTTTTATTATTACTGCCAATATATTCGATTAAATAATATTTATTATCTTTACTTTTAATTAAAGCAAAGTTAGGTCTAGCATAAGATGCCATTGTATAATGCTTGATTAAATCATCTTCTTCTAAAAAATTTAGAGGATAGTAAAATTGAACAATTTCATATTGTTTTTCTATTTCTATATATGAAACTGCTATATCAAAAACTTCTTCATCACTGTAAGATTTATTTTCTACAACAACTGTACAACCTAGTAACCCCAACAGTAGTAATGATGTTAAAAATCTAAATAATTTCTTGGTTTTCATAATTAAACCTCTTCTTTATCATGTTAATTTTATCACAATAATATATAATGTAGAATAGATTAAATGATTATATAAATTATGCAATAAGGTGATCATTAAAATGAGTAAAAACCTTGATATAATCTCAACTTTTCATTTAAAAATCTGTAGTATAATGACGTAGTATAATAAAATGTTAAATCTTATAATAAGGCAGTTTTATATTTGGTAGTGAATAAAAATTGTTGTTAATGTATAATTAAAAGGGGTATTTTTAATTGATGCTCCAAATTAATTAGTAAAAGAGGTAATGGTATGTCAAAGTATGATGTAATTGTTGTTGGTGCTGGTCCTGCTGGAACAGCAGCTTGTTACGAATTAACATTAAAGAATCCAAATTTAAAAGTTCTACTAATTGATAAGGGGCATGATATTTATTCACGTCACTGTCCAATTTTAGATAAAAGAGTTAAACAATGTCCTACAGGAGCAAAAAATCGGCCAACTGGTTGTTATCCTGCATGTTCAATTACATGCGGATTTGGTGGAGCAGGAGCCTTTTCTGATGGTAAATTTAATATAACTGAAGAGTTCGGAGGTTGGATGGCTGATTATTTAGATAATGATACAGTCGCAGAATTAATTAATTATGTCGATGAAATTAATTTAAAACATGGAGCTAATTCTGAATTAACCGATCCAACTACTTTAAAAGTAAAAGAGATTGAAAGAAGAGGCTATGCAGCTGGTTTAAAACTTCTGCGTGCAAGAGTAAGACATTTAGGTACAGAACAAAACTTAAAAATACAAAAAAGTATATATGAATATTTAAAAGAAAAAGTTGACTTTAGATTTAGAACCTTAGTAAGTGATGTTATTGTTGAAAATGGCAAAGTTACTGGTGTTAAATTGGAAAAAGGCGAAATAATTGAAGCCAAATATATTATTCTAGCTCCAGGAAGAGATGGTTCAACTTGGCTAGAAGAAGTTTTAGAAAATCATGGATTAGAAATGTTAAACAACCAAGTTGATATAGGTGTTAGAGTTGAAACCAATGATGTTATTATGGATGAAATCAATGAACATTTATATGAAGGAAAGTTTATTTATAATGCAAGTGTTGGTACTAAAGTAAGAACTTTCTGTTCAAATCCATCAGGTCACGTCGTCATTGAAAATCAATCCGGAACGATGTTAGTTAATGGACACGCTTTTAAAGATCCATCTTTAGGAAGTAAAAATACTAACTTTGCATTATTAGTCTCTCATTCATTTAATGAACCTTTTACCCAACCAAATCAATTTGCACATGATATTGCTAAATTAGCCAATAAATTGACAAATGGTGGTGTTTTAGTTCAAAAATATGGTGATATCTTACTAGGAAGAAGAACAACTGCGAAGCGTTTAGCCGAAGGTTTTGTTAAGCCTACACTTGTTGAGGCAACTCCTGGTGATTTAGGATTAGTTTTACCATATAATACAATGAAGTCTATTATTGAAATGATTGAAGCTTTAGACCATGTTACACCTGGTATTGCTTCAGAACACACCTTACTATATGGTGTAGAAGCTAAATTCTACTCAGCTAGACCTATTGTTAATAAGTATTTTGAAACCCAAATTAATAATCTTTTTGTCGCGGGTGATGGAGCAGGATTAACAAGAGGATTAGCTCAAGCAGGTGCTAATGGTGTTTGGGTAGCTCGTCACATTGTTGAGAAAGAAGGAAAATAAAAATGAAACGAAAAACTCTTGAACAGTTTTATTATTTACTTAATAGTGATGCTCCTACTCCTGGAGGAGGAGCCGTTATTAGTTATGTTTTAAGTTTAGGCATTGGCTTATCCAATATGGCTATCTTAATTTCTAAAAAACGCAAGAGTTTTTTATCTTTGGATGAAAAGATTCAACATCAAATTAACGAAGCATCTGATAAGTTAACTCTTTTGGGTACAACACTTTTAGATGAAATTCAAAATGACGTAGATGCTTTTAATCATTTTATGGATATTTATAAATTAAAAGTTACAACTCAAAATGAACAAAATATTAAAGAAAAAAGATTAAATGAAGCATCAAATAAAAATATAATGATTCCTTATCGTATTTTAGAAACATGCTTAGAAGCTTATGAGCAATATGAAATAATCGAACCATATGTTGTTAAATCAATTATAAGTGATTTAATTATTGGGGTTATTTTACTTGATAGTAGTATCCAATCCAATATTGTTAATTTAAAAATAAACCTACCTTATATCAAAGATGAAGATATTATTAATAAGGTTAACGATATAATTAAAATGGCAACAGAACTTAGAGTGAATAAATTATCTTCACTCTTAAATAAATTAATGAATAGATTGGAAGGAGGAAAATAAGTGAAAAGTGATATTGAGATTGCTCAAAGTTGTAAGTTAAGAAAAATCATAGATGTGGCTAAAGAGTGTGAAATACCTCTAGATTTTGTTGAACCATATGGTCATTATAAAGCTAAAATTAATTTAGACTATTATGAAAAGATTAAAAATAATGAAGATGGAAAATTAATCTTAGTAACAGCGATTACTCCAACAAAAGCTGGTGAAGGTAAAACAACAATGACTATTGGTCTTGGCCAAGCTTTAAGAAAAATTGGAACTAAAACAATGATTTGCTTAAGAGAACCTTCCCTAGGTCCAGTATTTGGTTTAAAAGGTGGGGCAGCAGGCGGAGGTTATGCTCAAGTTGTTCCAATGGATGATATTAACTTGCATTTTACTGGTGATATGCATGCAATAACAACAGCTAATAACTTAATCTGTGCTTGTTTAGATAATCATATCCATCAAGGGAATCAATTAAATATTGACCCAACAAGAGTCGTTATTAAACGTTGTATGGATATGAATGATCGTACCTTAAGAAATATCACAATTGGTAAAGGCAAAGGTAATGGCGTTGAAAGAGAAGACGGTTTTAATATTACTGTAGCAAGTGAAGTTATGGCTATTTTATGTTTATCTAATGATTTAAACGATTTTAAAAAGAAAATCGGTAATATGGTTGTGGCTTACACTTATGATGATGAACCAGTATACGTAAAAGACTTAAACATTGTAGGTGCCTTAGGTGTAGTGATGAAAGATGCGATTAAACCTAATCTAGTTCAAACACTTGAAGGTGGTCCTGCCTTTATTCATGGAGGTCCTTTTGCTAATATTGCTCATGGCTGTAACTCTATTATTGCAACAAAAATGGCTTTAAAGATGAGTGATGTTGTAGTAACAGAAGCAGGTTTTGGTGCTGATTTAGGTGCTGAAAAATTTTTAGACATTAAATGTAGACAAGGTAATTTAAGACCTTCAGCAGTGGTAATTGTAGCAACTATTAGAGCTTTAAAAATGCACGGAGGTAAAGATCGAAGCGATTTAATTACTCCTGATCCAGACGCTTTAATGAAGGGTATCCCTAACTTAGAAAAACATATTGAAAATATTGCTTCATACAATTTGCCTTATATCGTCGCTATTAACCAATTTGCTAGCGATGATGAAAGCGAAATAGAAGCCCTAACTAATTGGTGTAAAGAAAATAATCATCCTTTATTCTTATGTAATGTTCATGCTCATGGAGGAGAAGGAGCTGTAGAATTAGCTAAGTTTATTAATTCAATCCCTATTAAAAATAACTTTAAACCTCTTTATGAAGTAAATGAACCATTAGAAGTAAAGATTGAAAAGATTTGTAAGAGTATTTATGGTGCTGATGGTGTCACTTATACAAATGAGGCCTTAAATGAACTTGAAAGATTAAAAAACCATGGAAGAGATAACTTATTAGTCTGTATGGCCAAAACACAAAACTCCATTTCTGATAATGATGCTTTAATCGGAAGACCTAGAGGATTTAATATTACAATTAAAGGGATTAGATTATCTAATGGTGCAGGATTTATTGTTCCGTTAACTGGAAAAATTCTAACGATGCCTGGTTTGCCAAAGGTTCCGGCTGCTAATAATATGGATATTTTAGAAGATGGTACGATCAAGGGGGTATTTTAGATGATGCTTCTAGATGGTAAAAAAGCTGCTAATGAATTAAAAGCTACCTTAATTGAGGATATAAAAAAATATTATAAAGGAAGAAACCCAAAATTAGCGATTTTAATTTCTACTAAAGATAGTGGATCACTTTCTTATTTAAAAGGAAGACAAAGACTAGCCAATGAAATCGGTGTTGGCGTTGAGGTTTTTGATTGTGAATCATATAATCAAGACCAAATGATTGATTTAGTAGTTAGACTATCAAATGATAATAATGTTGATGGTATTATGATTGATCGACCTTTAGGTAATACTATTGATGAAGATGTCGTCTTTTCTTATTTAGATTATAAAAAGGATATTGATGGATGTACTCTTCATAATTTAGGTTTATTATACCAAGGCTATAAATGCCATGTTGGTGCTACCGCTAGGGCTATTGTTGAATTATTAAAATATTATAAGATTCCTCTAGATGGTGAAAATATTGCTGTTATTGGTCGAAGTAGAAATGTCGGAAAACCTTTATTCCTACTTTTAAATAATGAAGATGCTACTGTGACATTATGTCATTCAAAAACAAAGAACTTACCAGATATCTGTAAAAATAAAGATATAGTAATAGTAGCAATCGGTCAAAAAGAATTTATCGATGAAAAATACTTTAATCCTAATAGCATCGTAATTGATGTAGGAATTCACTATGACGAAAATGGAAAAATGGTCGGAGACGTTAAAAGAAGTGTCAAAGAATTTGTAAGAGCAATCTCTCCAGTACCTGGTGGTGTTGGACCTTTAACTAACATTGCCTTAATGCAAAACTTAATTGACAGCTATCGAGGTGATACTATTGGAGGAACTAAGGAATAGATTTAACCAATTTATTGAAGACTTTCTTAAATTCACATGGGCTTGGGAGCTACTAAAATCCATAGGTCGTGTTTTAATTGTCGTTTTAATTTGTTTTGTAGTTTATAGAATCGTTGTCTTTATAATGACTAAATATGTTTCATTCATTAAAGGTGATTTCAATAAAAAAAGAGCTAGAACAATAAACAATTTAATTCGTTCATTTATGCGATATATCTTCTTAGTTATCGGAATTATCTTTTCTTTACAATATATCGGCTTAGATCCAGCAACTATATTTGCTGGCGCAGGTGTTATAGGAATCGTCATTGGTTTTGCTTTCCAAGATTTATTAAAAGATATAGTCGCAGGTTTCTTTATCATTGTTGAAAAAAGTTATAATGTTGGTGATTTAGTAAATATTGATGAAACAATGGGTACAATTACTAACATTGGTATTAAAACGACAACTTTTACCGCTTATACAGGTGAAGTTATTATTATCAATAACCGTGATGTCTCTAAAATTATTAATTATACTTTAGCTAATTATTCGATTGTAGTTAATAATTTATCTTTAAGTTTTGATGATGATATTAATCGTTTTGTTAATATATTTAATTCTAAAATGGATTACTTTAAAGAAAAGTTTCCTGAAATTATTGAAAATCCCGCAATTAAAGGATTAACCGGATTTGAAACAATTGGTTACACAATTGAAATTCATACTAAAGTAAGAGCATTATCTCAATATGCTTTTAGAAGAGACTTCAACTTAGAACTATTAAAACTATGTCAAGAACATAACTTTAAAAGAGCTATACCTATTAAAAAGGAACTTAGTGAGGATGATAAAAATGACATCAACCCAACTTGATTATGGATTATATGATATTGTTGAAATGAAAAAAGAACACCCTTGTAATACTAGAAGTAAAATCTTTAAGATTGTTAGAATGGGTGCTGATATTAAAATTGAATGTCAGGGTTGTAAAAATGTTATTATGCTAACACGATACAATTTTAATAAAAGGTTAAAAAGAATAGTTAGTAAAGCTCAAGATGATAAAACCGACTAAAAGATTGGAGTAATAAACCAATCTTTTTAATTATTGAATTTCTTTATCTAAAATCAAATTTTTAAAACAAATGAAAGTACGTTAATGGTATAATTAAATTAAGATAAACGGGGTGAAATAATGGCTTTAATGAAAGTTAAAAATTTAATTAAAATTTATAAAAGCGGTTATGAAGGCATTAGAGCTTTAGGTGGTATAAATCTTGAATTTAATCGCAATGAATTTATTGCCGTTTTAGGTCCTTCTGGTTGCGGTAAATCAACATTACTTAATGTTATCAGTGGCTTAGAAGTACCATCAAGTGGTGAAATTATCATACAAGGTCAATCAACTAGAAGTTTTAATAAACATAGTTGGGATATTTATCGTAGACATAATGTTGGATTTATCTTTCAACATTTTAATTTAATCAATTCATTAACAGCAATAGAAAATGTTGCCCTTCCTTTAGCTGTTGCAGGTGTTAGTCTAAATGAAAGAACACAAAGGGCTAAAGAAATGCTTGATAAAGTCGGGCTTAGTCAAAAACATCATAATACCCCGCTTGAACTTTCAGGTGGAGAAAAACAAAGAGTTGCAATCGCTAGAGCTTTAATTAACAATCCGGATATTATTTTGGCAGATGAACCAACAGGTTCACTTGATTCAAAGACTGCTGTGGAAATCATGACTTTATTAAAAGAAATTGCAAAAGATAAATTATTAATCATGGTTACACATAATCATGATTTTGCTTATGAATACGCAACAAGAATAATTAAAATGGAAGACGGCTTAATTACTTATGATGAAGTTATAAACCCTGTAACTGATACTAGTAATTCTAGACTTCGTTTCTCAAGTAAAGGTTTAAAATATAAAGATGGCATTAGAATGATCCTTAAATCAATCAAAAACCATTTAGGTCGTTTAATTGCGACAGTTGTTGCTTGTTCCATTGGTATTAGTGGTATTGCCTTAATTATTGGTTTAGGTGAAGGTGCTAATCGTTTTGCCGATGAACAAATCAATAAATACTTGGATGCTAATATTATTCCTATTAGTTATGTTAGAAAAACTGTTGGTGGGGGTTATACTTATGAAACACCTTCTAATACGATTTTAAATGAACTAGTTAATGATGTAGGATCAAATCGATTAGATTACAGATACAGTTTAGACGATATTTTAGGAAAAACTAGAAATTTTGATTTATATTATATTAATGAACCTGATGAATCTTATAATGTTTATTATTCACATACAAATATCTCATTAGTTTCAGATAGTAATTATTTAAAGCATTATGAAAAATATTTTGTAAAAGGTAGCCGTTTTGCTTCATCTAATAATATTAATGAAGTTATAGTAAACACTTCCTTTATCAACGATATAAATAATAGAGCGGGAATAGAAAGTAATTATGAAGATTATATAGGTAAGAAGATTCATTTAGAATTTAATTTTACTGTCTATGATGTTTATGGACACGACCAAAATGTTGTTAACTTTAATGAAACATTGACAATTGTCGGTATTTTAAATGAATTAGAATTATTCTCATCACCTAAAATTTATCTTTACTATAATACTTTTTATAATAAAATCGAGAGTTTAGCTCCTAATTTAATTGATAAATTAACCTCCCAAACTTGTAGTACCACTTATTCTATTTGTTTATTAAACAAAGAATTAGTTATTTTAGATACACAGAATATCCTAAATATAATTTCAAGTATTAAAAACTCTGATTTATTAGATGCATCAAAAAATAGTTTCTTAAGCATCTCCGATTTAAGTATTGAATTTAAGAGTATTATTTCAACTGCGATTGGGGTTGCTCAGTTTATTTTATCTATGTTTATTGTAACAGCGATGGTAGTTTCAATGTTTATGTTAGCAATCCTACTATATACATCGGTGATTGAAAAACGGCTAGAACTAGGTATTTTAAGGGCTTTAGGAAGCACCAATAAAGATATAAAAAGATATGTGTTATCAGAAGCCTTTATTGTAGGTGTTCTAGCTGCTTTAACAGGACTTGCTATTGCACTCGTTATTCAAATCATCGTGTATTTCTTATCTCCAAGTATCTTGGGAATCGATTATAACTTTATGATTATTAATATTCCGATTATTAGAGGTATAACTTATAGTGGAAACATCCTCTTTAAATACCTTCCGTTTTCCGTTCCAATTTTATTAGTTCTAATTTCATCATTAGTAGCCTATCTTTCAGGAATCTTCCCTGCTAGAAAAGCTGCTAAGTTACCAATCGTTGATGTTTTAAGAGAAGAGTAAGAAGGTGAAAAAACATGTTAAAAGTTAGAAATATTAATAAAACCTATAAAGGTAAAATTGAATTTAAAGCTTTACATAATATTTCCTTTGAATTACCTGAAAAAGGGTTATTTGCTATTTTAGGTCCTTCAGGATGTGGTAAAACAACCTTACTAAATATTATCGGTGGTATGGATAGTGACTTTGAAGGAAGTATCATGATTGATAATCGTGTTATTGATGCTAAAAGTAAGAATAAAATAAATGATTATCGTAAAGATACAATTGGTTTTATCTTTCAACATGCCGTTTTATTAAATTCATTAACCGTTTATGAAAATATAATTTTCCCACTTCAAATTGACTCTCAACCTAGTCAGATTCAAGAAAAAAGAGCGACTGAAATCTTAAAGTTGTTAAATATCTATGACTTAAGAAGAAGAAAAGTTAATACTCTTTCAGGTGGTCAAAAGCAAAGAGTTGTCATCGCTCGAGCCTTAATGAATGATCCAAAAATCATTCTAGCAGATGAACCTACAGGTGAACTAGACTCTAAGAACTCTAGAATTATTTTAGATATTCTTCAAAAACTATCATCAGAACGTTTAATCATCATGGTTACTCATGAAGAAAAATTTGCTTATGAATATGCTTCAAAGATATTCCAAATGAAAGATGGACAAATCATAAATATAATAAATAATGAAGAAAATGTTAAAGAATCTAACTTAAACATTAACTTAACTAAAAAAAGAAAAGGAAATAGGAAAGGTAAACTACCATTTTTAACTAACTTAAAAATTGCCTTTAGATCACTGGGTTTACATAAAGCAAGAAATATATTATCATCAATTGGTTTAGCAATTGGTTTAACTGGTATCGCACTTGCAATAACATTAACCAATGGTTTCCAAAGATTTATTGTCGATGCTCTTGGTGGCTTAAAAAGCGAAAATTATATTGAAGTAGGTAAAACAAATAAAAATATTAATAAACAAATCTCTGATGCTGATTATGATTATGTAATAAGTAATAGTGGAGATGTTGATTTAATTAAATATCAAACATATTCACCTTCTTATTATCAGATTAATTTCGGTATTTCCTTAAAAACAGATAAAAATTATACTATTACTACATTAGTAGACTTACTTAATTATAATTATGTTTCTTATGAAGATGAAAGGATTACTCCTAGTTTAACAAAACCACTTGAAGATAATGAAATCTTAGTTAACAGTCGACAATATCTTAATGTTTGCGATTATTATGAATCTTCTAGAATAACTTGTTCGATTCAAAAAGCATCAGAGTTACTTAATGATGAACCGATGATGTTGATTTTTGAAGATAACTCTAGTTTCTTAAATAATAAAACATTTAGAATCGTTGGTTTTGTTGAAACAGAAGGACTCAGTGACTATTATGAACAAAGCAAAATCTACCATACTAACACTGATTTTGCTACGAACTTCTTAAAAGATAGTCCTTATCAAATAGTAAGATTCCCAAATACTAATAAAAATGCATTAGTACTAGAAAACAATCTTACTTATACAAATAATGTAAATACAAAAGTAGTATTACACGAATTAAATAATAATCCTAATTTATCTGAATACTACTTCTTTACAACTGAAGAAGAAACTAGGAATATCAAAATTCAAAGAGCTTATCGAATTCCTTTAAATAGTACAGAGATTAATAAGATAATTAAAGAAAATTCTAATGAATTAATTAGTTATGTTAACTCTAAATACTTTGAAATTGAAGAAAACATCCTTAAATTTTCACCAAATGTCTTTTTAAGTAATGATGAATCGTTAAGTGATTTATATGCTTCAAGACCTGATTATTATCAAATTCCTATTGATGAATTACCAACTAACTTATTTAATACGAAGAAAGGAAACATCTTTACCTTTAGACCTTTAAATGAAGATGGTCAAACTTCAATTAAGTATTATAATATTAAAGGTAGTGTTCCTTCTAAAAATGATTTAAATCAAGTTGTCATTTCTAAAAAACTTGCTGATGCTCTTTTAAGTGGAAAACCTAAAAACTATGATAGTTTAGTTAATACAAAACTATACGGTAATTTAACACAAAGTTTTAATAGTATTGATTTTGAATTAACAATTACAGGAGTAGCTTTAAACGAAGATACACTTTCTATTTTATCTTATAGTAATTGGCCTAATAATTTCTTTAATAAAATATTTTTATTAGAAAGCGATGATTCAATAGATGTGTATTCTCAAGTGGAATTAGTCCCTATTGATAATTATTCAATTTTCTTATTTGTAAAGAAAAATGTTAATATCGCAAATTTGATGAGTAAATTAAAAGATTTATATCCTGATTATACTTTTTCTAATCAAATTGTTGAAATCAATAATTCAATTAATAGTGCCGTAGAAGGAGTAAGGACCGTCTTGATTGTTTTATCTAGTATTTCTATTTTAGTAGCGGTAATGCTTATTTCCATGGTTAGCTTTATTTCAATTATTGAAAGACGACAAGAAGTTGGTGTCATGCGAACCATGGGTGCTAGAAAGTTTGATATTGGTCTATTATTTATTAATGAAACAGTCATTATTGGTGTGATTAGTTCGATAATCGCCTATTTATTCTCGATGGTAATTGGATTTATCATAAATTATATTTTCCAAATAACACTTACGTTGATGACACTAGGTATAATAAGAACTAATTTCAATATCATTTCATTTGATTTACAAGCTTTGCTAGTTGTCTTTACAACTGCTATAATCTTATCGGTTATTGCTAGTATTTTACCTGCTATGAAGATTTCAAACGTTGATCCAATTCAGGCACTTAAAAAGAAATAAGGTGATTATATGAAAGAGAATTTATATATTTACATTGCTATTGTCATAATTTTAGTTTTACTTTTACTAACTTTCTATGTTGTTAATGTTTATAACAAAATCATTAATTACAAGAAGAAAGTTACTTATAATTGGTCATTAATTGATATTGAATTAAAAAGAAAGGCAGAAGTATTACCTAATCTAACATCTTTACTAAAAAGTCAAATGAAATTTGAAAGTGAAGAGTTGGAAAAGTTAACTAAATTAAGAAGTAAGATGTTAAATGCTTCAATTAATGAAAAGATTGAAGCTAATGAAGATTTTAATGTGCTTATTAATTTAATAAAAGAAGGTTACCCATCATTACAATCTCATAATAGTTATATTAAATTAATGGATGAAATTAATGATGCCGAAAAACAAATCGCCTACCAAAGACTTTTCTACAATGAAATGGTAATGTCTTATAACCGCTTTATTGAAAAATTCCCTAATAATATTGTTGCAAAAATATTCAAATTTTCAACAATTGAGTATCCTACATACAAAGTATCTGATTAAGGAGAATCACTATGAAAAGAAATTTATTTGGTATTTTATTTGCGTTTAGTGCACTTTTAGGTGCAACTTTACTCATTATTTATTTGTCATCTTTACCGCCTTCAATAGATGATTATGGAGTTTATGCTAAAGAATTTAATGTTGATATAAAGTTAGATGATAATGGTGATGCTTTAGCCACCTACACTATTGATACACATGTTAATGATTCATATTCGGTGAGGTATTTTACATTTAATGACCCTTACCAAGACTATGAGATGGAAGTCTTATCTCTTTATATAAATGATCAAAAATACACTAAATCAGAAGATAGAGCGCCTTTAAGCGATATGAATCCAAGTGAATATTATGGACAATATTACTTTGGTTATAGTAATGGGGAATACATAATTGAATATTATTTCCCAAGAAATGAAAATTTCGACCAAAAAATTGTCATGGATCTTAAATTTAAAGACTTTGTAAAGGTTCATGAAGATTATGCTGATTTATATTATATGATTGCTCGAAACTACGATTTCCCAATCTATAATATGAAAGTAAATATTGAATTACCAAGTGATGTTGCTAAAGATGATATATACAGTTATGGTTATGGACCAGTTGATGGCAAAATTGGTGAAGATAAATTAAGTTTTGAAGCTTCTAATCTAGATGCAAATGAACGCTTTGAGATTAGAGTATTAGTCCCAAGTGGTGTCTTTACTAAAGCCCCTAAATTAGACGGCGTTATTTTAGATGATGTTATAAAAGAAAATGAAATTGCAATGGAATTAGTCAAAAAAGATGCTATGCTTATTTATATTTGCTTCATCCTTGCATTTATCGTAAGTTTAATTATCATTAGTTATAACATTTATATAAAATCCAAATACCCTCGCTTTAAAGGTATTAACCGAGGCTCAATTAATCGCATTCCTGATATGGATCCGATTTTAGCCGGTAAATTATATCGTTATTACAGTATTGATGTTAGTAATGACTTGTTTGTGTCTGCCTTATTAAGTCTCGCTAAGAAAAAGGTTATATCAATTGATGTAAGTGGTAACAAGAAAAAGCCTACTATGTCTTATACATTAATTGATAATGACCCACAAGATTTAACAAATTATGAAAGAGATATAGTCCATTTATTATTTACCAAGTTAAGTCCAGATGGTGTAAATTTAACTGATAAAGATATTGAAAAATATGCAAAGAAGAATACAACTAGTTTTTCAGCTGATATGGCTGGGGTAAAAAGTGAATTCAATGTCTTATTTAATAAGCAAAATTGGGTAGATACTGAACTTAACAAATATAATGTTTTACGCTTTTCCCCAATTCTATTAAATATTATCTTAATAATTACTGGATTTATTTTTGTAATGATTGAACCAAAACTCACAAATTGGATATTCTTCTTAATCATTGGTGCTATTAATGTCGGGATATGTGCAATAACAATATTAATTATTACAGGACCTAAATTCACAAGATTAACACAACAAGGCGAAGATAAATATGAAGAAATTAAGGCTTTTGCCAACTATTTACAAGATTATACCTTAATTAATGAAAAACTAGTTCAAGACTTAGTAATGTGGGAAAATTACTTAGTCTATGCAGTAGCTTTAGGCATTGCAGATAAAGTAATCAAACAGTTAGAGAAGAAGTTTGATACGGTTATACATGATCCTACCATTAGAACTAGTTATCTATATAGTTTTATGATGATGAGAAGTTATGGTGTTAGTCCATATCAAACTATTTCCAATATTGGAAAAGTAACATTCTCTCCACAACGCTATGTTAGTGGTAGTAGTGGTGGTGGAAGAGGAGGCTTCTCCTCTGGTGGAGGCGGTGGCCGTGGCGGAGGAGGAAGCGGTGGTCGTTAGTTTAGGAGTTGATTTATTTGTTTAAAAAATTTGCAAGTTATTATAAACCACATTTAAGATTACTAATCATTGATTTATTCTGTGCTTTAATGCTAGCACTTACAGATCTACTTTTTCCCTTTTTATCTAAACTTATCTTAGAAGACTTACTACCTAATAACAATTTTAGAATGATATTTATTGTTCTTATTTGCTTATTAGTTGCCTATATTCTACGCTTAGTCTTCTCATATGTAGTAAGTTATTATGGGCACATTATGGGTACTAGAATTGAAAAAGATATGCGTCAAGACCTATTTAATAAATACGAAGTCTTAGATTATGAATTTTTCGATCAAAACAAAACAGGTCAATTAATGGCTAATATCACTAACAATTTGCGTGATATTTCAGAAATGTCACATCACGCACCTGAAGATTTGTTTATTTCATTTATTATGTTAATAGGAAGTTTTATTATTTTAATGTTTAGTTCTGTCTATTTAACATTAATTATGTCCTTTATGATTATCATTATCTTCATCTTTTCCTTTAATCGAAGGAAAAAGATGCAACAAGGATTTAGAAACGTTAGATACTTCCATGGAGAATTAAACTCTCAACTAGAAAGTAGTATTAGTGGAATTAGATTAACTAAGGCCTTTACTAATGAAGAACACGAAAAAAAGAAATTTAAACAGATTAATAACGAATATCAACAATCATGGAAATATTCATATAAACAAATGGCAATTTTCCACACTGGTAATGAGTTCTTAATCCTTTTAACTAACTTGGTTTTATTAGCAGTAGGCACATATTTAGTTTACTTGAATTTTATTTCTACAACTGAATTATTTGCCTTCTTCCTTTATTTTAACTATTTAGTTAAACCAATTAATCGTTTAGTAGCTTCCATGGAACAAATTAATCAAGCTTGGACTGGTTTTGAAAAGTTCTATGAGATTATTAAAATTAAACCATCAATACAATCTAAACCAAATGCAGTTAAACTAACTGACCCTAAAGGTGAGATTGAATTTAAAAATGTAAACTTTACTTATCCTGCTAGTAATGAGCAAGTCTTAAAAGACTTTACTATTAATATTAAAAAAGGAAGTAAAATTGGTTTAATTGGAGAAACTGGAGTCGGTAAATCAACAATCTCCAAATTAGTACCGAGATTCTATGATATAGATGATGGTGAAATTTTAATTGATGGTGTAAACATCAAAGATTATGATTTGTTCTCATTAAGAAATGCGATTGGACACGTTCAACAAGATGTCTTCATCTTTTTTGGTACAATTAAAGAAAATATATTATATGGTAATGTAAATGCAAGTGATGAAGAAGTGATTGAAGCTGCTAAAAAGGCTAATATCCATGACTTTATTGAATCACTTGAAGATGGTTATGATACTATTGTTGGTGAAAGAGGCGTACGCTTAAGTGGAGGGCAAAAACAAAGAATTGCCATAGCTAGATTATTCTTAAAAGACCCTTCAATCTTAATTTTAGATGAGGCTACTTCTTCACTAGATAACATAACTGAAAAAATCATTCAAGAATCACTAGATGAACTTGCTAAGAATCGTACAACTATCATCATCGCCCATCGTTTAACAACAATTAAAGATGCTGATGAAATTCTTGTTATGGATAAAGAAGGAATTGTTGAAAGAGGAAAACACGAAGATTTATTAAATCAAAATGGTTATTATAGTAAACTATATTATGCTTCATTAAAAGAATAAGGGGTGAATCTATGGAACATCTATTACTTACATTTAATCTAAGGATTTCTACAAATCATGATAAAGAAAATGCTTGGCCTTATCGCCTTGATAGTATCATTACTTATTTAAATGATAGGAAACCATTAATTTTTGGCACCCAAGAGGGTGTTGAGGGTATGATTGATGATTTATGCGAAAATTTACATGATTATCAATATATTGGTGTACCTCGAAGTAATAACAAATTTAATGCAGAGTATAATGCTATCTTCTACAATAGCGACATTTTAAGGGTAAGAAAAAGTGAGACTATTTGGATAAGCAAAACTCCTATGATCCCAAATACAAAGGATTTTAAAGCTTCATTACCACGAATTATTACTTATGGTGAATTTTATTTCATTAAAAATCCATTTTTGCGCTTCCGTTTTTACAACACTCATTTAGATCATGAAAGTGAATTAGCACGTGTTGAAGGAGCAAAAATGTTAAGAGACTTAATTAATGAACATAATCAAAAAGAAGTATTACCTCTTATTATTACAGGTGATTTCAATGCTACTAAAAATGATGATCCTCTATATTATTTAAGACACTTTGCTTCCTTAATTCATGCAAATGAATTAATTAGTGAAGATAATTTTGGAACAACCTTCCATAATTTTACTGGGACTAAGGAAGGATTACCAATTGATCATATCTTTGTAAATGATTTAATTAAATTAAACAAAGTTGCTATCTTCCAAGAAAAAGTAAAAGGTAAATTCTTATCCGATCACTATCCAATTGAAGCATATTTTGAGTTTAAATAGAGAGCGTTCAAATTGAGCAAGAAGGTATGGGATTATTGGGCTACCAAATATGAGAAGCACTGGATACAAAAATACTCACTAGGTCCAACAAGAAACACGATTATAAATGAGCTTCATAACATCATTAAACCTGGCACTAGTTTAAATATTTTAGATATGAGCTGTGGTATTGGACAACTTATCTATGAGGTAAAAAATGAATTTATAAGCTATGACCTTAACATTATTGGTGTTGACATATCTTCAAAAATGCTCGAACTTGCTAAAATTAAAAACAAAGATATTACTTTCTACAATAGTAGTATCTTTGATTTTGAGACTGTTGAAAAATTTGATATTATCATGTGTTCACATTCTTTTCCTTATTACCAAGATCAAGAAAAAGCTATTAAAAAGTTTAATAATCTATTAAATGATAATGGCTATTTATTACTAGCACAAGCTTCAATCAATAACTTTTATGATAAAATTTCTATGTTTGCTGTAAAATTTTATACTGGTTTTGGTAAGTATCCATCAATCAAAAAGATAGAATCATTAACTAAAGAACACTTTAATTTAATAAAAGTGATTAAAATCAAAGAAAAATTCTTTATGCCAAGTATTTGTTTATTTTTATTAACTAAGAAAGGAGAAACAAATAATGATTAAAGGTATTTCTCATCTAGCATTTAACGTTACTAATATGGAGAAAGCTCTACATTTTTACCAAGACATCTTAGGATTTGAAAAAGCTTTTACAATTGATGATGATAATGGTAATCCGTGGATTGTTTATCTAAAAGTTAAACCTTATCAATTTATTGAATTATTCTATTCAAATGAGAAAGAATTTAATAAAGATAAGTTAAGTTATTCACATTTATGTCTAGAAGTAGATGATATCAATGTGATTGCGAATCATTTAAAGAAAAACGGCATTAAACTTGATGTTGAACCTATTCAAGGTAAAGATAAAAACTATCAATGCTGGTGCCAAGACTATGATGGCAATAAAATTGAGTTTATGCAGTTACATAATGAATCTTTGCAAGTTAAAGTATCAAAATAAAAAGTCGGAAATCCGACTTATTTAATAGTTAATAAATCCAATTGCAATTGATTCAAGACCAATATGCGCAACAACTGTAGAAGGTAAGGTAAAGACTTTAATCGGAGTCTTAGGGAAGCGTTCAATTAATAATGATTTTGTATATTCCATATCATCAGTATTCTTTGTATAAAGTAAGTGAATTTCCCCATTTTCTTGATCTAAGCCTTCTTCAATTAATTCAATACATGCTTTTAGTGCGTTGTTGAATGTTCTAACATTTTTTAAACCAACTATTCTACCATCATCAGTCATATGTAATACCGGTCTAATATTAAATAAATTGGCTACAAAACCTTTAGCATTTGATAAACGGCCATTTTTAATTAAAGCTGTTAAATCTTTCACTGCTGCAAAGAATTTAGAATTCGCTCTAAGAATCGTAATTTTTTCAACAATTTCGCTAACACTTAATCCAGCATTAGCAAGTCTTGAAGCTTCTAAGGTCATCGCAGCTAAAATGGAAACTGTAGTCATGGTATCAACAATTGTGATATTAATACCTTCTACCATTTCTTTAGCCATATGTCCATTTTGATAAGTTCCACTTAATGCTTTAGATATGGGTAAATAAATCACATCAGTGTAACCTAGTGATTTAATATGATTAAACATTTCTAAAGTTTCCCCAACTGAAGGTTGACTTGTTCTAGGAATAACAGTGGCCTTTTCTAATGCTTCATAAAAAGGAGCATCTAAATTTTTCTCAAAATCAGTAAACATTTCTTCACCTATATAAGCAGGTGAGTTTAACATAAAAATATTTTCAGCACGGTCTTTTACGTTATAGATTGAAGATGAACTATCTGTTAAAATTGCAATTTTTGTTTTCACGGTAGTACCTACTTTCTATTACTTTGATATTCAAACTATTTGAATTTCAAAGAAAATATTACCACAAATAAAGCGATTGTCAACTAATATTTATTATTGGTTTATTTTAGTAATCTATCAAATCAATAAAATTCCACTAACCTTTAAATCTTTGTATTATTTAAAAACTGTTAATTGCCAAAGTAAATTCCATAGTAAGGCTTGCCAAGGTAACTTCCATATAATATTAAAAAGCGACTGTTTGTGTGTGGAAGTTAATTTGGCAATTAAAGATTATTTAAAAACATTGAGAAATCTATTTAATTTTATTCATTTATTCTTGTATTTATAGTATAATTTTATAAATTAGAAAGTAGGGAGTTAAATGAAAAATTTAAGAAATCGAATTATCGCTGCGACTCCACTAATCTCAATATTCATTTTTCTTCTAATTGGATATTTTGGAGGAGAATGGGGATTAAAAAGTCCTTGGTTATTAGGTTGTTGTGCTTTTTTGTTAATTCCTATTAACTCAACTTTATTAACAAAAAATTGGAAAAGGCGTTTAAAACATGTAATCTTTTTGTTATCTTTATTAGTGTTTTTGATTTTAGGAATTCAATTTAACTTATGGCATCCTGGTTGGGTTGTCTTTTTATCAGTCTTTTTATATGACATTTTTGCTAGAAGAAAGATTGATTTAAGTGTTTTATCAACTGTAACAATTATAGTACTCTATCTTGTAATTGGTTTTGTATCTGGAGAGTGGAACCGTGCATGGATTATTATTTTATTAATTCCAATAATTAATATTTTACTTGGTCCCCATTCAATCTTAGACTTCAGTGCTTCTGATACCAAAAAGAAATTCAAAGAATATATTAAAAAAGATATTATTAATATTGAAATTGTTGAAAATGACGAAGATAAAGATGAAGATGATTAATCTATTAAAATTAAGAAACGGAGGATTTAATTATGAATAAAGAAAAATTACGTAAGTATGCTGAACTAGCTGTTAAAATGGGTGTTAATATCCAAAAAGGTCAACCTTTAGCGATTAGTTCACCGATTGAAACAGCACAGTTTACTCGCTTTTTAGTCGAAGAAGCTTATAAAGCTGGTGCTAGAAAAGTAAGTGTAGATTGGCATGATGAAAGCATTAGTAAAATGCATTATGAGTTCATGGATCTAGAAGATTTAAAAAAAGTTCCAAAATGGTCAATTGATAAAGCAGAAACAGCAATGGAAGAAAATACTGCTAGAATCTCTATTTCTGCTAGTAATCCTGAATTATTAAAAGATATTGATCCAGTTAAAATTAAAGAGTCTGGAAAAGCTAGATCTCAAGCTTTAGTTAATGTCCAAGCTCAACTAATGGCTAATAAAGTTCAATGGTGTGTCTTATCAATACCAACAATCAATTGGGCTAAAAAAGTCTTCCCTGATGTTAGTGATGAAGAAGCTGTCACTAAATTATGGGATGCTATCTTTAGTGCAGTAAGAATTAAAGATGACAACGATCCAATTGAAGAATGGAAACAACACAATAAGACTCTTGCTGAAAAAGTTAAAACATTAAACGACTTAAATTTATCCTATTTACATTTTACATCAAGTAATGGTACTGACTTTAAAGTTGGCTTAGTTAAAAACCATATTTGGGCTGGTGGTTCTGAATATAATCAAAGCAATGTTGAGTTCAATCCAAATATGCCTACTGAAGAAGTATTTACAATGCCAGATGCTAATTTCGCAGAAGGTAAAGTTGTTGCATCTAAACCATTAAATTATAATGGTCAATTAATTAATAATTTTGAATTAATATTCAAAGATGGAAAAGTAGTTGACTTTAATGCTGAACAAGGTAAAGAAACTTTACGTTCATTAATCGAACTTGATGAAGGTAGTTGCCGCTTAGGTGAAGTTGCACTAGTTCCATATGAGTCACCAATTTCTTTAAGTGGTATCTTGTTCTATAACACTTTATTTGATGAAAATGCTGCTTGCCACTTAGCATTAGGTAAAGCTTATCCAATGAATATTAAAGACGGTACAAATTTAAGCTTAGATGAATTAAAAGCTAGAGGTGCTAATCATTCATTAACCCACGTTGACTTTATGATTGGTACTAAAGATTTGGATATTGTTGGTTATGACCAAGAAGGTAAATCTATTCAAATCTTTAAAAACGGTAACTGGGCTATTTAAACATGTTTTGGCCAATTTTGGGCTTTATAGGCTCGGTTGTAGCTGGCATCATTGTAGCTTTAATTTATCAACATAAACAAAAAGAAAAAATTACTAATTATTTAATTAATATATTAACGAAAAAAGGTTATAAAGTTAGTGTAAGTAAAACCAAACAACATGATTATATTATTGAGTCAGATAAAAAACTCTATTTAGTTAAGTTAATAATGGCCAATAATAGAAATGAGATTGTCATGGCTAATGCTCAAAGATGGTATCTAAATGCTATGAGAGACTCTACCAAGGCAAGCAAGAATATTCGTATTGTAAGCGAAATCGTGCCTTTAGTAACTTATGATGTTACTTCAAACAAAGAATTAGTTAAAGTGTTCTTAATTTATCCTGGCGCAGGTAAAATCGTTAAGTATGTAAATGAATCAGAAATAATCTTTGTTACTCCAAAAATAAATTGTTGGAATTATAAAGTAATTAATTATGGTGACATAGAAGAACATTTTGATGAATTATAAGATAGAAAGAGGAATGTCAATTTGATAAAGTTATGTGTATTTGATATGGATGGAACAATTCTAGATTCACTAGAAGATATAAAAACTGCAATGAATCACGCTCTTAAAGAAAACAATCTACCAATTCATGAATCTCTTGATAAATTTAGAGAATTTACAGGTGATGGTCAACTTACATTTGTTAAAAGATCGATTGGTGAACCTTTAAATAAAGATGAAGATTTAGTAAACAAGGTTCAAAAAGACTATGCTGATTATTACCATGCACATTATGATGTTTATTCTAAACCTTATGATGGAATCATAGATTTACTTAATTATCTACAAGATAAAGGTTGTAAAATAGCAGTTCTTACAAATAAACCAACACCTTTAGCAAGAAAAATTGCAGACAATGTATTTAAAGGTATTAAATTTGAGTATGTTCTTGGCCCTAGTGAAGAACATCCTAAAAAACCAAATCCATCAGCATTATTAATGATGTTAGATGAATTTGCTGTTAAACCTGATGAATGTTTATATTTTGGAGATACCAATACTGATATGCAAACAGCTAATAACGCTAATGTTATTGCTGTTGGTGTCACTTGGGGATTTAGAACTAGAGAAGAACTAGTTGTTAATGGTGCTAAGCACATTATTACTCATCCATCTCAAGCAATAAAATTATTTGAAAGTTATTAATGCCGTTAATTCGGCATTTTTTTATAGTATAATCATTATGGTGATAAAAATGGATGAAAATAAAAAGGCTTATACTCAACTAGCTAAAGAATATACTTCTAAAATTAGACCATATAATGACTTTTATGAAAGACCTAATATGATTAACTTAATCGATGATGTTAAAAATAAGCACGTCTTAGATGCAGCTTGTGGTTCTGGTTATTATTTAGAGTACTTGATTAATAAGGGTGCTATAGTTACTGGTATTGATATAAGTGAAGAAATGATAAACATAGCCAAAGAAACTACTAATAATAAAATTAGATTATTTATTCATGATTTAAACGATAATTTAACTTTTTTAAACAACGAAGAATTTGATTTAATAATTTCATCATTAACCCTTCATTACTTATACGATTGGAATAACATATTAAAAGAATTTCATCGCATTTTAAAAACTAATGGTGAACTACTAATATCTACTCATCATCCATTTATGGACTTTACGCGATTTAAATGTTCAAATTATTTTGAATTAAAGTTAATAAATGACTCATGGAGCACATCTAATGATAAAATAAATGTTCAATTTTATCGCCGATCATTAAGTGAAATTATTAATACCTTAATTAAATATAGGTTTATTATAGATAAAATTGTTGAACCTCAACCAATTGAAAAATTAAAAGATTATTCATTAAAAGATTACAATTATTTAATGAATAACCCACATTTTTTAATCATTAAAGTAAAAAAGGTTTAACACTTTATGGTTAAACCTAATTACTCAAAATAGTCACGATGTTTATCAAAAACAGCATCTATACCATTTAACCCATGATATGCATGGTTAGATATAACATCATTGATTCTTTCATAATCCTTATTTTTTAAACACTCAAGAATAGCAGCATGATTTTCATAAAGTTCGATAAGATCATCAGTTTTACGTAAATTGGTAACTACTCTAAAGCGATTAAAGGCTGGTCGGAATTGATATAGTAATCTCCAAACGCCTTCTTTTCCAGCGATTCTAAATATATATTCATGAAATTTATTATCATTTTCTAAGAACTTTTCTGCTCTTAATTCATCAGGTGTATTTTCAATAATATCCTTTTGTTCAACTAGGAAAAGATTTAATAAGTTAATTTGACCGATATTAGCTACTTCCATAACCTCTTTTAAAACAGCTAATTCAACTTTTTCACGGATATACATCATTTCATTAACTTCATCTATGTTAATCTTTTTAACATACGTTCCTTTTTGAGACACTATTTCAAGTAATCCATCTGCTTCAAGTTTTTTAAACACATCACGAATTGGTGTTCTAGAGACACCAAAACGTTTAGCAATATCAATTTCACTTAAAACTGCACCTGGTTTAATTTTCAGTGTTACTATTTCATTTTTTAATTCTTCATAAATAGCATCATTTGATTTTGTCATTATTTCACATCCTAATTCCTAGTTTTTCCTAGAATATTATACCAAATTATAGGAAAAAATGAACTAATTTACCTTTGGACCCGACCAGAGGCGTCTCCTTTCATCAAGTTTTCTACCTCATCAATAGAAACCATGTTGAAATCTCCATGGATGGTATGTTTTAAAGCAGAAGCTGCGACGGCAAAATCTAAAGCCTTTTTAAAATCATTGTAAGTTAATAATCCATGAATGATGCCACTTGCAAATGAATCTCCACCACCAACACGGTCAACAATACGGATGTTATATTCTTTAGAGTGATAGAATTCTTTTCCATCATAAATTAGACCACTCCAACCATTATCAGAAGCACTATAACTTTTTCTTAATGAAGTAGCAATATATTTAAAACCAAATTTATTTTTCATTTGTTTAAAAACATTCTTATAAGATGATAATTCTAAATCAGCAGTAGTTACATCAACATTTACAGGTTTAAATCCTAAACATTTTTCTGCATCTTCTTCATTACCAATACAAACATCAACGTATTGCATTAATTCACTCATTACTTCTATAGCTTTTTCACTAGTCCATAATTTTTTACGATAGTTTAAGTCAACTGATATAGTGACATTATGTTTTTTAGCACTTATTAGCGCATGTTTAATTAATCTAGTTGCTTTATCACCTAAAGCTGGTGTAATCCCAGTAAAGTGGAACCAATCGGCATCTTTAAAGATTTCATCAAAATCGAAATCTTCAATATCAGCTTCAGCTATCGCACTATGAGCACGATCATAAATTACTTTTGATGGTCTCATTGAAGCACCTGTTTCTAAGAAATAGATACCAATTCGATCTCCACCTCTAGCGATATAAGAAGTGTCTACACCATATCTTCTTAAAGCATTAACAGCAGATTGACCAATTTCATGTTTTGGTAATTTAGTAACAAAAAAAGCATGATGTCCATAATTAGACAACGATACCGCAACATTAGCCTCTCCACCACCGTAATTTACATCAAATGAATCAGATTGAACAAATCGATTATATAACGGGGTAGATAGTCTTAACATAATTTCACCAAGAGTGACTACTTTTTTCATAACTATCCCTCCTATTTTCTAGCATTTCTAACTTTTTCAACAAACTGTTTAGCCAGCTCAGTTACTTTATCATAATCATCATTTTTCGCAGGAGCTGTTAAATCTCCTCCAACACCCAGTGCTATCGCACCTGCTTTAATCCATTCTTCGGCATTATCTAAGTTAACTCCACCAGTAGGCATTAAATTAGCCTGAGGTAAAGGACCTTTAACTGCTTTGATATAAGAAGGACCAACAGCACTTCCTGGGAATACTTTTATTATATCAACTCCAGCTTTTAACGCCTCTACCATTTCATTTATACTAAAGCAACCTGGCATATATGGTACTTGATACATGTTACATAATTTAGCAATTTCAAGATCGAAATTAGGTCCAACAATAAAATCTGCACCATTTAAGATGGCAACTCTAGCTGTTTGAACATCTAATACTGTTCCAGCACCAACTAATAGACCTTCACTCTTAAATTTACTTGATAAATAAGAAATAACATGCTCAGCCTTAGGAACGGTAAATGTAATTTCAATCCCTATAATTCCTCCATCAATACAGGATTGAGCTAGTTTTGAAGCCTTTTCTTCATTTTCAGCTCTAATTACAGCCACCACACCACAGTTAACTAACTTTTTAATTGTTTCATACTTTTTCATACTAATACCCCTTCTTTACTCACCCATGTCAAAACTAAATAAATAAAATACGCATTGGTTGTTTTTCTAACATTAATACCACTTTTTTCACAAAACTTATTAATTCGATAATTAATGGTATTTCGATGCGCATACATCGCTTTGGCTACTAAACTTAACGACATTCCTAGTTCGATATAATTTTTTACTGTTAATAATACCTCACTACTAATATCTTCAAAGTAAACGTTAAATATATTTTTTGAGATTAACTTTTCATTTAGTAGTTTAGGTAAAACAGCATTTAATGTAAATAAACCTGCTTCATCAAATTTTGAAAAAACTTGATCCATGACATCATCAAATCGAGGAACTACTAACATCGTGAATGAACATAACCAGTCATTCTGTAAAATCATAATACTATTGTAAAGACAAGTCAAACCATCATTATCTACCCATAATTGACCTTCAATTCCATCATAAACCATTTCAAATGGTCCTTGTAAAATTCTAGATATTGATGTTCTAAATAAAGCAGGTGATAAATACACACTACTTCTAAAATAAACATAATTCCAATCCATAGTATCAAACCTATCTAATTTCGGTCATATTCATCAACACAATTTAGTTCAACTTCGTCTTTTGCCACTCCTTCGAAATTCACATTTTTTAACTTAATCTTGTGAACATTTAAGAAATACAATCCTTGTTTTGATTGTTTCTCAATAAAACTCATCATCGCTGGATAACCACTTCCAGCATCATCTTTATATGAGAAAGTTACATTTTCAATAACTATTTCACCAATTTTTTGCTCTGGTAAACCTGCAAAATAACCTGCTGAATATTCAACATTACTACATTTTATATCTTTAAAGCAAAATTTACCCAGATAAGGTGTTCTTTCATCAACAGGTAATAGATCTTTTGACCAAACATATTGAGTTTTACCATCTTCATCACAAAAATAGAACATATTTATTACTAGAGGAGTTAAAACACCATCCATAATAATATTTTTAAATGTTATTCCATCTATAATAGCATCCTTACCCCTTCCTCGTCTTGTTTTAATTCTTAACCCACGATCTGTTCCTTTAAAATAGCATCTTTCAACATTTAAATCTTTGACACCACCACTACATTCACTACCTAAAACAACAGCACCATGACCAAATTGCATTAAACAGTTTCGAATAGTTATATGACTTGATGGTGTTTTATAACGTCTACCCATTTCATATTTTCCTGATTTAATTGCAATACAATCATCCCCAACACTGAAGACAACACCTAATATGGTTACTCCTTGTGAAGATTCTGGATTAAATCCATCAGTATTTGGTGAATCTTTAGGATTATTTATTTTTAAATCAAAAGCATTAATATTCTTACTAAAGTAAGGATGAATCGTCCAAGATGGAGAATTTTGGACCGTAATACCTTGTAAATTTATATTATTACATTTATTTAAGAATATGGTTCTTGGTCGATTTCCGTATTTGCTAGGTTTAACATTTTCCCACCAAGTTGATTCAAGTGCTCCTCCATCAATTATACCTTCACCTACGATATTGACATTTGATACATTAATACCAGTAATTAAAGATGCATAATTATCAGATGAACATCCTTCCCATGTACTCAGTTGATAATATTCATCTTCTAGACTTAATCTAACTTGTCCTGGCATTATTGGATATGCTTCTTTATTAGGTATTCCTTTAATCATTCCATCTTTTTTTATCTCTATCGTAATATTACTTCTTAAAAACAAAGGTGAACATAAATAAGTACCATTAGCTATAATAATACGACCATTATCAGGACAACACATAATAGCACTTTGAAGTGCTTTAGTATCATCACTTATCCCATCACCTTTAGCTCCAAATGATCTAACATCAATTGCTACATATTCATCTTTCGTTTCAAATTCTTTACTATAACGTTTCTCACCCATTACTAGAGTGATTTTATATTTATTTTGAGGAAGTAGACCAAAAAGCGAAAATATATTGGTACGTCCTTCCTTAATTTCAAGTTTATCATTGACATAAATATCATACGGCTTAGAACTATAATAAATATCCTTATTTTCTAATTCAAAGGTCATGCTTACTGATGAAGCATAAACAAGTTTGAACATATTACACACTTCTCACTTTCTTAAACAACTTATCTCTAAATAGATTAAAAGCAAATAGGAAGATAAAATCATAAAGTAAATACAACAAACCAAAACCAAATGGTTCAACACCTATTACGTTAAATAACATATTTAATAATGTATAAGTATGGGCTATGAAAAATACAACAATTAAATTGTATATAACACTTATAAAAACATTGAAGAAATTTTTCTTTCTTAATAATAAATATTCATCAGCTTTATCTTTATCTGTTTCCATAAATCTAAGGATATTACTAACGAGTATTTCAAAGACAATCCCTAATATTAATCCAATTAATACAACCTTATCTAATTCATCAAACTTTTCAACATATATACCCCAACCAGCAAAATAATAGACAGCTCCTGCAAACCAAAACTTAATGATATAAGCTTTAATTCGGTAAGGAATTTTATCATACCAGGAATATTTATATGGGTTTATTTTATTAGTGGTTTTTTGCTGTTTCATGTTTTACCTTTTTTCTCTTTCTAAATGCTATATAAATTGGATGTAATATTAATAAAATAGTTACAATTGCTAATGCAATAATATGAATTTGAACACTACGATATGATGAATACATGTAATCATAAGCTTTATCTAAATCTTTAGCTAAATATCTTCTAACTGAGCCCATATATAAAATATCAAGTACTATTTGAAAATCTGTCATTAATATTGCTAATACTAATAAAAAGTAATTCATTTTATGATAATAATTAGTGAAAGTAAAAATACTTAAAATTGATAATAAAGTTGTAACAAAACAAAGGAACGCATCATAACTAGATGGGAAATGAGCAATTGTTCTAGAATGATAAGATAAATTAAATGTGTAAATCATACTAGCTATAACTAGCCCTATAACAGGTATAATATGGGGTTTTCGTTTTAAGTTAATATAATTTCTTTTGAACCATTTTTTTAATTTTTGTCCCATTATAAAACCCCCCTAAAAAATTGCTTTCTCTGTTTTTGGATTAAAGAAATGTACTTTATCCATAATCATTTTTACATCTACAACCTCATTATCTTTAAACCTATTCCAACCTGGTAATTTAAAGATTACTTTGTTGTCTCCAACATAGCCATGTACTAAGGTTGATTGACCTAAATTTTCAAATATATCGACTTTCATTTGAATTTGATTTCCAAAGATAATATGTTCTGGTCTTATACCTAAGATAATATCTTTATTTAGATAATTTAATTTCTTTAATTGTTCAAAATGTTCTATTTCAAGTTTACATTTTCCACCCTTATAGATAAAGTCTCCATCATTATTAACCTTACCATTAATTAAATTCATTGGTGGATTACCTAAAAACGTAGCTACAAATAAATTAACAGGATTATCATACAATTCCATTGGTGAGCCTATTTGTTGAACATAACCATCATTCATAACAACAATACGGTCAGCTAAAGTTAAAGCTTCAATTTGGTCATGAGTAACATAAATCATAGTTGCTTTTAATTTTTTATGCAACAAACTAAGTTCTCTTCTCATTGCACCTCGTAATTTAGCATCTAAATTACTTAAAGGTTCATCTAACAAGAATACCTTAGGATCTCTAACTAGTGCTCTTCCAACTGCTACCCTTTGTCTTTGACCGCCTGAAAGTTGTTTTGGTTTTTTATTTAATTGGTCTGTTAGATCTAACATTTTAGCAGCTTTCATGACTTTTTCATGAATTATATCAGAATCTTCTTTTCTTAAAATTAAACTAAAAGCCATATTTTCATAGACAGTCATATG
>DUOZ01000114.1 GCA_012838555.1 bacterium | reverse complement strand
TATAAATTATGAAGATAAAAAATTTAATGATAAATTAATTAATGAATATTATCAATTTATTATTGATTATTTATATGGTGAGTATCCTATTTATGATACATTAAAAGCTATAGAATTAGATTATAAAAATAATGAGATTATTATAAATTTAAATACTAAATCATTGTTTGACGTCTTTTCTGCTTACGAAAGTAAAATTTCTGAGTGGTTCAAGTATTTAGGCTTTAATGTTCCTATTAAAATTAATGTAAATGAAAATTCAGTAGAAATAGGAGAAAAATTAATTGAAAAAGAAAGACAAGAAGCTTTAAAACTTGCACTTGAAGCTAGGAAAAAATTAGAAGAAGAAAATGAACTTAATAGTAATACTAATAATCCTTTTGCAGAACATCCTTTAGCTAAAAATGCTATAGGAGTTACTATTTCTGAATTAGACGATAATGCTCAAAATATTTATTTTAAGGGCATGATTTTTGATAAAGAAGAAATTAAAAGAATGAATGGAACTCCGATTTATGTATACTCAGTGACTGATAATAAAAGTTCAGTAACGGTTAAATGCCGTCAATCAAGATTTTTTAAAGTAGAGGAGTTTGCTAATTTAGAAGTTGGTGGATGGTATTACTTTTTTGGTAGCATGGAATATGATTCATATGCTCGAGAAAATCAATTAATGGCAATAGGTGTTGCAAGTGCTAAGGGACCTGAACCTAGAAAAGATTATGCAAAAGAAAAGCGTGTAGAGTTACATTTACATACAAAAATGTCAACGATGGATGGCGTCTCTACAATTAGTGATTATGTAAAACAAGCTGTTAGTTGGGGTCACAAAGCTATTGCTGTTACTGATCATGCTTCAGTACAAGCCTTCCCTGAGCTTCAAAAAGCAACAAAAGGCAAGCCAATTAAACCAATTTATGGTATGGAAGCCTATATGATTGATGACCGTTTAAAAGCTGTTATTAATCCAAATAATCAAAGATTAGATGATTCAACATATGTAGTTTTTGACTTAGAAACAACGGGATTATCAGCTAAGTATGATAAAATCATTGAATTTGGTGCAGTAAAGGTTAAAAATGGTTTTCCTGTAGATAGATATCAAACCTTTATTAATCCAGAAATACCACTTTCTGATTTTACTACTTCCCTAACAGGTATTACTAATAACGATGTTAAAAATAAACCGACGATTGAAAAAGCCTTGCCTCAAATCATTAATTTTATAGGTGATGCTATTTTAGTGGCACATAACGCTCAATTTGACTTTGAATTTTTAAATCAAGCAATGATAGTAAATGGATTTGGACCACTAAAAAATGCAACGATTGATACACTAGCACTTTCAAGATTAATTTTTACTGGAATAAGAAGTTTTTCACTTGGTAGTGTCTGTAATCACTTAACAATACCATATGATGATGAAAGTGCACACCGGGCTGATTATGATGCTAATGTACTTAAACAAGTCTATGAAATTATTCTAGTTAAGTTATTAAATGATTATGAATTAAAAACTGTTAATAATCTACTTTCTTTAAAAAATGAAAACTTTATGATAACTTCTCATCCATATCATGTTACTATTTTAGTTAAAAACAATGATGGGTTAAAGAGTTTATATGAATTAGTAAGTGCTGCTAATTGTGAATATTTAGGGGATTATCCTTATGTTCCAAGAAGTTTGTTAGAACAAAAAAGAGAGAATTTATTAATTGGTAGTGCTTGTTTTAATGGCGAAATCTATGATATTGCAGCCACTAAAACTGAAGAAACCTTGATTCAAGCAATGAAGTTTTATGATTACATAGAAATTCAACCTATAGATAATTATTCATATTTAGTTGATACAAAACGGGTAGAAAGCAATGAAATAATTAAGAGAACTTTAATTGATATTGTTAATGCTGCAAAAAAGGCTGACAAATTAGTTGTAGCAACTTCAGATGCTCACTATCTAGATCCTGATATAAAAATTGTACGTGATATTTATATTAGTTCTTTATCTGTTGGTAATCGTGCCCATCCTTTATACGATTATAGAGGACGAGTTAAAGAAAATCCAAACCAACATTTTAGAACAACTGATGAAATGCTTAAATGCATGGAGTTTTTAGACGAAGATTTAGCATATGAAATTACCGTAACAAATACAAATACTATCGCTGATTTAATTAGTGATGATATCTATCCAATTAAAGATAAACTATTTTATCCGATTATTGACAACTGTGAAGAAGAACTTCAAAAAATGTGTTATGACAAAGCAAAATCATTATATGGAGAGCCATTACCTCCGATTGTTTTAGACCGTATCCAAAAAGAAATTAAAAGCATCTTAGATAATAAGTTCGCTGTTATTTATTATATTTCACATAAATTAGTTAAAATGTCACTAGAGAATGGATATCTAGTTGGCTCAAGAGGATCAGTAGGCTCTTCCTTTGTAGCTACTTTAATGGACATTACTGAGGTTAACCCTTTACCTCCTCACTATTTATGTCCTAATTGTAAACATAGTATTTTCTACACTGATGGTTCAGTCAAAAGTGGTTTTGACTTAGAAGATAAAGAATGCCCTAAATGTAATTCAATGATGAAGGGGGAAGGACAAAACATTCAATTTGAAACCTTCTTAGGTTTTAAAGGAGATAAAGTTCCTGATATTGACTTAAACTTCTCAAGTGAATTCCAGGCTCAAGCACATAACTATACCAAAGTATTACTTGGTGAACAAAATGTTTTAAGAGCTGGTACAATTTCAACTGTTGCTGAAAAAACAGCTTTCGGTTATGTCTTAGGCTATTTTGAAAAACATCCAGAATTAAGAATGCCTCGTAGAGCCGAAATCAAACGTCTAGCTTTATTATGTAAAGATGTAAAACGGACAACAGGACAACACCCAGGTGGTATTATTGTTATACCACGTTACTTAGATGTCCACGATATAACACCAATGCAATATCCTGCAGATGAACTAAACTCCGCATGGAGAACAACGCATTTTGATTATAATGCCATCCATGATGAAGTTTTGAAATTAGACTTATTAGGTCACGTTGACCCTACAGCGATTAGAATGCTCCAAGATTTAACTGGTGTTAACCCGTTAGATATTCCGTTTAATGATGAGAAAGTTTTATCTTTATTCTCATCAAAAGAAGCACTTAATTTAGAAAATGATAAAACTGATTTTGAAAATGGTGCTGCAGGTATTCCTGAATTCGGAACAAGTATTGTTAGAAAAATGTTAGATGATACTAAACCGACGAAATTCTCTGAGTTAATTCAAATATCTGGATTATCACATGGAAAAGATGTTTGGTTTGGTAACGCGCAAAACTTAATCGCAGACAAAATTTGTACATTAATGGAAGTTATTGGATGCCGTGACGACATCATGCTTTACTTAATTCAAAAAGGTTTAGATTCATCTAGTGCCTTTAAAATCATGGAAGATGTTAGAAAAGGCAAAAAATTAAAACCTGAATATGAGGAATTAATGAGACGTAATAATGTGCCTGAATGGTATATCCAGTCATGTAATAAAATTCAATATATGTTCCCTAAAGCACATGCTGTTGCTTATGTTATGATGGCACTTCGAGTTGCATGGTTTAAGATTTATTATCCACTTGAATATTATGCTTCATATTTTACACTAAGATGTGATGCATATGATATTCAAACCATGATTAAAGGTAGAAGTGCGATTGAAGAAAGATTAGAACGTGTTAGATATCTACTTAGAGATAGAGTTGCTTTAAAAGAAGAATCTAGTGAAAATGAAAATAAATTAAGAAAACTAGAACCAGTGTTAGAGGTAGCCCTTGAAATGACAGAAAGAGGTTTACACTTTGCACCTATTTCACTAGAAAAATCAGATGCAAAAGCCTTTATTGTCGATAAAGAAAATAACTGCTTAATTCCACCATTTAACACCGTTGATGGTTTAGGTGAAGCAGCAGCGATTTCAATAGTAGAAGCTAGAAAAGAAAGATCATTTATCTCTAAAAATGATTTATTGAAGAGAACTACTATTACTTCTACTGTCTTATCTATACTTGATAAAATGGGAGTAACTTCTCATCTTCAAGAAAATGAACAATTACAATTTATCTTTTAAAAAAAAAGAGCAGATAACATCATCTGCCTTTTTTTAATCTCTTAATGGATTTCCTTGACCATCTACATTAATTGTATCGGTTAAAATTAGAATTCCTTCAATTAAACCCCAAATACCAGTAATTGCGCTACCGATACCACATGTTACAAGGGTTATAACTAATTGAGCTATAGCTTTTCCAGTATAACCTAAATAGAAGTTGTGGACTCCTAAGCTTCTAGGAAGATTCCTAATAAACCAGCAGCTAATTTTGACTTTGCATTAGGATCATAACTTTTCTTTAATCCTTTACCAGCAGGCGCTCCACAATGAACACATACAACAGCATTATCATCAATTTGCTTACCTCAATTAGAACAATACATTATTTTCCTCCTTATCTTAACAAGTCAAATTATAGTATAGCACTATGATACTTAACAATATAGTCCAAGACAATTCATTGTATAATTTCTTTAATAAAACTATGACTAACTAATGATTTTATTGTAATAATTAAAATTATTTAACATAGAATGAATTAAAAAAACGATGAAGATATTGCTTGACAACTTAAAGCAAAAGGATTAAAATCTTTCACAAATGCTATGAAGTGGATTAGTATTGGGTTAAAATGATTACAGCGAGCTATCGTTGATGAGAGGATAGTATCTTATAACTCAAGAACGCGCCATGGAGCAGAGAAAGTGAACATTAGTAGCTTTCATCCGTAACCCTACGTTACAGGGCAGAGAGCATATTTCTTTTAGAAATATGAACTAAGGTGGCACCGCGCAAATCATGCGTCCTTAGATGTTATGTCCAAGGATGCTTTTTTATTTTCTTGGACAATTGAACAATGTTTCAATGGAGGAGAAAGTATGAAACAAAAAACTAAAATTAATTTATTCTTATCTTTATTAGTTACTCTGATTATCATTACTTCATGCGGTTCTACCAATCACAATAATGGAAGTTTAAAAATGATAATCAAAAACAAGACCTTAGTTGTAGGAACTGAATCTGGTTATGCACCATATGAATTTCTAGACAAAGATGGTAACTTACAAGGTCTTGATATTGAAATTGCCAAATTAATCGGTGAAGAAATAGGTCACGAATACAAGACAACTATTAAAGTTAAATTTGTTGACATGAACTTCGAAGGACTACTTGGAGCCTTACAAGCTGGAACAATCGATATGATTGCTGCAGCATATAGTGTCACTGATGATCGTAAAAAAGTAGTAGACTTTTCCAATATCTATATCGAAGAAACTCCAGTTATTGTGGTTAGAAAAAATGCTGATATAATAACTTTAGAAGAACTAGCAGTTTCAAAAGTAGGAGCACAACTTGGAACAACAATGGAAGAAAAGGCTAAAGAGTTTGTTGATGAAAGTAAAGTTACAACTTTATTAAAGAACAACGACTTAATTATGCAACTTAAAACAGGAACTTTAGATGCAGTTATTCTTGAAGCATCTGTGGCTAGCAACTATTTAAAAATAAATTCAGATTTAAAGTTGGCTACATTTGAATTTGAACAATCAAATGATGGTGGTTATGCATTTGCTATTCAAAAGAATCAAAATGAACTACTTGCCATAATTAATAAAGTCATTGATGAATTAATAGAACAAGGTAAAATTGGAGAAATGTTTGAGGAAGCAAGTATTCTTGCTCAAGGATAAGTATGGGTTTAGATTTTTCAATTTTACAAGATTATATAGGGTTATTTTTACAAGGGTTAGGAATGACCTTATTAATCTCTTTAATCACTGTTTTATTTGGAACAATTATTGGTACACCTCTTGCTCTTATTCGTTTATCAAAAAGTAAAGTTATTAGTATCATTGCAACTAGTTATATTGAAATAATTAGAGGGACTCCTTTGCTTCTCCAACTTTACATTTTTGCTTATGGAATTCCTTTAGCATTTCCCTTTATTCGCTTTTCACCGTTTGTAGCAGGTATTATTGCTTTAGCCTTAAACTCATCTGCCTATGTAGCTGAAATAGTTCGTTCAGGTATTCAATCAATTGATGAAGGTCAATTAGAAGCAGCTAAATCTTTAGGTTTAAGCTATGCACTTTCGATGAGAAAAGTCATCATTCCCCAAGCAATCAAGAATGTCTTACCTTCTTTAGGAAATGAATTTGTGACTGTTGTTAAAGAATCTTCAATTGTTTCAATTGTGGGTATTGCTGATTTAATGAAAGTTACAAATACAATTAGTAGTCAAAAGTTTAGATTATTTGAAGCATTATTATTTGCAGCACTATTATATTTTATTGTCACCTTCACAATTTCTAAGTTAGTTAATTATATTGAAAGAAAGTTGAGTGTTTCTCATGGCTAATAAGTTAATTGAAATCAACAATCTAAATAAAGTATTTGGAAACTTAAAAGTATTAAAGAATGTAAATTTCGATGTTTATGAAGGTGAAGTAGTCGTTATAATTGGTCCTTCAGGAAGTGGAAAATCTACTTTATTAAAATGTTTAAACTTATTACAACTCCCAACTAGTGGTCAAATTTCTTATCATGATGAACTTATATTTAACAATAAATGCTTATTAAGTCATAGTAAGTTACAAAATATAAGAACAAAAATGGGTTTTGTTTTTCAACAATTTAATCTTTTTAATAATTTAAATGTCATGGAAAATCTTACTTTATCGCCTATTAATGTCTTAAAACGAAATAAAGAAGATGCAATTAATAAAAGCCTAGAATTATTAAAAAAAGTTGGTTTAAGTGACAAGGCATATGCACATCCTAAAAATCTAAGTGGAGGACAAAAACAAAGAGTTGCAATTGCTAGAGCATTAGCAATTAATCCTAGTGTGATGTTATTTGATGAACCAACAAGTGCTTTAGATCCTGAAAATATTAAAGAGGTATTAGAAGTCATGAGAAACTTAGCACTAAGTGGTATGACGATGGTTATTGTTACTCATGAAATGGCATTTGCTAAGGAAATAGGAACTCGTGTTATTTTTATGGATGAAGGCATGATTGTTGAAGAAGGTACACCAAATGATTTGTTTAATCATCCAAAAATGGAAAGAACAAAGAAATTTTTAAATGCTGTCTTATAAATCACCTCGTATATAACCTCTAATTTAGACCAAAATCTAATTGGAGGGATATGATGAATTATATTAATAAAGATGTTGCTATTACTAAAAATAAAGATGAAAGTAAGGCTTTACTTGAAGGACTAAATTTAATAAAGGCGCATTCCTTGTTTAATCAAGATGATACTATTATATTGACACCTAATTGGGTGAATGCAACAAGACCTAATCCTAAAGAAGGTGTTGTTGTAGGTCCCAATACCTTACAAACGTTAATTAGATGGCTTAAAAGTTTGAATCCACATAGAATTGTAGTTGCTACTGGTTCAGGTGGTGGAGACACCCTAGATGTCATGAAAAAGGTTGGTTATAATAAGATATTAGATGAAGAAATGATTGAATTAATCGATTATAACAAAGGACCTTATGATGAATTAATTATAGACAGTACTATTATAAAAAAATTGAAAATAAATAAAATACTAAATAAACATACTAAGCTAGTTTCATTTACTCAATTAAAACAACATGAAGAAGCTACAATGTCAGCAGCAATTAAAAATGTTATGATGTCAATTCCTTCAACTGAAGAACACGGTGCACCTAAAAAAGACTTAGGAATTCATGATGATTTACATGATTTTATAGCTTCAATGGCTAAAAAAGTAAAAATAGATTTATCAATTGTAAGTGCGAATCCATGTATGATCGGGACCGGACCAACAAATGGGATGGCTTATCACACTGGTTTAGTATTAGTAGGAAATAATCCTATTTCTACCGATGTTATTGGAGCAAGACTACTCGGTTATAAACCTCAAAGTATTAGTTATTTATACAAACTAGAAAAATCTGGATTAAAAGAAACAGACATAAATAAAATAAAGATTTATGGTTTATCTATTAAAGAAGCAGAACAAGAATTTAGAAAAGTAATATATAATAAAAATTTTACAGTAGCAAGTTAATATAAAAAACAGGTTTGTAAGACACCAATTATAAACTTGTTTTAATGTTATATTATTATTGTATTATTTAATACCTGTATGAGAAATTCCTTCAATAATACGTTCTTGTGTAAACATATAGACAATTAATACAGGAACAATTGATATAATCGAAGCTGCCATGGATAAACCATAATCATAATTATTAGCACCCTCTAATTTAGCTAAACCGACTGGTAAAGTTAACATATGCTCATTTGTTCCAGCTAGAATAATTGATGGCCATAAGTAATCATTCCAACTTCCTAAAAAAGCAAATAACCCTGCGACCATGAATGCTGAAGTAGATAAAGGAACCACTATATGTATGAAAATTCTAAACTTACCCAATCCATCAATTTGAGCACTTTCAATTAGTTCTTTGGGAATGTTTAAGAAAAATTGTCTCATTATAAACATTCCAAAGACTCCACCTAACCCTGGAACAATTAAAGCTTGAAAGGTATTAAACCAATCAAAATCAACCATCATGGTAACAAGAGGCACTAAGTTAATGACTGAAGGTATCATCATTGAACTTAATAATAACCAAAAGATTGTGTCTCTTCCTTTAAATTTTAGAATACTTAATGCATAAGATGCTAAAGATGCAATTATTAAATATAAAACTGTATGAGTAATAGCTATAAAAAGAGAGTTCCTAAACCAAGAAAATAAAGGATAGTTATCAGGATTTTCAACTAACAACTCATAATATCTATCAAGTGTAAACTGCTTTGGAATTAAACTTAAAGTATTATGGCTAATATCATAGTTGGTTTTAAATGATGTTGAGATACTCCAAATAAGTGGGATTAACCAGATAATGGCCAAAGCATAAAGGATAACTGCACTAATCGCTTTTCTTTTTCTAACTGAACTTTTAAGTGCCATCTAATCACCGACCTTTTTAGCAACTTTAGATTGAATTAAACTAATTGCTATCATAATAAGACCTAAAATTACTGACATTGCAGAAGCAATACCTGGTTGTGGATTACTTCCAAATGGCAATGATCTTATTCTCATCATTAAGACAGTGGTAGTAAAATCTGGTCCACCATTTGTTAATAATTCTGGTTGACCATAGATATTAAATGAGGCTATTGTAGTTAATATTGTAATCGTAAATAATTGATTTGCCACACTAGGAACCGAAATATATCTTAATTGTTGAAAATAATTTGCACCATCAATTTCAGCAGCTTCATATAAAGATTTATCAATATCTTTTAAACCTGCTCCAATAATAACCATATTTGTTCCTATAGTCCACCAAACAGTAACGATTAGAATAGAAATCCATGCCCATGGCTGAGTACTCAAAAATGGTACTTTTTCTAATCCTAATGAGACAAGTAGTGAATTGATAAAACCACTATTATTAAACTGCCATCTCCAAATTAATATTACTGCAGAAATCGAAAATACTGTTGGCATAAAAAAGATAACTCTTAATAAGCGATATCCAGGAGGTTGAATATCTAACAATAAAGCAATAAGTAAGGCTATTAAAATTAAAACTGGAACTGAGATGACAACAAATAAAACAGTATTACCAAGTCCTCCCCAAAAGTAATTAAAATATAAGCCACCTTGTTCAAATAATATCCGATAATAATTATTGAAACCTACAAACTCAGTTACATTTGGATCAAAAATATTCCATTTAAATAAACTAATATAAAGCCCATAGAAAAACGGATAAATAAAAAAGATAGCAAATAATGTGATATAAGGAATTAAAAAAGCAAAATTAGAAAGATAAGATAAAAACCTTTTTATAAATCTAGTAAAATTCATTGGTGGTCTTTTAAGTTTCATCTCCATTGTTCGACCCTCTTTCGTTAATATTAACGTTAATGTAACTTCATTTTAAAATATGTAAGCGGTTTTGTCAATATAACGAAAAAATTTATTATCTAGCTTA
>DUOZ01000007.1 GCA_012838555.1 bacterium | reverse complement strand
ATTTATAAACTAAAAGATCAAGTAATTAATAGTTTAAAAGAGAGAGACCAACTTAAATTATATTGTGATTTAGAACTTCCGCTTGCATCTATTTTAGCCAAAATGGAACAAAACGGTATTAGACTTGATATTTCTACGATTCGCAAGATGGAAGAAGAAGTTCAAGAAAAACTTGATGACTTAACATTAAGAATTTATAAACTAGCTAATAAAGAATTTAATATCAATTCTTATGCACAAGTCGCTGAAGTTTTATATGATGATTTAAATTTACCAGCCCATAAGAAAAGATCAACTGCGGCTGATTATTTAGAAGAAATCGCCTCATTCCATCCAATTGTTAATTTAATATTAGATTATCGTAAATATGCAAAATTACAAGGAACTTATATTAAAGGATTACAAAACTTTGTTCATGGTGATGGTAAAATTCATACCATTTATAATCAATTTTTAACTCAAACAGGAAGGTTATCATCTAAAGAACCTAATTTACAAAATATTACGATTCGTGATGATGAACAAAGAATGGTTAGAAAAGCCTTTTTACCATCAAATGAAAATAGTTACTTATTATCAATTGATTACTCACAAATTGAATTAAGGGTTTTAGCCCATATGGCGGATGCAACATCACTTATTAACGCTTTTAACAATGATGAAGATATTCACTTGCAAACAGCGATGAAAATCTTTGATATTGAAAATAAGGATGATGTTACTTCACTTCAAAGGAGACAAGCAAAAGCAGTTAACTTTGGAATTATTTATGGAATCTCCGATTGGGGACTAGCTGAACAACTAGGTGTCAGTGTCTCTAAAGCCAAAGATTTTATAAATAAGTATTTTGCAACATTCCCTGAAATTAAAACATATTTAGACAAAGCTGTAAGTGATTGTGAGAAAAACGGTTATGTTAAAACATTATTTAACCGTATTAGATATGTAAAAGAAATTAATGACCCAAATTACACTGTTAGAGAATTTGGTAAAAGAGTAGCCATGAATGCTCCGATTCAAGGGACTGCTGCAGATATAATTAAAAAAGCCATGTTAGATATTGATAAATTATTAAATGATAAAAATTATCAAACTAAAATGCTTCTGCAAATCCATGACGAATTAGTCTTTGAAGTTCCTGAAAATGAATTAATGGAAGTAATACCTTTAATCTGTGAAACGATGGAAAACGCTGCTTCGTTAAAAGTAAGATTAAAAGTTGATTATGGTTATGGTAAGAATTGGTACGATGCCAAGTAGAAAGAAGTGTATTTATGCCTGAACTACCTGAAGTTGAAACTGTTAGACGAGTCTTAAAGACTTGGTTAATTGGAAAAAGAATTATTAAGTGTTTTCCTATTTATCCTAATATTATTGCAAGTATGACACCTGAAGAATTTGCTTTAAGAATTGAAGGACAAGAAATCAAGGATATAGGAAGAAAAGGTAAATACTTATTAATTTATTTAGAAAATGATGTTATTATTTCTCATTTACGAATGGAAGGTAAATATCATTTAGGATATTTTGGTTTAAGAAAAGAAAATGATGAAGCTAATCACTATTTTGCGCCTAATGTAATAGATAAGAAGAATAAGCATGTACATTTAGTGTTCTTGCTTGATGACAATCGTGTTTTGATGTATGATGATGTCAGAAAATTTGGTAGAATGAATTTAGTAAAAAAAGAAGAATTATTTTTAGTACCACCTTTAAATAAATTAGGAATAGAGGCAAATAGTGATGATTATAGTGCTTCTTATTTATTTGAAAGACTTCAAAAATTAAAAGTAACAATTAAACAAGCCTTATTAAACCAAGAATTAATTAGTGGCTTGGGGAATATTTATGTTGATGAAGTGTTATTTTTATCTAAAATTAAACCTACTAAAGAAGCTAATAAGATATCTTTAAAAAAGTGTCAAGTAATTTTAGATAATGCAAAAATAGTTTTAAATAAAGCGATTGAACTTGGTGGCTCGACTATTAGATCATATCATTTTGCTAATGGTGTCGATGGAAAATTTCAAAATGAACTCTATGTATATGGTAGAGCTAATCAAGAATGTAAATTTTGTGGTAGTAAGATAAATAAGATTAAAGTTGGAGGTAGAGGTACTCATTATTGTCCTAGTTGTCAAAAATAGGAGGTCTAAAAATGAGCAAGAAAGTAATTGGTGTGACTGGAGCAATTGGTAGTGGTAAATCAACTGTGAGTGCGATTTTAGCTAAACATGGTGCTTTTATTATTGATGCTGATACTTTATCTAGACAAGCCTTATTAGTGAATGAGGAGCCTTATTTTGAAGTTATCAAAGTCTTTGGTGAGCAAATTTTATTAGATGATAAAACCATTAATCGCTCAATGCTTAGAGATAAAATAATTGAGTTTCCAACCTTAAAAAAGAAACTAGAAGAAATAATTCATCCTTATGTTATTAATAAAACGATTGAACTTTTAAATAGGAATATTAGTGCTAAGTTCTTTGTTATTGATGCTCCGCTTTTATTTGAAGCAAAAATGGATAAATTATGTGATTTAGTTTTTTTTGTGGATGTTGATCCTCAGATTAGATATCTAAGATTAAGAAATCGTAATACTATGAGTTTAAATCAAGCTAAAGTACTAGAGGGTTCAATTTTACCTAATGATGTAAAAAAAGAAATGTCACATTATATCATTGAAAATAATGGAACACTTGCTCAATTACATGAAACTTTATTTGGTTTACTAATTAAGCTTAGACTTTTAAACTAGTGTAATTTTTGATATAATTTATTTTGTAGCTTTTGGGGGGATAGTATGGATTTTAGAGAATTAACAAGTACTGATATGTATGAAATCAAGTTAGATGGCATCCTTTCAAGTTACGATTATAAAGTCCTTACTCGTTTATACCAACCTATAATTGGTTTTGGTGCAGTATCACTTTTTATTACCTTATGGTCTGAATTAGAAGCAGATCAAACCTATTCAACTAGTGTTAACTTCCATGAACGTTTATTTGGTGTAATGCAATGCAATACTTATCAATTTATTGAATTTAGAAAACGTTTAGAGGCTGCTGGTCTATTAACGACATATGTTAAAAAAAATAAGGATGATTACAAGTATTTATATATTTTAAAATCTCCTTTATCACCTTGTGAATTTTTTGAACATCCTTTATATAGTATTTTACTTAAAAGGAATTTAAAGGATGTTGAATTTGAAAAGACGAAAACAATCTTTATAAAAGTGGGCAAACCTGATAAGGATTATGTTGACGTTAGTGCTTCATTTAATGAAGTTTATTCATATGATAAAGATTCAGATGTAGTAATTAATAATGACCCATTATTAGGTAAAGAAAAAGGATTACCTCGGGTTGACTTTGATTTTGATACTTTAATTAAAGCTTTTAAAGATTTTATCTTTCCGATAAATTTATTATTAACAGATGAAATTAAAACCGAAATTGCTTCTTTAGCATCTGTTTATAATATCGGCGTCTATGATATGAGAGGAATCATTCAACAATCTTTACAAGTTAAAGATAACAAACGTTATATAGATGTCAAAAAATTAAGAGAGAATGCGCATAATTATGCTAGAACTTATTTAACAATTCCAGCATTTAAACAAGAACAAGAAAAAATCGAAAACCAAGTAAGCGCAGGTCAATTTAGTGATAAGGTTGAAATGTTTAACAATCTTACACCAATTGAATTCTTAACAATCAAAAACGGGGGAGTTCCTCCGATTCCTCAAGATGTTGCTGTAATAGATGAATTAAATAGTAAAACGAATTTAACTGATCCTGTTATTAATGTTTTACTTGATTATACATTAATTACACAAGACAATAAGTTAATTAAAGACTATGTCATGAAAATCGCAGGAACATTAATGAGAAGTCGGATTATGACAGCTGTTGATGCAATGATTTATTTTAATAACAGTGGTCGAAGAAAGAAAGATGTTGTCTATGAGATTAAAAAAGATGAGCCAGAAGTGGTAAAGAAGACTCAAAAATTCGACTCTAAAATTGATGAAGAAGGATATCAAGCCTTTTTAGATTTTGTGAAAGCGGGTGACAAGAATGGAAAAAATTAAATTTGACCGCTTTATCATTAAAGATTTAGATAAAATTAAAAAAAAGGCTTATTATGAAATATTACAAGATCCATCTATAAAAGAATTTATTCAAAAAAACAATATTAATGAAAGTGTTGTTTATGAGAATTTGGGTTATTTTATAACCTACTTAGAAAACAAAGATTTTTGTAATGATTGTGATGGATATTTTAATTGTAAGTCAACTAATCCAGGATTTGTTTGTGAGTTGGTTTATGATGAAAGAACTAAGCAAATTAACATCCATTATCGTACTTGTGATAAATACATTCAAATTTTAAGACAAAAACAAGGTTTCTTATTTTATGAATATGACCAATCACTATTTGATGAGAGATTAAGAAACCAAGTTGATATAACTAAAAGTCGAAAGGAAGTTTTATCACGAATTGGAAGTATCTTAAATAAGAAAGATGTTAAAGGGATGTATGTTTACGGTAAAAGCGGAGTAGGTAAAAGCTATTTATTAGCTATAATGGCTAATGGTGTAGTTGAAAGTGGACGTACATGTGCCTTTATAAGTTCATCAACATTAATTGATCATTTAAGAACGTTATTAATTGATGATAATGCATTATTTAATGAAGAAATAAATAAATATAAAAATGTAGAAGTTTTAATTATAGATGATTTAGGTGGAGAAAAAACAACCGTATGGGCTCGTGATGAAGTTTTATTTTCTATCATTGATTATCGAAGTAAAAACAAAGATTTAATCACTTGTTTTACAAGTAATTATTCTATGGATGAGTATCAAAGAGCGATTTTCTTAGGTGATGCTAAGAAAGCAGAGCGCTTAGTGAATCGTATAAGTTTAGTTGCAGATGAAATGGAATTAATTGATATTGATAGAAGGTAAAAGAAAACGATTTCACTTGTATTATTTCTTAATTTGACTTATTATTGTAAATTGGGGTGGAGTTTTATGAATAAAAAAATTGCTATTTTAACTAGTGGTGGAGATGCTCCTGGTATGAATGCTGCGATTAGAGCAGTAACTCGTGCAGCACTTCAAGAAGGCTGGGAAGTATTTGCTATATATAATGGTTATAAAGGTTTAATTGATGGTGAACTATATAAATTTTCTCGTAAAGATGTTTCTGAGATTTTATATCGTGGTGGAACGATTTTAGGTACAGCTCGTTTACCTGAATTTGTTGATCCTAATGTAAGACAAAAAGGTATTGAAAACTTAAAGAAATACGGTATTGATACTTTAATTGTTCTAGGTGGAGATGGAACTTATCATGGTGCCCAAAAATTAGTTGAAATGGGAATAAATTGTATTGGTATTCCTTGTACTATTGATAATGATATTGTTGGAACTGACTTTACGATTGGTTTTGATACTGCGCTTAATACAATTGTTAATGCTGTCGATAAAATTAGAGACACATCATCATCACATCAAAGATGTACAATCGTTGAGATTATGGGTAGATATTGTGGAGATTTAGCTTTATGGGCAGGTATTTGCTGTGGTGCTGAATATGTTATCATTCCTGAAAAAGAATTTAATCGTCAAGAATTATTAGATAACTTAAAAACACATCATGATCAAGGAAGAAGACATGCGATTGTTTTAATTACAGAAAAAATTACAGATGTTGAAGAACTTGCTAGAGATACTGAAGAATATACTGAATTTGAAACAAGAGCTACTGTTTTAGGATATATTCAAAGAGGTGGATCTCCTAGTGGTGCAGATAGAGTGCTAGCTTCTAGAATGGGAGCATATGCAGTTGAATTAATTAAACAAGGTAAAGAAGGTAGATGTGTAGGTATTATAGATAATCAGCTAACTTCTACTGATTTTGTTGAAGCATTAAATGGTAAGAAACGTCAAACAAATGACAATTTATACAATGTGTTCTTTAAAATTCGCTAAGAGGAGGTAACATTATGAAATATGCACTGGGCGTTGATGTGGGCGGAACCAATATCCGTATGGCTGTCGTATCAGACGAAGGAGAAATTGTTAGAGTTATTAAAAATAGAACAACTCCAACGAAAAATCCTAAAGAATTAGTAGATCAAATTGCTAAATTGTATGAAGAAATTGAGCCAAATGATTTTGCTATTGAAGGAATGGGAATTGGAGTCCCTGGTCCGGTCATTCAAGAAACAGGATATGTTCATTTTTTAAGTAATCTAGGAATTGAAGATTTTAATTTAAAAGAACTAGTTGAAGAAAGACTAAATTTAAAAGTTACAGTTGGTAACGATGCTAATCTAGCTGGATTCGCTGAAGCAATGGTAGGTCATGGTAAGGGGCACCGTGTTGTCCAATATATGACAATATCCACAGGTATTGGTGGAGGATTAATTGTAGATGGTAGAGTTATTAGCGGTTCAACTGGTTTTGCTCAAGAAATTGGTAATATGATTATTGACCCATTTAGTAATAAGAAACAAAATGATCAAATGGCTAAAGGAAGTTTTGAATCAATTTGTTCTGGTACTGCTATAGTTAAAAGTGCTAAAGAACAAGGATTAGAAATTGAACATGCAGGTAAATTATTTGAACTTGCACTTAATGGAAATGAAATTGCTAAAAAAATTAAAAAAGAATGGTTATTATACATGGGAGTAGCTTTATCATCAATGTTTGCATATATAGAACCAGATGTTTTTGTTCTTGGCGGTGGAGTAATGAAATCTTCTCACTTATTCTTAAATGAATTAAGAGAAGAAATCGATAAGCATGTTTTCCCTAAACTAAGAGGTAAAGTTAAAGTTGAAATTGCCCAATTTGATCAAGATGCTGGTATTATTGGTGCGGCTTTAATTTGTTTTTCTCGTTAAAATATTGCTAAATTATTGACTTTTGCATATAATAGTTATATATTCTATTTAGCGTTGAAGAAGACACGATTCTTAATGAGTTGGTTTCAGAGATAAGACGGTTGGTGCGAGTCTTAAGGCGAGTTAAGAATTACCACTTCGGAGCTTCATTAATAGTGACGTATTCCTGCGTTAAAGGAGTTTAAGAGCATATTAGTTATACTAATATGAATTAAGGTGGTACCGCGTATTTTACGTCCTTATAGAGGACGTTTTTTTTGTAAGGAGGAATTGAAATGATTAATATTAAAGAAGATCCAAAGTTAAGTGTATTAAATCACTCATGTGCCCATTTAATGGCTCAAGCAGTTAAAAGAATTTATCCACATGCTCTTTTTTGGGTAGGTCCAGTTATTGAAGAAGGATTCTATTATGATATTGATGTGGGAGATGATGTCATTAAAGAAGAAGATTTAGAAAAAATTGAAAAAGAAATGAAGAAAATCTCCAAAGATGGAAAAAGAATTATTCGAATTGAATTAACTAAAGAAGAAGCTTATGACATATTTAAAGATGATCCTTATAAAATTGATTTACTAGATAATATGGAAAATGGAGAAGTCATAAGTGCTTATAAACAAGGTGAGTTTATTGATTTATGTAGAGGTCCACATGTTGACACTGTTAAAGAAATTAAGTTCTTTAAATTACTAAAAGTTAGTGGAGCTTACTTTAAAGGTGACTCATCTAATAAAATGATGCAAAGAATATATGGAGTTTGCTTTTCTACTCAAGAAGATTTAGATGAACATCTTCATATGTTAGAAGAAGCTAAGAAAAGAGACCACCGTAAATTAGGTAGAGAACTTGGATTATTCATGTTAACTGAATATGGTCCTGGTTTCCCATTCTGGCTCCCAAAAGGAATGGCTTTAAGAAGAGCATTAGAAGAATTCTGGTATAAGGAACACCTTAAAGAAGGTTATCAACTAATTCAAACACCGCAAATGTTAAATAAAGAATTATGGATTACTTCAGGACATTGGAATAATTATCGTGAAAACATGTATACTAGTGAAATTGATAAATATGAATTTGCAATTAAGCCGATGAATTGCCCAGGTGGCATTTTGGTATACAAGAGTGCATTACATTCTTATAAAGATTTACCAATCAAAATTGGTGAATTAGGTTTAGTTCATCGTCATGAAGCAAGTGGAGCTTTAAATGGTTTATTCCGTGTTCGTTCATTCACTCAAGATGATGCTCATATTTTCTGTCGAGAAGATCAAATCGAAGATGAAGTGGCAAAATTAATTAAACTATATGGCAAGATTTATAGTGTCTTTGGTTTATCTTATACAATTGAACTTTCAACTCGTCCAGATAGTAACTACATTGGTACTGTAGAAGAGTGGGATAAAGCAGAAAAAGCTTTAGCCAATGCGTGTGAAAAAAATGGTGTTGATTATAAAGTTAACCCGGGTGATGGAGCATTCTATGGTCCAAAATTAGACTTTAAACTTCGCGATTCTTTAGGTAGAATTTGGCAATGTGGTACTATCCAATTAGATAGAAATTTACCTGAGCGATTTGATATTCATTATATTGATTCAAATGGTGAAAAGGTTAGACCTGCTATGTTACACCGTGCTTTATTTGGTTCGCTTGAACGATTTGTTGGCATCTTAATTGAACATTATGCTGGAGCATTCCCTACTTGGTTAGCACCAGTCCAAGTTAATCTTTTACCGGTTAAAAATGATGTACATTTAGATTATGTTAATGAAATTGAAGAATTATTAAAACAAGAAGAAATCCGCGTAAGTGTGGATAAACGTGAAGAAAAGATTGGGTATCGCTTAAGAGAGTCACAAATTAATAAAATACCTTATACAATCGTTATTGGTGATAAGGAAGTAGCTAACAAAACAGTAACTTATCGTTTATATAGTAGCAAAGATCAAGTCACTGTTCCTTTAGATGAATTTGTAAGTTTAATTAAACAAGATATTGAAAATAAGTAAGAAATGACTAGGTAGTTAACTAAATTAAGTTACTTATGTATATCTTTTAAGAAACAAGAATATAATGTAGTAGTTAACTACCTTTTCTTATTGATTAAGTTTGACATTGTTAAGTGGGTATGTTAATATAGATAAGCAACAAAAGTTGTGGAAAGAAGAGGCACCCGCTTCTCACCCGATAGCTACTTATAGTTATGGGTAAACAGTCACACAGATATATGGTGATTTTTTACGGGTGCAACCCGTTTTTTATTTTGACCATAGGAGGTGTCATTATTATAAGATACGATTTTATGCAACAACCAAAACCACAGAAAAATCAAGATGATTTAGTAAATGAACTTATTCGTTTTCCTGAAGTTTTAGTCATTAGCCCAGATGGTGAATCATTAGGTGTTAAAACGAGGAATGAAGCTTTAAAAATAGCGAAAGAACACAATCTTGATTTACTGTGTGTCGCACCAATGGCTAAACCGCCGGTATGCAAAATTTTAAATTATGGAAAACATCGATTTGAACAACAAAAGAAATCTAGAGAAATTAGAAAGAATCAAAAAGTTGTTGAAGTCAAAGAAGTTCGAATGACTCCTTTAACTGATGTACATGACATGAATACAAAAGTTAAAGCAGCTAGAAAATGGATTGAAGCTGGTAATAAAGTTAAAGTTACTGTTAGATACCGCGGTAGACAAATGGCGCACATTGAAGTTGGTGAAGAGACAATGAACCGCTTCTTAGAATTGATGGGCGAAAATATTATTATTGAAAAGAAGCCAGCTCTAGATGGCAGACAACTAATAGCAGTCATCGCACCAAAATCTGGCAAGTAGTTTATTAGGAGGAAAACTTATGTCAAAGATCAAAATGAAGACAAAAAAAGCTGTAGCAAAACGCTTTAAAAGAACCGCAACAGGAAAATTAAAAAGAAAACAAGCCTATAGACAACACGATGCTTGGGCAAAAACTAAAAAACAAAGAAGACATCTTTCCAAACCTGCATTGGTACACGAAACAGATGCCAAGAGAATTGATTCATTGTTGCCTAGATAAGGAGAGATAGAGTATGAGAGTTAAACGTGGTAGTGTAGCAAGAAGATACCGTAAAAAAGTCTTAAAACTTGCTAAAGGTTATTATGGTTCTAAACATAGATTATTTAGAACTGCCAATGAACAAGTAATGCGTTCTTTAAAGTATGCTTATCGTGATAGAAGAAGAATCAAACGTGATTTCAGAAAACTTTGGATCACAAGAATAAATGCAGCAGCTCATTTAAATGGAATTTCTTATAGTCGTTTAATGTATGGCTTAAAATTAGCTAAAGTTGAAGTTAACCGTAAAATGCTTTCAGAATTAGCTATTAATGATGCACCTGCTTTTGCTAAATTAGTTGACAAAGCTGTTAAAGCTATTCAACGTAAAGAAAATAAAGATGCAAAACAAGCTGCTTTAGCTGCTGAAGCTGCAGAAGAAGAATAGTAAATAAAAAATTTCGAATAAATAATTTGATACCCCCAAGTAGACACTACAAATAATATTGTGGTGAAAACTAAGGGGCTTTTATTTTTAAGTTAAGAGTAATTTAAAAAGGCTTAACTCTTTCTATAATTGAAATCAAGCCTTATCATTAAGTGTTTAAGATTTATTAAAATTATTTACTCACATTTTTGATTATTTCTTAGTTTATCATTAGTTTACCTCATCAAAATCTATGTATAGTATATCACCGGTTATTTCATCTTTATATTTAATTGAATAGATCTGGTGATATTCACCTGTTTCAATATAAAGTGGTCCAATTGTATTTTTATTCTCATCAATGTAATTAGCTGGAACAGCTTTAGTATTGGGATAATTGTCTACAAGATTATAAAAGTTTAAAATTGTTTTTATATTTTCCTCATCTATTTTATAGAATGTTATTTGAAAGTAACAATTGGGTTCTTTCAAAACACTATCCTTTACTGTATTTAATCCATCAGATAAAACATAAGTATCGTAATCGATTGCTTTAACTTCTAAATAATATTCATCTACTCCCTCTGATTCGTCATTTACTCTTATACTGTGAAAAAACCCCTCAACAAAATGATTTCTTTTATGACCTACACAAGAACTTAGAGAAATAAAACTACATAATAACACTATTAAAATCACTATTTTTTTCATACATCATCACCTTT